>CALKVG010000622.1 GCA_937998045.1 uncultured Myxococcales bacterium
CTTCGCACCCTGCGCCCCGAGGTGCCGGACGCGAGCGCGTCCGGCACCTCGGGGCGCAGGGTGCGAAGAGGAGCCGGCGTCTCCGAGAAGATCTTCGCCAGCGTCTCCCCCATGGTCTCGCCCGCGAACGGGGCGACGCCTGTGAGAAGCTCATAGAGGATCACGCCGAGCGCCCAGACGTCGCTACGCACGTCGACATCCCGCGCGCTCTTGATCTGCTCGGGAGACATGTAGAACGGCGACCCCATGACCAGGCCGCTCGCGGTGAGGCTCTGCTTTTCGCCGTCGAGGCTTTCGGTCATCTTCGATATGCCGAAGTCGAGCACCTTCACGAGCGGCGTCCCGTCCATCCGCTTCGTGACGAAGAGGTTCGACGGCTTCAGATCGCGGTGGATGATGCCGCGCGCGTGCGCCTCCGCCAGCCCCTCGCACGCCTGAAGGACGGCGCTGACGGCGTCTGCGACCGGAAGGCTCCCGAGCCGGTGGACGATCTCGCCGAGGTCGGCGCCCGCCAGGCACTCCATCACCAGGTAGGGCTCGCCGGTCTCCAGCGTTCCCACGTCGTGCACCTTCGCGATGTGCTCGCTCGAGAGCACCGCGGCCGCGCGTGCCTCGCGGAGAAAGCGCGCCACTGCGTTGGCGTCGGCGGCCGCCTGCCCGATGAGGAACTTGATGGCGACGCGCTGCCCGAGCTGCGCGTGCCGCGCCGCGAGCACCACGCCCATCCCCCCTTCGCCGAGGATCTCTTCGACGGCGAACTTCCCGGCGATGATCTCGCCCGGGACGGGGATGCCGGGTCGGTGCCGCGGAGTGGGCGATCGCTGCGCCGGCGTCACCAGTCCTCGCAGGAGCGAGGACGCCGTCCCGGTCTCAACGCCCGAAGTGGCCTGCCGCGGCTTGCGGGCGTCAGTCACGCGGGCCATTGTGTCGTGCGAAGTGGGCCGTCGCCAGCCGTTTTCCTGGACTCGTGCAGGGCCTGGCCGCTGAACGTGCTCTCAGGCGCGCGCGAGTGCGGCCGAACGCTTCGCCAGATGCCGCGGCGCGACCGGGGCTTCGCGCAGCGACTCGCAGAGCATGATTTCGCGCCAGGGATCGAGGCGCTCGAACGCGATGCCGATACCTCGCAGATCGTCCCAGCGGCGCCGCCCGTGCAGGATGCGGGCGACGGTCGCGTCGCAGTCGTACCAGTCGCCCCACGGGCTCCGGAAGAGGACGAGCAGGTCCTCGCCGGTGAGCACGGGCGCGTCGCTCTCGACGAGCATGCCGTGCGCGCAGACGTCGACCACGCGCGTGGCGACGACGGAGTAGTCGCGCGCGCGAACGACCTCGCAGGGAATCTCTACGGAGCGCCGCAGGAGCGCGCGCGGGCAGTCGGCATGGAGCACGGGACGCATGGGCGACGATCGTAGGGGGCCCGGCCTCGACGGGGCCAACAAACCAGCGGGCGCGCCGCGACCCGCGGGGGCTACTTGCAGACGCCGTAGCCGTCGTTCGCGGGCAAGCCGGCGCTCTGCAGATCGCCGGAGTCGCTCGAGCACTGTCCGGTGATGCAAGTCTGCGTGTTCGCCGCGGGATCGCACATCTGGACGGTCCCGGTGAGGCACGCGACCTCGCACCGCGAGGCAGTACGCGGCGTCGCACAGGTCGCGTCCGGCGTTCGCTTGCCGATGCAGCAAACGGGGGTCAGGGGCGAGCAGTCGGCGTCGCTGGCGCAGTTGAGGGTCGTTGCGCATCCGCACTGGAGGTGCGCGCAGTCGGGCGTCGTGCCGAGGCAGCAGACGGGCGTCGTGCCCGAGCACGCCTTCGACCCGCACGGGATGCTGGCGTTCGGGGAAGCGCCGGAGTCCCCAGCCTCGGCCGAGGAGCCGTCGGAGCGGCCGCCGCCGCTCGCGTCGAGCGAGGGGCCACCGCCGCTCGCGTCAGGCGAGGGGCCGCCGGTCTCCCGCGCCCCGGAATCGCCCGCGCCGCCGCCCGTCGGCGGGCCCTGGGTGAAGCTATTGCCGCCGCACGCTGCGACGAGCCAGACGACTGCAAACTGGTAGCCGATCGCTCGCATGTCAGTCTCCCGAGAAGACCCCCCATTTACCCTAGCACTCCGACACGGGCCCAGTCCGCGCGTCATGCAAGGTGGGCAGAGCAGGCGTCGGCGATTCGGCGCGCGTTCTCCGGCGACGTGGGTCCCAGACGCCACGTGCCGCCACGCGTCTCGACGCGAACGAACGTCGTCCGCCTCGCGGGCCGCTCGATGCGGGCGCCGAGGACGGCTGCCCACGGGGTGCGCGCGCCGGCGAACGTGATTCCCCAGGCGTCGATCGCGACGTCGAGGGGAATTGTCTCCGAGGCGCCGTAGGCGGCCAGGCCGAAGAGCGCGAGCATCGCCGTCGCGAGCCCGACGAAGACGACGCCGGCGCGGTGGTGAAGGAGCTCGTACGCGCTGCCGAGGACTGTCAACGCGAACGCGCAGAGGACCATCGCGGCGGCGCAGCCGTAAAAGGCGCGCGCCGATCCCACGCGGTGGAGCATCCTCGGCAGCGCGCTCGCGGGCACCGGCTCGGTCGCGGGACCGTCCCCTGGGGAGCGGGAGCTCGCGCGCGATGCGACGGCTCCGTAGCGAAGCGCGCGCCGGAGGAGCGCGAAGAAGGACCCGGCCAGGACGAGGACGAGGACGGTCGCCGCGAGCTGGGCTCCATCGGTCGAAAGGAGCGCGTCGAACGCGCCGTGCGCGAGCGCCGCGATCGCGAGGAAGAGGGCGACGCTCGTCTTGCGGGAGACCAGGCGCGCGCCCATCGCGTATCCCCAGATGGCGCCGAAGAAGAGGTGGGCCGGCACCGTCACGAACGCGCGCAACGCGATGACGGCGCCCGACATCCTCCCGAGGGCGAAGTACTTCACGTTCTCGACGGCGGCGAAGCCGAGGGCCGCGGCGCACCCGTAGACGATTCCGTCCACCGGCTCGTCGAACTCCGGCCGGTGGCGGGCCAGAGACCAGGCGCCGAGGAACTTCGAGCCCTCCTCGACCAGGCCGACGGCGAGCGCGAAGACGGGGATGGCGAGCGGCAGGGCCCACGGCTGTCCGCCGAGGGTGACGAACGTCGGATCGAGCCATGGCGAGGCCTTCGCGAGGGCGTATTCTAGGACGGCCGCCGGCGCGATTGCGACGCCGCCCAGCGCGAAGGTCGCCGCGACGAGCCAGATCGGCTCGGGACGGGCGCGGTCGAAGCGTCGAACGAAGAAGAGCCACGCGAACGAGAGGACGAACGGGAGAACGGCGCACGCCACGGCGAGGCCCCACCGCGGCTCGAGCGGTCGAGCGGACGTGCGCCGCAGGGCCGGGAGCACCGGCGAGCTCAGAAGTTGCCGGGTGCGGTAGGCGCGGGTGTACGCGCGGACGTCGCTCCCGAAGCCGAGGAGAAGGGGCGTGGCCAGCGCGGCGTCGAACGGCATCGTCTGAAGAAGAGAATCTCCGCGCGCGAGGGCGACGAGCTCGCCGGGTCCGGGGTGGCGCGACCGTTCGACGACGAGGGCGTCGCGAGCGGCGGCGGAGAGGGAGAGCGTGAGGGAGCGGCCGTGCTGGGCCGGCTCGATGGCCTCGAGCGGCGTCTGCTCGAGCCCGAGCTCCGCGATGGGCGGGACGAAGGCGACGCGAGTTCGCCATTCGCCGCCCTCGAGCGCCTCGGCGAACGCGGTGTGCCCCGGGTCGAGCTTCGTCTGCCGGACGGCTCGCGCGATGCTCGTCGCTTCCCCCTGCCACCATCGGTCGACGCGGCCGTCCGCGCCCCTGGCGATCATCGGACGGATCCCGGCCGTATCCGGGGGCGCCAGGACGTACTCGCCGTCCAGGCGATGCACGCTCACACCCCCGCGCCACGTCAAGAGCTCATCCACCAGACCGGCGATGTCTGCGTCCGCGATCACGTGCACGGCCTGCGCGTCGGTCGCCGGCTCGACGTCCGCAGGGATCTGCGCCGACGCGAGCCTCGTCTTCGCCGCGGCCGCCACGAGCGCCAGCGAGGGGGCCGCTCCGCCGGGAGCTTCCTCAGCCAGAGCGTAGTCGAGCGCGGCGTCGTTCGTACCCGCCAGGTGCGCCGGCGAACAGCCGAGGACGAGCGGCATCGCGAGCGCGAGGCTGGCGACGCTAGCGAGGCTAACGAGCCACCGGGCAAACGGAGCCACTGCGCGCATCATCGACGCCTGTTTAACAAGGATCTCCCAGGTCCCACTTTGTTGCGATGCGGAGCGTTGTGGTGTCCTAAGATGGCGCGGGAATGCCGGATCCCCACGTGCTCTATATCGTGACGGCGGTCGTCGTGCTCGGGCTCGTGGCCTGGGTGGTCGTCGTCCTGTCGCGGCCCGTGCCGGAGGCGTCTTCCGTGGGCGTGCCCGCCAAGGCGCCTGGGACCCGCCCCAAGGGGCCGTCGTCGGCGGCCGAGCCATCAGCGCAACCGTCGCGGGACAAGCGCTTGCCCTCCCACCACGAGATCCGCGACGAAGTGAGCGCGGGAGGCTCGGCGGAGTTCCCGGTCGATGTCGAAGAGGAGGAGGAGCCCACCGGGCCGAACGCCCTCATCCTCGTGACGGCGGTCGGGCGCACCGACCCCGGGCTGAAACGCAAGCACAACGAGGACGCCTACGCCATTCTCGAGGACCACCATCTCTTCGTCATCGCCGACGGCATGGGTCGGCACGCGGCCGGGGAGGTCGCCAGCCAGCTGTGCGTCGACGCCATCAGCGAGGCGTTTCGAACCGGCACCTTCGGGACGCCCGGGCAGGCGGCGGCGCTCCCGCGCCGTGCCGCGAAGCTCCGCGGGTCGATCCTGCTGGCCAACCAGCGCGTTCTCACGGCCGCGAACGAGAACGACCAATATAACGGGATGGGGACGACCGTCGTCTGCGCGTACTTCTCGCAGAACAACCAGCGCGTGTACATCGCGCACGTCGGCGACAGCCGCTGCTACCGCCTGCGCGGGGGCAAGTTCGTACAGCTGACGACGGACCACACGCTGGGCGCCGCCGGCATCAAGGGCGTGAGCGCGTCGGTCCTGAGCCGTGCCGTCGGCATCGAAGAGAACGTCGAGATCGACGTGACGATGGAGTCACCTCTGCCGGGCGACATCTACCTCCTCTGTTCGGACGGCCTGAGCCGCATGGTGCAGAACGAGGAGATGCAGGCCACGCTGGAGAGCGCCCCGACGCTGGAAGAAGCGACGAAGGTCCTCATCGACAAGGCCAACCAGGGCGGCGGCCGGGACAACATCACGATCATCCTCGTCCGCGTCGACGACGCGCGCATCCTCAGCTCGAAGATGCGCGCCGCCGCTCCGAGCTGAGCGCAGATTGCCGCGCCCTCCTCGACGAGGGCACGCCCACTACGTGCGGGTCGTCCGAGTCAGGCCGAAGAATTCCTGGATCTTGTCGAGGATGCGAGTCTCTTCGCTCGCCATGCGCGCGCGCTTCGCCTCGGCGTCGAGGCCCTCTACCGCCGCCGCGAGCTCCACGCGACGCAGGGCGAGCGTCTTCGAGAACTGCTCGGCGGCCTCCGGGCGTTCTTCGAGGACGCGCTGCAGTCCCGTCTTGTCGAGGCGGTAGCACTCGACGTCGGTGAGCGCGACGACGTCCGCCGAGCGCGGCTCGCCCGTCATCAGGCCCATCTCGCCGAAGAAGCCGGGCGCCTCGACGGTGGCGACGGTCTTGCTCGTCGCCGAACCGTCGACACGGCGTCGGATCTCGACCTTGCCCGACGTGAGGATGTACAGCCAGTGGGCGACGGCGCCTTGCCGGGTGCAGGTCTCGCCCGCGGTGAACGGGGCGTCGGTCAAGTGCTCGGCCACGAAGTCGTGTTCGTCGCCTGTGAGGCCGCGGAAGAGGTCGATCCGCTCGACCGCCCGCAGGCGTCGCTCCTTGTGGCGGGCTTCGCGCGCGCCGGTCCCCTCGGCGCGCTGCAGGAAGAGGGTCTGCGTGGGACGCGCGAGGGGGATCCCTGCGCGCTCGAGCGCGGTGTAGATGCGCGTGCGAACGCGCGAGTTCGTGGGATCGTCGTTGGGAAGATCGGTCAGCCAGTAGCGCGCGGCGTAGTACCCGAAGCTGTCGCGGCCGTCCTTGGCGAAGTCGTAGCAAATGACGTTCGGCCTCGGATCGTCGGCGACGCCCTCGATGGGCGCCGCGCAGAGCGCCTCGCGGACGACGTCGATGACGCGCGAGGGCGGGAAGCGGAAGTCGACGTTGAAGTAGACCCACATCCGGTGCTGCACCGGGCGGTTGGTCCGCTTGCCGAGGATGACGATGTTTTGCGCCAGCAGGTTGGCGTTCGGCACGACGACGGTGTCCCAGTTGCGCGTCTCGAGCACGGTGTGGCGCCAGCGGATGGCGACGATCTTCCCTTGCGTGCCGTCGGGGAGCTGCAGCCAGTCTCCGACGCGGACGCTCCCGTCGAACTGCAACGCGACGCCGCCTAGGATGTTTCCGAGCGTCGCCTGCAGGCTCAGGGCCAGCACGCCGCTGACCACGGCCGACGTGGCGACCACCGACGACGTCGTCACTCCGGCGTTCTTGAGGACGCCCAGGCCGGCGAAGAGGTACGCGAGGCCCACGATCAGGTCCGCGATGATCGTCACGAGCGACACGCCGATCGCCGGGAGCAAGACGTCGAAGATCGCGAGCGCCGCGATGTGGACGATCGTGAACGCCGCGAACAGGTCGGCGAACAGGCGCACGTGCTCGGACCACGACGCGATCGACTCTGCGGGCAGCTTGGCCAGCAGAACGGCCCCTGCGGCAGACGCGAGAAAGAGCGCGTACAGGATGACGGCGTAGCGGATCCGGCGTCGCTTCGCGGGCGCGAGCCGGTTCACGAGGAACGCGACGAGGACGACGGCGGCGCCGAGGACCGCGAAGCCCCATGTGTGCAGCACGGCGATCCATTGCATGGCGTGCTCAGGGCTGACGGTACACCGGGGAGGGCACCGAAAAAAGCGGTGATATCATTAGCGTGAAGCACCAATGGGAGGGGCCGAGACAATCAACCCGATCGCCGGTCGGATCGAGGCGCACCTGTCCACGTATCTCGGGCCTCGCACCGGGCGCGTCGCCATCCGGACCTTCTGCCTGAAGGCGCTCGGTCGCGGTCCGGAGACGCTCACCCTCACCGACGTGCCGGCGCTGCAGCAGGCGCTGAGGCCGATGCTCCGTACGTTCATCGGGCGGGCGCAGTGCGAGGTCGTGCTCGAGGAAATCGGGCGGGAGCTGGGATTTTGAAGACGCGGGTCCTCGCTGTCTTTCCGCTCCTCTTCGCGGGCGCGTTCCTCGTCACGCAGGCCGTGGCGTCGGACGATCTCACGCCGACGCTCATGCGTGTGGAGAACGAGTCCGGCAAGGTGCTGTGCCTCCTCGGGTGCCTGGCGGCGGCGTTCGCGTTCCAGCGGGGCGACTACCTGCGCCTCGCCTGGATTGGCCTCGCCGGCTGCGAGTTCTTGCTCCTCGCTCGCGACGTGACGCTGATCCCGACCGTCGCGCAGCACGTCGCGGAGTCGAGCCTCGCGCCGGTGCGGGCGAGTCTCATGGTCCTCGCCAACGCCGCGGCGGTCCTGGGGACGTGGATCCTCGCGCGAGCGTGGAGGGTCGCCGGCTTGCAAGACTTGCAAGAAGACGGCGCGCGGCGGACGCAAGCCGCGCTCTTCGTGGTCGGGCTTGCGGGCGCGCTGCTCGTCGAGGGATGGCCCGTGGTCGAGCAGGCGAGGGGTCTTTTCGCGGGAGATTTGCGCAGACTGCCGGAGCTCGCGCCGGAGCTCTGCGACGCCATTTGCTTCGCGCTCGTGGTGCCGGTGTTGCAGACGGCCCTGGCGCTGCGCGGGGGGGCCCTCATCTGGCCGTGGGCGCTTCTAACGGCGAGCGGCTTTTGCTGGATGCTCTACGACATCGCGTACGGCGCTGCGTTCGCGCACCATCCCGCCGCGGTGGCTTCGCTCCGCATCGGGTCGGAGGCCTTTCGAGCGCTGGCGACGACCTTCACCGCAGCCGCCGGCATCGCCCAGGTGCAGGCGCTTTCGCTGAGCGCGGCCGCACGTTCTCGTCGGCGCCAGCAGTCCCTGGATCGAGCGTGACGCAAAATCGGGCTGAGTCCGCATGCCCGAGCCCGAAGGGCGAGGGAACGGACTGCATGCGACAAGTCAGTCGTTGAGCGCCTCGTCGAGGAGCATCTTTTGCTCGAGGTCGTGGGCGGCCTTGCTTCCGGTCGCGGGGCTGGCGCTCTCGGGACGAGAGATGTAGGACAGCGGATGACGCCCGCGGAGGAGCTCTTCCCTCCGCGCGTTGAGGAAGTACCACGCGCCCATGTTGCGCGGCTCCTCCTGCACCCACACGACCGGCGTCCCTTCGCGGTAGGCCGACAGCGCGCCGGTCAGCGCCTCGCTCACCGGGTAGTACTGCTCCAGGCGAACGACCGCCACGTCCTCGCGCGCGCGCTTGCGGCGCTGGGCCACGAGGTCGAAGTAGACCTTCCCGCTGCAGAGAAGGACGCGCTTCACCTTCGCCGGGTCGACCGTCTCGTCCGGAATCACGCGACGGAACGAGCCGTCGGCGAGCTCGTCGATCGTGCTCACCGCCTCCGGATGCCGGAGCAGCGACTTCGGCGTGAAGACGACGAGCGGCTTCCGGAGCGGACGCTTCACCTGCCTGCGGAGCACGTGGAAGAACTGGGCGGGAGTCGTCAGGTTGCAGACCTGGATGTTGTCCTCCGCCGAGAGCTGCAAGAAGCGCTCGATGCGCGCGCTCGAGTGCTCCGGGCCCTGGCCCTCGAAGCCGTGCGGCAAAAGGAGTACGAGCCCGCTCAGGCGCGACCACTTGTCTTCCGCGGACACGATGAACTGGTCGATGATGACCTGCGCGGCGTTCGCGAAGTCGCCGAACTGGGCCTCCCAGACGACCAGCTTGTCCGGGCGGTCCAGCGAATAGCCGTACTCGAAGCCGAGCACGCCCGACTCGCTGAGGGGTGAGTCTGTCTCTTATACACATCTGACGCTGCCGACGATCTTACGCGTGTA
>CALKVG010000623.1 GCA_937998045.1 uncultured Myxococcales bacterium
TCGTCCCCACGTTCACGTGCGGCTTGGTCCGTACGAATTTCTCTTTCGCCATGACTGAAGTCTCCTGAAACAGTCGTCGAAGAACGGAAGCTGTCGCGCCGAGAGGTCGAGCCCACCACGGGGCTTGAACCCGTGACCTCTTCCTTACCAAGGAAGTGCTCTACCACTGAGCTAGGTGGGCAATGCTTGCGAGCGGGAGACCGGATTCGAACCGGCGACGTTCAGCTTGGAAGGCTGACGCTCTACCAACTGAGCTACTCCCGCGGATTCCGCGGCGCTTCGCCCCAGGCTTGGCTCGGGGCTGGGCCCCGATGCGGTTACTTGAGGATGGTGTCGCGGGCGCCGGCCTCGAGACGGTTCACCTGTGGAGCGGGGAGCCGTGGAGGGTGATGGATTCGAACCATCGAAGGCATAGCCGGCAGATTTACAGTCTGCTCCCTTTGGCCACTCGGGCAACCCTCCTAGATTCGCAGATGCGGGTGGTGGAAAAACAGCGAGCTGACGAGGGGACTTGAACCCCTAACCACCTGTTTACAAAACAGGTGCTCTGCCATTGAGCTACGCCAGCCCTGCGGCGGGAAGCCCGCCGCGCTTTCGGGGGCGCGAAGGTTACTTCTCGGCGCCCGCTCGCGCAAGCAAGGTTTAGCCCAGGACGGGGTAGCGATGGCACGTTAAGCGAAAACTCAAGCGAAGTCATTGCAGTACCGCGATCGACCGCAGACTCGTGCGTACACGATGCCTGTGGACCCCCGCGGGGAAGGAGCTGCGTCTAGCTCCCCGCGCTGGGCCTGTCAAGGGTCGGGCACAATCGCGGCACGGGGCGAACGCGGCGGGACCCGTTGGTCACGCGAACGCGGGGACTCGAAAGAGCATCCGACGACGCGATTGCGCGACGCCCTCAGGCCTTCTTGATGACGGCTTCGAAGAACGCGCCTTTCGACTCGAGCGACAGGAGCTCCTGCCGCATCTTGCGGCACCAGGCGCGGATGTCCTCGGGGAAGGCGCGGTCGTCGGCGCGGATGGCGATCGATTGGCCGGGAAGAAGGTTCTTCATCGCCTTGGCGATGATGACGATGGGGAGAGGGCAGGACTTGCCGCGGGCGTCGATCGTCTCCATGGGTCGTCAGAGAAAGAGTGTGAGCTTCCCGGGCGCCGCCGTCTCGAGGAACTTCGCGACGCCGCAGAAGCATCGCCCCGGGTAGTCGATGAGCTCCTCGGGCTTCAGGCCGAGCAGATCCATGCTCATCGTGCACACGTTGATCTCGACGCCCAGGTCGGCGGACATCGCGATCATCTCCTCGAGAGAGGCGACGCCCTTCTTCTTCATGACGTAGCGGATCATCGCCGGGCCTCCCCCGGCCATGTTCATCTGCGAGAGCGGGAGCTTGCGCACGCCCTTCGGGAGCATCCAGCCGAACATGCGTTCGACGAGGGTCTTCTTCACCGCCGCCCGGTCCTTGCGCAGCGCTGCGGTGCCCCAGAACGTGAAGAACATGCTCACGCGCATGCCCGACGCCGCGGCGCCCGTGGCCAGCACGAACGCGGCGATGAGGCGGTCCAGGCTGCCGCTGAAGACGACCATCGAGAGCTGCTCGGACTGGCCCGCGCTTCGTACGACCTCGGCCAGCGAGTCGAGGCGCGACGAGTGCTCGAGCGTGCGTTCGGCGAGGGCACGGACTTCTCTCTCGAGCGAGAGCAGCCGCTCGCTTGCCGCCGACGGAGCGGCCTCTCGCGCGGCCGCTTGGTTCATGAGTCTTCCCCTTCCAGTACGGTGGCGAGCTCGATCATCAGCTGAGGAAGCCTATCCTCGTCCACGAACAGGCGCAGGCCGATCATGACGTCGCTCGTCATCTCGACGAGGGACGCGTGGCTGAGCGTGGACGGAGTGACGTTTCTCGTCGACATCGCCTTCTTGAGCACGGATTCGACGAGGATGGGGCTCATGTAGCCGCGCAAAATCTCGCGGACCAGCCCGTAGCGCAGGGCGAATTCCCCGCTCTCCGGACCGCCCTTCGAAGGCTCGCAGCGGAGACGCGCCTCGCTGTTTCGCGCGGACGCGGGGTCGGCGGGGGCCGCGACACGCACACGCGACTCGCTCGTTCGCGGAAGGGGGGCGGGCGGACGCTTCGAGGATCGTCGGTGAGAAGAGGCCACTTGCCCTCAGGAAATCCGCGCCGGCATGGGAGCGACATCGGAAAAGCAATGGCCGGGCCAAGCGACGCGATCGGCGCGAGAGCGAAGGTCCGGCTCCGAATACGAGTACGATCGCGTGAGCGGGGGCTCAGGCCTGCAGGGAGCGCAGCGCGCCCCCGGCTCCACGAGGACGAAGACCGACCGAACGGGAGTTTCGCCCCAGACGCCACCCGAGCCTATTTGGTGACCTTCTTCTTGAGGAGATCGAGCGCGGTCTTCACCTCCTCCTCGGTGAACGGCATCCGCTCGATCAGCGCCTTCTCGTCGGCGAGCGCGATGTCCATCTCCTGTTTGGCCTCGCGCGCGCGCTGGATCCACGGCGAGGAGTCGCTAGTCCTCTCGCCGAGGGCGATCGTCTGCTCGAGCTCCCGCAGGCCCTTCTCGAGGAGGACGCGATAGCGGATGTGCATGAAGGCATAGAAGATCTCCTTCTGCTTCTGCGTCTTGGAAGTCGGGGGAGGCGGGATCTGCATGATATCGCGGTGCAGAGCGCTGTACATCGCGCCGACGCGGTAGCCGGCCATGGCGGCCCAGTGCGGATCGATCGAGCGCACCGCCATGGCGTATGCCTCCTGCGCTTCGAGCAGACCGCCGCAGCGCTCCTCGAGCTTGTCGAGGAAGTCCGGCGGAAGGGGATCGAAGACGATGCGTTCGGAGCGAATGCGGCGAAGCTCTCCCAGGGCGAAGCGCAGCTGCGCGACCGCCACGGGCAGGACGTCCCGCGCGCCGTAGTGGAGCTGATCGGCCAGGTCGAGCCCCTCGTGGATGTCGGCCGAAGCCCGCATGTCCTCGCCCAGCTCCACGCGGGCCAGACCTCGAGCCCCCAGGGCCACCAGTCGATCGATGTCGTCCAGGTCGCGTCGCGCGAGCAGCGTGTCGCCGATCTCCGCGAGGGCGCTCCACTCCTCGAGGTACGCGTCGAGCGACGCCGCGCGCACGAGGGCTTCGCGCGCCCTCGAGCCCTCGGGGAAACGGCGGACCAGATCGAGGAACGTGTCCCGCGCCTTCGCGCGATCCTGGAGGCCCTCGAGGGCCAGGCCCAGGTCGAAGAGGTAGTCGGACGCGTGCTCGCCGGACGGGTCTGCCAGAAAGAGCGTGCGGTAGTCGTCGGCCGCTTCTTGCCAGCGCTGCTCCACGAGCGCGCGCTCGGCCCGACGCGCGAGCTCGGCCTCGGTCGTGACGTCGGTCGCCGTGACGATGCGGGCCGCCACCGCGATGTGGAGCGGAGGAGACGCGCTGCCGCGGGGGATGCGCGCGGCGCAGCCCCCCGTCACGGGCGAGGTGGCCACGCAGAGGAGGAGCGCGAATCTGCCTCTCACGGTCTTCGGTTCAGACTAGCGCCGCCACCTGAACGCGCGCTTCCGTTGACGATCGATCGCCGGGCGCTAGCGTGACCAAAAGGGGCGGGCCATCGCCAGCGGCCGCCCCGTCGCCGAGGAGGTTACGGTCCGATGAAGCGCATCGACGCACGCGATTTGGAGAGTCGCGCCCACTCGCTCGATATGGCCATCCACGAGCTCGATCGCAGGGGCAGCCACATGACCCCGGAGGACATCGAGCGATCGGCCGAGCTCAAGCGCCTACGTCTGGCGGCAAAGGACCAGCTCGACGGGCTACGTCGCCACTGACCCGGACGGCGGCGCCCGCTCTCGCCGCGGGCTAGTCGTCAGTTGTCGTCGGCCTTGGGCGGCGCCTTCGGCGGAGCGGCGGGCGGCGTGGTGTCTCCGGTGTCCTCGGTCGAGGGCGCCGCCTTCGCGGAGGCCGCGTTCGACAGCGACTCGATGCCCCCCGTGTACACTTCCTCGTTCAGGTCCTTGAGCGACTCGGTCAGTCGCTTGTTCCAGTCCTCGGGGAGCGAGCCGGGAGACTGCTGCTCGAGCGCGAAGGCAACGGAAAGCCAGTGACGAGCCTCGGCCTGGTAGCCGATGCGGAAGTCGGTCATGCCGCGCAAGTACGCGTAGCGGGCGCGCTCGGACGCCGAGAGCCTGGCCGTATCGGGCTCCAGCGCGCGAAAGATGGCCAGCGCGCGATCGTGCTCGCTCGCCTCGAACGCACGCTGGCCGCTCGCCAGCTCGTCCTGGTAGGTGGCGCACGAGACGAGCCCGGACGACGCAAGCACCGCGACGGCGATCCAGCGCATCGAAGAGAAGCCTACCGGGCCTGAGCTTGGACGATCAACCCCGGCGATCTCGCTCTCCTCCGCCGGCCCGCCAGGAGCGCGAGGCCAAGGGCGATCGCCCAGGCAGGCCCGCTCCTGCCGCTGCGCGTGTCGCCGGGCACCGAGCATCCGCAACGAGAGGAAGGGGGAGCGTCCGGGGGCGCGGCGGCCGGCGAGACGCTCTCGCTCGCGCGCCCCTGCGTCGCCGGGGATCCGGAGGGCAAGGTCGCCGGCGTCGGACGCACCCATGGGAACGGGTCGCAGTCCCACGGCCGGTCCTTCAAGAGGCCGCACCTCTCGATGACGCTGCCGTCCAGGCGGTGCGCGACGAGGCGCAGCGCGTCCGCGTCCGCCGTGAACTCTACGAAGTGGTAGGAGGCTTCCGCCTTGCGGGTCGTCGGCGTGGCCTGGGCGATGCGATAGAGCGGGGCGCCTCCTCCGCCCGAGACGACGTATTTGAGCAGACCGGCGTCTCCGCGCTCGTAGATGTGGTCGTGACCCGAAAGGACGAGGTCGACCTTGTGGGCCGCGAGAAGCTCGGGCACCCGGGCCTCCGTCAGCTTTGCGTTGCCGCCGTGCGGCCCGGCGGACCACGGCCCGTGGTGAACGACGACGATTCGCCAGCGAAGCCCCGGCTCGTTGTCGGCGGCGCCCAGCTCGCGCTCGAGCCATTGCCTCTCCTCGCCGGACTCCCAATCGTGCATCCCGTTCAGAAAGAAGAACCGGACGGCGCCGATCCGCCCGCTCCCGTACGGCTGCGGCATGGGGGTCCCGGTGGCGAACCCGAAGAAGCGCGCGAAGTTTGCGCCGGCCGCGTCGTCATAGAGCTCGTGGTTGCCGATGGAGACGAGGAGCGCGCGGTCGCGCAGGAGCGGCTTTTCGGCGTCGAAGAACGACTGCCAATCGTCGGCGCTGGCGCCGTCCTCGACCAGGTCGCCGGTGTTCACGAGGAGGTCGGAGGGCGTGGAGGACAGCGCGCGCACGACGAGCTGGTGGGCAGAAGGGTCCGTCCGGTCATCGCCGTAGACGAGGAATTTCACAGTCGCACCGGAATCCATCCGGGGCGCGGTGGCGAAGCGCCCGGTCGCCAGCGCGAGGTTTCCCGAGAGGACGGTGTACTCGTAGCGCGTGGCGGGCTGCAGGCCGCCGACCGAAAGGACGTGAAAGGAGTCCGTCTTGTGGTCGTCGACGAGGCGTCGGGAGGGCGCGTCGGTCGGGTTTCGACCAGGCTCCGGCGCAGCCGGAGGCGTGCCGTCGCCTTCGCGCACGACCTGGACGGCGGCGCGTCCGGGCGAATCCATCTCGAAGCGCACTTCGACCTGAGTATCGGTCAGGCCGGTCAGGTACGGCCCCTTGGTGACCCGGCTCGGCGACGAAGCCCGGGCGAGGAATGGATCGCACAGGGGGAGGAGGGCGGCACCCGCGAAGAAGAGGACGGCGACGCAACGCGGCGGGCACGTCCTGGGCATCGGGTCAAAGGGCTTTCTTTATCGCGGGGTCAATTGACCAGCTATCGCTAGCGCGTTACCGTTTTACGGTAGTTCGCGCGCGGGGGCAGCGCCGAAACCGAGGAGACATGGCCGCGCCAAAATCAGCGCACGTCAGCAGCGCGCCGCAAGCGGGAGAAGTGGCCATCTCGCAGGATCCCTCGATGCAGGGGATGCCCTGCCGGTTCGGAAAGTACACGCTGATTCGGCGGCTCGCCACCGGCGGGATGGCGGAGCTCTTCCTCGCCATCCAGAAGAGCGTCGCCGGCTTCGAGAAGCTGATCGTCATCAAGCGCATTTTGCCGATCCTGAATCAGGATCGCGCGTTCATCGAGATGCTGCTCCACGAGGCGCGCGTCGCGGCCACGATGTCCCATCCGAACATCGTGCAGATCTTCGACGTCGGCGCGATCGACGGCTCCTACTTCATCGCGATGGAGCACGTGCACGGGGAGGACCTGCGCTCGATCGTGCGCCAGATGCGCAAGAGCCAGGTCCTCGAGTTCCCGCTGGAGCACGCGCTCTCGATCGTGGTCGGCGTATGCGCGGGGCTGGCCTACGCCCACGAGAAGCGCGACCTCGACGGCACGCCGCTCAACATCGTTCATCGCGATATCTCGCCCCAGAACGTCGTGGTCACCTTCACCGGCGACGTCAAGATCGTCGACTTCGGAATCGCCAAGAGCGACTCGAAGCTCTACGAGAACACGCGCAGCGGCAAGCTGAAGGGCAAGATCCCGTACATGTCGCCGGAGCAGGCGCGCGGCGAGCCCATCGACTGGCGCACGGACATCTTCGCGGCCGGCGTGATGCTCTTCGAGCTGACGACGGGCAAACGCCTCTTCAAGGGGGCGAGCGAGTACGAGACGCTGCGGCTCATCTGCGACCGCGACTACCCCTCTCCCTCTCAGGTGCGATTCGGTTATCCCCGCGAGCTCGAGGCCATCGTGATGCGAGCGCTCGCGAAGGACCGGATGCACCGGTGGCAGAGCGCACGCGAGATGCAAGGCGCGCTCGAGGAGTTCGTCCGGCGCGAGCGCCTGGGCGTGAGCACGATCGCCCTTTCGCAGTTCATGCAGGGCCTGTTCGAGGAGAAGCTCGCTACGCAGAAAGAGGCGCTCCTCCAGGGCAAGCAGCTGGCCGACATCATCGCGCTCCAGAGCCCCGATCCGGTGGACTCCGTCACGAACCTGGAGACCCATGGCGCGACGACGAGCACCCCGGCGATGCATTCGCTGCCCGCGCCCCCTCTGCCGCCACCGGGACGCGCCTGGATGGGCGCCGTGATCGGCGCGGCGGGCGCAGCGATCGTCCTGGGCGTCGCCGCGGGAGGCCTCTTGTGGACGCGGCACCACCAACTGGCGCTGACCTCCCAGGCAAGCGCGACGGAGGGCTCGCTCGCGCGCGGGGCGATCGCGATCGCGAGCGATCCGCCGGGCGCCACGATCGCGGTGAACGGGGAGAAGCGACCGGAGAAGACGCCGGCCACGATCGCGAAGCTGTCCGTGGGCGTGCCGTATCAGATCACGCTGTCGAAGGAAGGCTTCCAGGAAGTCACGCAGAGCGTGACGCTCTCGGACGCCGAGCCGAGCAGCGCAATGAGCCTCGCGCTCCAGCGGGCGACGCTCACGGTCGACGTCGCGCTGAACCCTCCGGTCCCCGGCGTGACGGTCGTGCTCGACAGCAAGCCGTACCCCTCGACCACCATCGACAAGGTCACCGCGGGCGAGAGCCACCGGCTCGTCGTGCAGGCTCCCGGGTACGTGCCGCAGTCGCTGTCTTTCGTCGGTTCGCCGGACGAGCACAAGCGCCTGGAAGTGACCCTTCCCCGCGCCGATGCGACGCGGCCGGCGCGGGGGGGCGGCCCCTTCGCGCCCATGCCCGCAGCCGTGGCGCTCACCGCGTCGGGGAAGCTCAACGTGAGCGCGCACGGCGGCTGGTGCAACGTCACCGTGGACGGCGCTCCGCGCGGACCGACCCCCATCGCCGGAATCGTCCTCCCGGCGGGATCGCACACGGTGCTTTGCACGCCCGAGGGCGGCAAGGCGCTGAGCGCCTCGGTCCGGGTCGAGCCGGACTCGACGGCGCGCTACGCGTTTTCGCTCGGTCCCTGAGCCCCAGCCCGTTTCCAGAGCATGCGGACGACCGGCAGCCCGTCGGCGATCGCGCGCCGCTCGCGCGGGCTGCGCGCGACGTACGTGTGATCGGCGATCCGCGCGGAGCCTGGGGTCGTCGCGGCGCAGACGAAGCGCGGATCGGCGTCCACGAGCTCCTCGTACGCGGTCGCCCGCTCCTCGACGTCCGTCTGGACGAAGAACTCCCCGCCTGGCTCGAGCAGGCGCGCGATCTGGTCGAGAAATCCGTCGCGCAAGACCAGGCGCTTGTGGTGGCGCTTCTTCCACCACGGGTCCGGGAAGCTCACGAAGATGCGGCGGACCGACGCGTCGGGGCCGAGGCGCGGGAGCGCGAATCGCGCGTCCTCTGCGAGGACGCGGGCCCGCGCCGCCAGGCCGCGCCGGGCGAGCCGCGCGTCGACGATCGCGGCCCACTTGCGGCGGATCTCCAGGCCGAGGAGGCCCGCCCTCGGCTCCGCTGCCGCGCGCTCGACGAGAAACCAGCCTCGCCCGGGTCCGATCTCGATCTCGATCCACTCGCCCTGCAC
>CALKVG010000624.1 GCA_937998045.1 uncultured Myxococcales bacterium
CTCGGAGATGTGTATAAGAGACAGGCCAAGCCACCACCGTCGAGGCTCACTACGAAACCGCGCCGCAGCCGGCGCGGCCCACGGCGGGCACGCTCCTCGCGACCTTCCTGCGGTTCTTGAATCACTATCCGAGCCACCTCTGGCTCTGGGCCCTGGCCGGGCGCTTGGACGCCTACTTGTGGCTCTGGATCGCGCTCAACGCGCTCTACCTGGCCCGCGGCTGGGTGGGACTCGCTCTGCGCTTCGGACGATGAGAGCGCACGTCGCCGCGGGCTGGGCCGCGCTGGCTCTCTCGGCCGGATGCAGCCGCGGCGCACCCGCGTCCCGCGAGGAGCCAACGGTCGCCCCCTCGGTCGAGCGGGCATCCGCGTCACCCTCGTCCTACGGCCTTGCGGCGCCCACTCCCGACGTCGCGCCGTCGGCACGTCCGCCGCACCCCCAAACCGAAGCCGCTCCCCTTCCGAGCCTGTCGCCGCCCGCGCCAGGGGAGGCGCATCGGTCCACGCTCGCTGCGCTCGATCGCGACCCGCTGCTCCGCGCGCAGGCGCAAATGTTGCGAGATCACTTCGCCGATCCGCACGGTCCCTTCACGCTTCAAGAGGCGGAGCTCGCCGGCGGACGAACGGCCGCGCTCGTCCAGCGCGCGAACGAGAGCGACCCCATCGTGCTCGTCGTCGATCGCGATCAGCTCCTGTGGTCGAAGAAACGTCCGACGGCGGGAATCGTTGTCCCCGCGCTGCACCCGGCGATCGCGCCTCGACCCGACGGCGGCGTCGCCCTGTTCGTCTACGTAGCGGCGCTGCACCACCTCGCGGCGCGCATGTGGGCCGATGACGGCAACGCCTTCGCCGAGATCGACCTGGGCGCCGTGGAGGCCTGCGACGGCCTCGCGGCGGCGTACGCGCCCGGACGGGGGTGGATCGCGGCGTGCGCATCTGCGACGGGGACCCGCGCGCAACGGCTCCGCGAGAACGGGACGGTCGCATGGGGCCCGGAAAGCGCCGAGTTGAGCGTGGCCAACGTCATGGCCACGCAGATCGCCTTCGACACACCGGCTTCGTTCGTCCTCATCGAGCGAGCGCGCGCGGTTGGGGGCGACCGCGTCCTCGTGCTTCGCTTCGACGACGACGGGAAGCCCATGTGGCCCGCCGCCGTGGACCTCGGCGCGCTCGGCGGCGGGCGAGCGATCCCCGCGGCCACGGTGCCGCGTCAGGGCTTGGTGCGCGTCGCCCTGACCGGCCGCACCGTCGAGGTCGACTCGCAAGGCCACGTCAGCTCCGCAACTCCGTGACGGCGCCGTCACGGGGTCGACCCAGGGGCCCGCGGCCGCCCCTCCGGAATTCGAAGGGGGTCTTCCGAAAAGCGTCAACGCGCCGGCGCGAGAGCCCCCCTCGCGTGCGGAAATCCCCGAACGATCGCGGGCGAGCCGCACGGGGCCGGGTCTTGCACAAAGGTGGCGGCCGTCGGGCCTGACCCGTCCCCCTCCCGGAGAAAGCAATGAGATCGATCGTGCGAACGTCTCTCGTGCAAAGCGCATTGGTCCTCGGCGCGATCGGCGCCGGAGGTATCGCAGTCGGACAGAGCGGCTGTTCGTCGGCCGGCATCACGCCGGGCGGATCCGGCTCCGGAAGTGTCGAGACCGGCGATCCCGGTTCCCAGGACAATGCGACGGGCAGCGTCGGAATG
>CALKVG010000625.1 GCA_937998045.1 uncultured Myxococcales bacterium
CGCAGGTGTGCACTACAACATGGGTCTTCTCTACCTTTTTTCGTCGAACGTCCCCGGTGTCACCGGGCAAGACGATCAGCTCGCGAAGGCGATCAAGGAGCTCGAGACCTACAAGTCGATGCGAAGCGCCAAGGCTCCCAAGGGCCAGGGCGACGACGTCGACGAGCTCCTCAGCACCGCCAAGCGCAAGCAGAGCGAGCTACAATTGAAGAAGCAGGCGGCCGCGACCGCTCCGGCGGCGTCTGCAACCGCGTCGACTCCCGCGCCAGCGCCGTCCACGTCGGGCAAAGCCCCCACTTCCGCGGCGCCGGCCGGCGGAGGCAACATCGTGCGCGAGCTTCCGAAGTGAGGTACGAACCTGGAGGAGGCAAGATGAACTCGCTCATCCGTCTCGGGACCCTGGTCGGCCTTCTTGCAGTCGCGCTGCCGTCTCGCGCGCAGGACCAGGGCGGCGCGGCTGCGCAAGGTGCGCAACGGCAAACGAAACAACAGCAGGGGGTCCTGCAGGTGGGCGAGATTACGATCGTCGGCCGCGTGCAAAAGCCCATTGCTGCCGTGGACGTCGCCAAGATCCAGCCGAAGCTTACGCTGGCGGAGCTGCGCCAGCCGTTCCTCGATCGCATCGAGGAAGCGGTTCACAAGGATCCGTTCTGAGGGCGTGGTCCTCTCGCTCCTTGCCGGGCTGGTTGCGCTGGCGTGCGTCGCGGCCAGCGCTCGACGACTCGCCGTCGTCGTTTCGCCCACGTCTCTCGACCCGCGACTCGTGCTGGAGGCGCTGTCCAAGGTGGACGAGCGCACCTGGGTGCGGACGCGAGACCAGATCGTCGACAGCCGCCTTCCATGGGAGAGCGACCTCTTCGCCGCCTTTGCCCGCCCGTCGGAGGCCGAACGGGAAGCCGGCGTCAGCGAGGAGCTTCTCGAGCTGGATTGGCAGGCGCAGCGTCTGCTTCGCGTGCCGCGCGTCTGCGCGAGTGTCTCGACCAGCGCCGGCTTCTTCTTTGCGTGCCTGGCGGTGCTGCGCGGTCTGGCTACGTCCGAACCCGACACGAGCGCCGCACTGACTTCGGCGCTCGACGCGCTCACGCTGGGGATCGCAGGTACGTCGTTCTGCGTGGCGGTGCACCTTCGAGCGCGGCGCGCCATTCGGGACCGCTTGACCTGCATGGACCGGCTGATCGATCGCTTGCGGGCGCTGTCCGCCGCCACGGCTTAGTCGGCGGCGGGCGATCGCCCTTCGAGCTGCTCGGTGGCAAGCTTGCGCAAGCTTTTCGCCGTAGGACGCATAGTGTACGCTTGGTAGCGCGCGAGGGAACTTTGCGGCGTCTGCCGCGTCCAACAGACGAAAGGCGCTTCGAATGTCGCAGATGAACCAGGGCATGAGGCCAGGACAGGGCGGGCAGCCCCAGGCCGGTCGCCCGGGCCAGATGACCGCCGTCATGCGGGCGATGCAGCAGTCGACCGGGCCGAAGGTGCTGCGCATCGGTCTGGTAGCGGCCGGGCGCATCCTCGAGGAGCGCATCGTCAAGCAGCGAACGAGCGTGACGGTGGGGCCCAGCGAAAAGTCGATGTTCGTCGTACAGGCGAACGTCCCTCCGCAGTTCAAGCTCTTCGAGTTGATCGGGAACGAATACCACCTGAACTTTCTCGACGGGATGACCGGCCGCGTCGCGCTGGCCACCGGCATCACGGACCTCGTCGCCCTCAAAGGGCAGGCGAAGCGGATAGGGCCTGCCTATCAGATCCGGCTGACCGAAGAGGCGCGCGGGAAGATCGTCGTCGGCGAGACGACCTTTCTTTTCCAGTTCGTCGCTCCACCGCCCGTTCAGCCCCGACCCCAGCTCCCGCTTTCGGTCAAGGGTGGCCTGGCCAGTCAGATCGACTGGAGCCTCACGATCATCGCCGCGTTCAGCTTTCTCCTGCACTTCGGCCTGGTCGGCGCGATGTACAGCGACTGGATGGACCCCGTCGTCAACGACGACATCACCGCAGGCCTGCTGGACATGGTCCAGAAGACGGTGCCCCCGCCCGTCGAGACCACCGAGGTGCCTACGTCGAGCGCCTCGGCCACGGACACCGCTCCGGCTCCGACGCAGGCTCCGAAGCAGGCCGCGGCCAAGCAGTCTTCGGGCGCACCGGACGCAAAAGTGGTCGCCGGACTGATGCAGGAAGCCGATCAGGCTCGGATCGCGATTCTCGCCGCACTCAATGGGGGGCCCAACATCAACGGCGCGATGAAGGACGACAACGGCGCGCCGGTCGATCTGAACAGCCTGGCGAACCGCAGCGGCGGCATCAGCAACGCGGCCGGCGGGCTCAACTTGCCCGGCGCCGGCGGTCCGATTCGGCCAGGTCAGAACGGTGGCGGGTTGCAGTCCTTGAAGGGCGGCGATACGGGTGGCGCCTCCACGAGCGCCGGGCAGGCCGTCAAGGTCGTTCCGGTTGGCAACGTGGAGTACGGAGGCTCAAGCTCGAGCGTTCCTGTCTCCAACGCCGAGGCGGTGATCCGCAGCCAAATCCACCCCGGAGCGAAGCGTTGCTATCAACAGGGCCTGGAGTCGGATCCCACCCAGTCCGGTCGCCTGGTGATCCTCATCAAAGTCGCGCCGAGCGGGGAAGTGGACTCGGTCAACGTTTCGAGCAATAGCGGCCTATCCTCGAACGTCGCGAACTGCATCAAGCGCGTTGCGGGGCGGGCGAAGTTCGATGCGCCCGGTCCGAGCGGGTCGACCATAAGCGTGCCCTTCAATTTCGTGAAGCAGGGCGGTTGAGGACGCTTTCTACGACGAAACTCTCCGGGATTTCGCGAGTTCCGAGCGGCCGATGGCCGTCCTCGCGAGATGGGGCCTCTCGAAAAGACGTGGCATCGAGAGGTCGAGATGAATGGCGCCCTCGCGCGTCGCAACGGATACCGGCGTGAAGGCGTGGTTCGCGGTAGGCTGGCCGGCGATGGGGGCTCTCTCCGAGGCTCCTCGTCAGGCCCGCGAAGAGGCGGTGTGCCGTGTCTTGGCTGTAGGTTCTCGTGCGGCGCTCCGGGGTCGTGGCGTTGACACGCCCCGACAAGGAAACTAAAGTCGATGCGAACCCCTTATTGGGAGGCGAGCTTGGCGATGGTGCGCGCGACCTGGAAATGGATCGCCGTCGGATGCATCCTTCTCGGTGCCGCCGGATCGGCAACCGCGCAGCAGCCCGCCGCGGCCCCCACGCCGCCGCAGGATGCGCAAGTCGGCTTCGAGAGGCGCCCCCAGCTTTCTCCCCAGGACGAGCTGGCCCAGGCCGACGCCTCGCTAGCGCGAATGGACCAGGCAGGCGGCACCGTTCGGCGGCAGCTCGAAGCGGCGCGCGCTGCACGGGACGTCGTGAAGACCCTGTGCTTGAACGACAAGCTCTCCCAGATCGACGTAGCGACGCGGTCTGCGCGTGACAGGCAGAGCTCCCTGCAGGCTGCGGTGCAGCGTGGAGATTCGGAGCTTGCCAACCACGAGTTTACCGTTCTCACGGTCCTGCGTCAGCGGGCCGAGCAGCTCAACGCCGAGGCGAATCAGTGCATCGGTGAGGAAGTAGCCTTCGTGGGCCAGACGCAGGTCACGACGACGGTCGACCCCAACCTTCCAGGTGGGGACAGCACGTCGTACCCGTCGACGGATCCGACGCTCGTGTCGGCACCGCCGGCGTGCGTGTCCTGCACGCAGTAAGCGGCGACTTTCCAACCCCCGACTCTCCCCGCAGGCAGCAAGGATCGGGTGGCGGTTTTACGGCGAGCCGACCGCACGTCTCTTCACGTTTTCGCGTAGAGCCGTCGTAGATTCGTGTACCTTCGCCGACTCGAGATGACCAAAAAGGGCCTTCGTTCGACCGCTGTGGCTGTCGCTTTGCTTCTCGCAAGAGCAGCGAGCGCGCAGGAGCAGTACGTTCCGCAGGGCGACTCGCCGCAGTGGCTCAAGGATCGACGCTACAACGA
>CALKVG010000626.1 GCA_937998045.1 uncultured Myxococcales bacterium
CACGCGTAAGATCGTCGGCAGCGTCAGATGTGTATAAGAGACAGGTGCCCGCCCCGTCCCCGAAAACGCGGGCAACTTCGGGGGTGTGCGGACGCCGCTTTCTCGGGCACGGGAAGGGGTACGGGCACGCTTACGGGAATTCGGGCGCACCCTCGCGTCGTTGCGCCTACCGGACTAGGCTAGCCACCCATGCGCACGGAGAAGGACGTCGAGGCGTACCTGCGGGAGCAGGGCCGCCGCTATCGCAGCGTCGACGATCAGCCGGGAACATTCGTGGTCGAGTCCAGCGCGCGAATGCCGCCCGTCGCCGTTCGCGTCGACCCGCCGCTCGTCGTCGTCCGCGTCCATATCGGCGACCTGTCCACGAGCGACGCGAACGCAGCCACGACCGCGAGCCTGCTTCGCAAGCTCCTCGAGCTCAACGCGCGCCAGCTCGTGCACGCGAGCTACGGGCTCGACGGCGACCACGTGGTGCTATCGAGCGCCCTGGAGCTCGAGAACCTCGACTTCAACGAGCTGCAAGCCACCCTCGACGAGATCGACATGGCCCTCGCGCAGGACCTCGCCGGCGTCGTACGCCCCGCTCCCTAGGCCACCTGAGAAACACGAATGGGTATTTTCAGCCGCCTCGCCCAGCTCATCAAAAGCAACCTGAACGACCTGATCAGCCGCTCGGAGGACCCCGAGAAGATGCTGAATCAGGTCGTTTTGGACATGAACAACCAGCTCGTCGAGGCCAAAAAGCAGGTCGCGGCCTCGATCGCCGACGAGAAGCGGCTCGCCAAACAGTTCGAGCAGGAGACGGCGAACTCCCAGGAGTGGGAGCGGCGGGCGATGATGGCGCTGCGCGCGGGCAACGAGGAGCTCGCGAAGGAAGCCCTCGGCCGCAAGCGCGAGCACGACGAGCTCGCGGCCACCTTCAAGGAGCAGTGGACCAAGCAGAAGACCGCCGTCGACCAGCTGAAGAAGGCGCTGCGCCTGCTCAACGACAAGATCGAGGAGGCCAAGCGCAAGAAGAACGTCCTCGTCGCCCGGAAGAAGCGCGCGGAGGCGCAGCGCGCGATCCAGGAGACGATGAGCGGCCTCCGCGACCAGAGCGCGTTCGAGACGTTCGATCGCATGTCGGCGAAGATCGACCAGATCGAGGCCGAGGCCGAGGCGCAGGGCGAGCTCGCCGACGAGTACACCGGCGACACGCTGGCCTCGCAGTTCAGCCAACTCGAACGCAAACACAGCGCGGACGACGAGCTCGTCGCGCTCAAGCGCAAGATGGGCATGCTGCCTCCGGAGGAGGCCAAACCCGCCGCCGTCCCCGTGCAGGCGCGCGTCGAGGCGCCCGCGCCGGCGGCGGCGAGCAAGAGCGATCAAGAGGAGCTCGCGGCGGCTCTCGAGGAGCTCGAGGCGGAGCAGCAGCACGAGGAGAAGCGCAAGGCGGGCCGGTGACGCACGCGCGCCCGCCGCGGCCCGTGTTACTACGGATCGCGTGGCCGCCGCCGCTCCTCTCGCCTCCGAGCGTCCAGCCAGCCCGCTGGCCCACACCGAGCCGGCGGATGCCCTCATCGCGCGGCTGGCGACGGACCCGGTCCGCGGTCTCGGCGAGGCAGAGGTCGCGCGCCGCCTCGCGCGCGACGGGCCGAACGAGCTCCCGAAGCCCAAGGGCAAGAGCCCCCTCCTCCAGCTCGCGTCGCAGTTCACCAACCCGATCGTCCTGACGCTCCTCGTCGCCGCGATCATCGCGATCGCCGACGGAGCCAGCCGCGCCGGCGAGCTGCTCCTCGTTCGCTACGGCGACGCGACGGCGATCCTCCTCATCGTCATCCTCAACGCGCTGCTCGGCTTCTTCCAGGAGCGGCGCGCCGAGGCCGCGCTCGCGGCGCTCGAGAAGATGCAGACGCCCAACGCGCGCGTGCGCCGCGACAACGAAGTGAAGATCGTCGCGGCGTCGGGGCTCGTCGCCGGCGACGTCCTCGAGCTCGAGGCCGGCGACGCGGTCCCCGCGGACGCGCGCCTCCTCCAGACGGTCAACCTCGCCGTCGAGGAGAGCGCGCTCACGGGCGAGAGCGTGCCGGTCCAGAAGGACGCGCGCGCCGCCGTCGCCGACGACGCGCCGCTGGGCGACCGCGCGACGATGCTCTTCGTCGGCACGAGCATCGTCCGCGGCAAGGGGCGCGCCGTCGTCGTGGCCACGGGAGCGCACACCGAGCTCGGGCACCTGTCGGCGCTCATGCACCGCGCGCGGGATCGGACGACCCCGCTCGAGGAGAAGCTCGACTCGTTCGGCAAGCGCATCCTGTACGGGTGCCTCGCGCTCTCCGCGCTCCTCTTCATCCGGGGCTCGATCAAGGGCGACCGCAGCTGGCACGAGCTCCTGCTCGAGGCGGTCAGCCTCGCGGTCGCCGCGATCCCCGAGGGCCTCCCCGCCATCACGACGATCACCCTCGCGCTGGGCATGCAGCGTATGGCCAAGCGCGGCGCCATCGTCCGCAAGCTCGCCGCGGTCGAGACGCTCGGTTCGGCCACGGTCATCTGCACCGACAAGACCGGGACGCTCACGCAGAACGAGATGACCGTCCGCGAGGTGTACGCCGGCGGCGCGCGCTACCACGTCACCGGCAGCGGGTACGAACCGAGCGGCTCGATCCTCGACACGATCAACCAGCGCGTCGAGGTGCCCGACACGCCGCTCGCCCATCTGCTGGCGACCGTCGCCCTCTGCAACAACGCGCTCCTCCAGAAGACGGGAGACAGCTGGACCGTGCAGGGCGATCCGACAGAGGGCGCCCTGCTCACGCTCGCGGCGAAAGGCGGCGTCTCGCGCGAGTCGGTCGCCAGCTCCCACCAGGTCGTGCGCGAGCTCCCCTTCGACAGCGACCGCAAACGCATGACGATCGTCGCTCTCGACGAGAGGGGGCGAGAGGTCGTCCACTCGAAGGGGAGCGCCGACGTGCTCCTGCCGCTCTGCGCGGCCTACGAGACCGGTACCGGCCGGCTGAACCTCGACGACGCCACGAGGCGGAAGATCCTGGCCGAGGCCGAGCGCATGAGCGGCGAGGCGCTCCGCGTCCTGGCGGTCGCGCGGCGCGATCTCGCCGAGATGCCCGACGTCGGTACCAGGGGTACCGTCGAGATCGAGAACCGCCTGACTTTCGTCGGCCTCGTCGGGATGATGGACCCGCCGCGGCCGGGGGTGAAGGAAGCCGTGCGCCTCTGCGCCGAGGCGCACGTGCGCGCGGTGATGATCACCGGCGACCACAAGCTCACCGCCGTCGCGATCGCGAAAGAGCTGGACCTCTGGGACAACGGCGCGCTCGCCCTGACGGGCGCGGAGCTCGAGAAGCTCTCCGAGGCGGAGCTCGACGATCGGATCGAGCGCGTGCGCGTCTTCGCGCGCGTCACCGCCGAGCAGAAGCTCCGCATCGTGGCCGCGTTCAAGCGCGGCGGCCACGTCGTCGCGATGACCGGCGACGGCGTCAACGACGCGCCGGCGCTGCGCGAGGCGCACATCGGCGTCGCGATGGGGCGCGACGGGACCGACGTCGCGCGCGAGGCCGCCGACATGGTGATCGCCGACGACAACTTCGCGACGATCGTCGACGCCGTCCGCGAGGGCCGCGCCATCTGGCGCAACATCCAGAAGTTCATCTTCTTCCTTCTGTCGAGCAACGCGGGTCTGCTGTGCGCCGTCTTCGCGGTCAGCTTCTTCACGGACCTGAAGCCGCTGACGCCTCTCATGATCCTCTGGATCAACCTCGTGACCAACGGCCTGCCGGCGCTCGCCCTCGGCGTCGACCCGCCCGATCCGACGCAGATGCGCGAGCCTCCGCGAGCGCGGACCGCGGGCCTCCTGTCGGCCCGCGACTGGCTGGGCATGGCATTCGTCGGCGGCTGGATGGGCGCGGCCGCGATGATCTGTTACCTCGTGCCGCTGCGAGCCGACGACCCGCTCGCGGTGAAGCACGCGCGCGCCATCGCCTTCTCCCTCCTCGCGCTCAGCCCACTCTTTCACGCCCTCAACTGCCGCTCGTCGACGGCGTCGTTCCTCGCGATGCGGCCAGCGTTCCCCTTGCCGCTCGTCGCCGCCATCGTCCTCAGCGCCGCCATCCATCTCGTCGCCGTCCTCGTCCCCACCTTGCGGCCCGTCTTCCAGACCTTCGGCATGAACGGCAGCGAGTGGGGGCTCCTCCTCGCGCTCTCCGCATCCATCGTCCCGGCCGTCGAGGGCATGAAGCTCGGACAGCGCTTGCTCCTGCGCACCTGACTCCAGAGAGACCGAGTCCGCGGGTCGGAAGGCGGGCAGGAGAGGACGAAGCTCCGACGTAGCTGCTATCGTGCGATCTACGCATGCGCCGCCTTTTCCTGTGGGCTCTGTGCGCCGCGTTCTGCGCGTGCGGCGGAGCGAGCAACGACGCCAAGCCCGCCGCCGCCGCCGCGGACGACTCCGATCCCGGCTTCGCCGAATACGCCGCCACCCACACGATCCAGACGCTCAACGGCGGCGGCGCATCGCCGGAGGTCACCGCCGACGGCCTGCGCCTCGAGGCGATCGACCCGTCGCGCCCCGTAAAGCTCGACGGCGTCCTCACCGAGTGGCCCGCGATGGCCAAGGCGACGACCGTCATCAAGGGGTCGACCAAGAGCGGCCTCAAGATCTCGGTCCAGTACGACGCCACCAAGCTGTACGTCGGCGCCGACGTCACCGACGAGTCGTTCGCGGCCGGCAAGGACCACGTCTCGCTCGTGCTCGCCGTCCCCGTCCCCGGCGGCTCCTTCGCGGCGCACGAGGTCGACCTCTACGCGGGTCAGCCCGGCGAGAGCGAGGGGAGCGTCCGTTTCGGCCGGCACGGGACCGTGCCCGGCGCGAAGATCGTCGAGGCCTCCGACTCGGGCGGATATTCCCTCGAGGCGGTCATCCCGCTGTCCGCGCTCGGCGAGCTCCGCGCAACGCGCGTCGGCGTCCGGGGCTTCGCGGCGTACGTCGACGGCGACGGCATCGTCGCGACCGGCCCGTCCGACATCAAGCACCCCGCGTCGATGGCGTGGATCCCGAGCGAGCCGGAGCTCTCGATGATCGAGCAGCTCTTGCAGCCCAAGGGGCTCACCCGCCAGGCGCCCGTCGCCGAAGCCGTCGCGGACCTCACCGGGGACGGAATGCGCGAGCGCGTCGCCGTCTACGAGCATTACCTCACGATCTGCGGGACGTCGTTCCTCGGCGGCACCGGGTACTTCTTCCGTGATCTGGTTGGCGAGCTCGTGAAGCTGGAGGTGCGCGACGTGACCGGCCGCGGGCGCGCCGACGTCGTCGTGCGCCGGCGGCAGACCGTGGGCGACGCGACGCGCGAGTACCTCGAGGTCTTCAGCGCGATGAACGCGACCGACGAGCCGCGGATGACGTTCGCGCACGAGATCGCGGTGCGCCAGTCCGACCACCGCATCGACAACGCCGTGCGCCTCGCCCGCGGCGAGATCGAGGTCTCCGTGGAGCCGCCGACCAACTGGGACGTCCTTTCGTACAAGGAGCCCATCGCGAGCGACGTCGAGCCCATCCTCTTCCCGTGGGGCGGCGTGAAGTCGCAGACGTACCGCTTCGACGGGACGAAGTTCGCGAAGGCGAAGAAGGTCGCCCAGCGCGAGCAGATGCCGGGCGTCGGGCAGCGAGCGCCTGGTGCGGCGGCAGACGACGGCGCGAGGCTCGCGGCGCATCCGCCGGAGCCGCCCACGCCGAAGGTGACGCGCGGAGGGGACCTCGGCGCGCAGCTCCTCGAGCAGTACCGCCAGGACCGCGGCGTCGGCGCGGACGTGACGCCGAAGGCGGACCTGAAGGTGCACGTCGCCGGCGACCCGCGGCCCGAACGCGTGGTCCTGCTGGGGCGCGACCTCGTCGTGTTCGGGCCCGGCTTCAAGGGAGGGACAGGCTACGCCTACCTGTCCTTGCGGCAGTTCGCCGACCCGGGCGACATCAGCGACGTCTCGGCCCGCGACCTCACGGGCGACGGCGCGGCGGATCTCGTCGTGCGCGGAGTTCGCCACATGACGTCCGACCGCGGCACGGTCGACGTCGAAGCGATTTTCGTCTACCAGGTTCAGGCGGACGGCATCGCGCGCGTCTTCGGCATCGAGACCGCGCGCGAGCAGGGGAGCAAGCGCGTGCAGGGGCTCGTTCAGTTCATCCCCGCCCCGGGCGGAAAGTCGTTCGACATCCTCGCGGCGCCGGGGCGCGCGGTCGGGTGGACGGAGAAGACGTACCCCTTTGCGCAGGAGGCGACCGGCGGAGGGAACGGGAATCTGGAGCCGCTGCTGTTGCCGTGGGGGGGGGTTGCGAGCGTGAGGTACTCGTGGAACGGGAGCGAGTTCGTGACGAAGTAGGCG
>CALKVG010000627.1 GCA_937998045.1 uncultured Myxococcales bacterium
GTCTTCGTGGGCGGGCTGTTGCTCCTCCTCGCCGTGCCTTTCGCGCTGGAGGCGTTCGTCCGCACGGAGGCGTCGGACAACGACGAGCTCCGGCAGGCGCTCTCCGACGTGCAGGAGGCGCGAGCGCGCATCCGCGAGCGGCAGGCGAGGAAGGACGCCATCACGGCGCGCTACGGCAAGAAGGCCCCGGCACTCGCGGGCTACCTCGAGAAGACGGCGCACGAGCAGAAGCTCGAGGTTCCCGACTCGACGCCCATGCCGGACGTCCCCCACGGCAAGCGCTACGTCGAGCACGGCACGAGCATTCACCTGAAGAAGACCGGGATGTACGCGCTGGCGAAGTTCCTCGAGTCGATCGAGAAGAGCGGCTACCCCCTCACCATCTCCCGTCTGAACATCCGCAAGCGCAGCGCCGAGCCCGACTCCTACGACGTCGAGGTCGGTGTATCGTCGTACGACCGCTCGGAGGCGACCCCCGCCCCGGCGCCGACCGGGAGCGCCAAGCCGTGAAGGAGCGCCTGGTCAAGTACGCGAAGTACGCTCCGATCGTCGGTTATCCGCTCTTCTACGTCTTCTGCCTGGCCGTGTTTCTGCCGCTGACGTTTCCGTACGACAAGCTGCGGGACCGTGTCGTCGCGAGCTTCAACGCCGATCAGCGCGCGAGCAATGGTCAGCAGGAGCTCCAGATCGACGACATGAGCGGCTACTGGTTGAGCGGCGCCCGCGTCAAGGGCGTGCGACTCTTGAGCCTGCCGACGGAACCGGGCAAGCCCCCGGGCAAGATCGAGATCGAGGAGGCGAGCGTTCGTTACGGGATCCTGCCGGCGCTCATCGGCCACAGCGATCTGTCGTTTCACGTGAACGCCTTCGGCGGCGAGGCGTCGGGGTCGTACGACCTGCACGGCAACAACAAGTCGGTCGACGTCTCGCTCGACTCGATCGACATCGGCCAGGTCGACCCGCTCGTGCAGGTCCTCGGCGTACCCCTGCACGGCAGCCTCGGGGGAACGATCCGTCTCGAGATGCCCGAGGGCAAGGCCTCGAAGGGCAGCGGCTCGGTGGCGCTCGAGATCAAGGACGTGTCGGTCGGCGACGGGAAGGCGAAGCTCAAGGGCGCCATCGCGCTACCGCGGATCGACGTCGGCACCGTGACTCTGTCCGGGGAAGCGAAGGACGGGACGCTCAAGATCTCCAAGCTCGTCGCCGGCGGCAAGGACGTCGAGCTGCAAGGCGAGGGGCGAGTCGTCATGCGCGAGATGGCGACCGATTCGCTCTGCGACGCGCAGGTGCGCTTCAAGATCAACGACGCCTACCGTTCGAAGAACGACATGACGAAGAGCCTCTTCGGTGCGCCCAACTCCACGATGCCGGCCCTCTTCGAGCTGGACCCCAAGGTGAAGCAGTCGAAGCGCGCCGACGGGTTTTACGCGTGGGCGCTGCGGGGGTCGCTCGGACGGCCGGACTTCTCTCCCATCGGCGGACTGGGCGCCGGCGGGGGCGCGACGATGCCGGTGGTCCCGGGCTTCGGGGCGATGGTCCCCAAGCTCGGCGCCCAGTAGCGTCCCGTAGCGAAGGGCGCGTCCTCGCGGCCCTGCCGTCTCCGTCCTTACCGGGAAAATGCACTCCGGAACGGATAGGCAGTTGATCCACCGCAATCCGGCGCTTCTTCCGCTGGACGGTGCGTCCGCCCAGGGCGTACGAGCTCCCGACTGACATCGCTGCTTTCTTGGGGAGGAGCGTGCGCCGCGCGTCGCGTTCAGCGGTGTGCCCGCACGCCTCCCGTCGGAGAGACGGAGCACCTACGTGAGGGAATCAATGACACGGTCGACCTCCTCCGCAGTGGCCGCGGCCATCGTGGCGCTCGCCTCGTTCGGGAGCCTCGGTTGCGAAGACGGCCCCAATCAGACCTATTCTCCCACCTCGCCGGCCGCCGGCAGCACGTGGAACAACGCCGGCGGCTCCTCCACCGATCCTTCGACCAAGGACTTCGGCTACCTCCACGGCGGCACGAACGCGAACGTCCTCTGCGACGGGCCCAAGCTCGCTCAGACGTGGGCGAAGATGGATAGTCAGCCGATCATCCCGCCCATCGGTGGCGGCGGCATCGACATGGCGGGCCCCGAGTGCTCCCTCACCGGCACGGCCACGTGTGGGTGGAACGGCCTCACCATCGAACAGGCGGAACAGACCCTGTGCCAGAGCACGAATCTGGGCGATCTGTTCGGGGACGGCGAGCTCGCGAACGCGTGGGGCGACAACGAGGAGGTCATCGCGCACTACCTCGTTACCACGCACAAGATCGACTTCATGCTCTTCCTCTCGGGGTACCTCGGGACCATCGAGGCGACGGGCTGCGCGGGGACGGCCTCGAACGGCAACACGTATTCGTTCCCCGTTGGCGTTCAGCTCACGAAGAACAACCAGAACTGGGAGATCGACTGGAACTCGCCCAAGGCGCCGACCGACTGGCGCAACGAGGTCACGAGCGCCCTCCTCTGCACGTACGCTCCGGGGCTCGCGGTCGATCCTGACTGCAACTCGAGCGGGCGCTGCATCCAGGGAAGCTTCGGCGACGTGAACTACCTGTTCATTCCGGTGCTGGGCACCGGCCTGTGGGTGCCCAACGCGAACGCGGCGCAGCCGCAGCCGAGCATCCTGAATCGCATCGACGGTTATCTGGCCAAGGTGACTCCCTTCGCCGGTGCGGCGCCCTTCCTGAAGCTGGACAGCGAAGGGCCCACGGCGAGCAGCGGCGTCATCAACCGACAGACCGGCAAACCTTGCACCCTGAAGTTCGGCCTCGATTACTCGGACTTCCTCAGCGATTGCGTAGAGATCACGGGAGACGCCACCAAGGACAAGGCAGAATACAACAAGCTGATCGGTGGCCTCACGCACGACACCGAGCGCTTCAGCTTCGACGTGCAGGGCGTCGACATCAACTTCGGCAAGGGCGATCTCGCGCCGGATGGCGTCGTCATCGACAGCGACCGTCCCGGGCCCAACGACGTCGCGGCCGATTTCTCCATCGATCAGTCGACCCTGGGCCCCATCGTCGAGGACTTCCCCAAGAACGACACGACGCAGCCGAAGGACTTGCACGGGACGGGGCTCGTGTACCTGCAGTTCGCGCGTCTCGCGCAGCGCGATCTCAACGCGGCGATGCAGTCGACGCAAGCGGGTCCGCACTACACGCACACGATCGGGGACCCGGTCTGCGCGGGCGGCACCTTCTCGTCGTCGACTTTCGTCACGCCGCCGCTCGGGTGCACCGGGCTGGAGGACATCATCACGACGGCGCCTCGAGCCACCGTCGACGGTACGCAAGCGCCGCTGCTGACCGGCGCTTCGCCGCTGGCGACGGCGGAGTCGACGACGCTCGTCAACGCCGCGCTGCCCGCCGCCGTGCCGGACATCAACGCCAGCACCGCGCCTCCGATGATCGTGCAGATGCGCCTCGGCCTGAAGCCCGGCCACCAGAAGACGTCCTTCTGCGACGCCGACCGCACCAACCTGCAACAGCTCGTGAACTGCGATCCGAAGTGGCTCGGCGACACGTTCTCCAATACGTACTCGCGGGTCCTCGCCGTCCTCGGCGGCGGCAACGTCGCGAATCTGCCGCTCGACGCGCAGGACGTCCGCTTCTTCTTCAAAGAGTGGGTGACGGCGCTCATCCAGTATCTGAAGGCCGAGGGGGCTGCCGTCGAAGCGGGCAAGGACCCGTCGGCCGTCACCCTCGCCGACATCGATGCGCAGGTGATCGACAAGTACAACCTCTTCTTCGATTCCGTCGGCGCGGGCCAGTTCGAGACGGCCGAGTACGTCGAGCGGGGGTTCACGACCGCGACGACTCCGCCGCTCGATTTCAGCTTCGGCGCCGACGTCAAGAACGGCATCCAGAACGACTACGCGTTCTCGCGGTACCTCTACCGGGGCGAGACGGCGATGTACAAGGCGCTCCTCGACGGACGAAACGGCGCGGCGCCGCTCGCGAGCCAGGATACCGCTCTCCTGACGAACATCTTCGGCAGCCCGGTGCTCCGCGCCGGCTGGACGGACCATACGAGCGACAGCGGAGCCAAGTACACCGCCTTCTACTGCGCGACGAACCTCGACCCCGTGCCGTGCAAGGGCGAGCAGCCGCCGCTCCTCCCCGCCGGGCAGACGAACGCCGACGGGACGACGCTCCTCGAGGACGAGGAAGGGCACCCGCTCCTCTCGAAGTACGAGGGCGCGTTCGGATCGAACGCGACGCCCTTCACGCTCGGCGGGGGCACGAGCCCGAGCAACCCCGTTCCGATCACCTTCGCGAAGACCGGGCCGACCGGGAACGGCACGTATCCGGACATTCAGTCCGCGATGATCAACGTCCCGCTCCACGTCAATCCTTACGACCTGACGTCGGCGCCGCCATCCAGCGGGCCGCCGTCGGTCCAGGTGCTCGTGCCCTGGCTGCCGAAGCAACCGGGGGTCGGCTTCCCGGTCGCGCTCGACGGCCAGCGCGACAAGTTCATCGAGACCTACCAGCTCGACTTCACCGGGACGCAGATCACCGCGAACGTCGACTACGACTTCCAGGTGCTGCCGGGTGGGTCGACGACCAGTCAGGTCATGTTGATGGCAGTCGAGACTACGGACTTCCTCGGCGACATTTTCCTCTGCCGGGACACGGCCACCAAGGATCTGCTCACCGCGCGCATGTACACGTCGGTGGAGCTCATCCTCGACTGGTTCGCGGCGCACCCCACCGCGTACAACGACTGCCAGATCATCATCCGTTACAGCCCCTACGAGAACTACGCCGACTACATTACGTCGCTCTTGAACGGCGTGCGCCTGGGAGTGACCCAGGGCGGCGGCTACGGGCGCATCGTGGACGGGACCCTCTTCGACCCGACGCTACCGGGGCACTGAGGCTTGCTTTCGCAACAGGGAGACATGAAAGCCCATGATTAGCTCCAAATTTCGCGCGTTCATCGCCGGGTGCGGCCTGGTGGTTCTGGCGGTGGCTTCGGGCTGCGTCGCGGACAGGCCCTCACGCAACGGCGTCTTCAACGAGAACCAGTACGTCCGCAAGGCGTTCCTCACGACCGACGGGACTCACCCCGATCCCGGCTGGTTCTTGAAGGCGACGGTCACGGCGGCTTCGACGCCGAACCCGCTCGGCGCGCTCGGTATTTTCCCCGGCGCAGACACCGGGTTCGGCACCGGCCTCGGGTACGTCCGCTTCGCCGTCACGCAGGACAAGCTGCAGCTCGTGAACATGCGTCAGATCTCGTCGACGTCGTCGCCGGACAACACGCCGGAGGTCGTCAACGCCTGGCCGATCACGAACGTCGACCTCAAGTACCGCGTCAACCTCGACGGCGAGAAGACCAACTTTTACGAGGAGAACCAGGAGCTCGACTGGCAGGTGCGCCAGTGGGTGAAGCTCAATTTCGCGAAGAACGACATGAGCGACACCGCGCCGCTCGGCTTCTTCGTGACCGAGGCGATCGGGCGCTGCACGGACACCTCGAACGCGTCGGCCACGCTGGTCCCGGGTAGCTTCGTCGTCGACGAGCACGACGACTGGCGGCAGGACTACATGCAGTTCGAGGTGCAGATCACGCTGCCCCTGCAGTTCACCTTCTCCGACCCGAACGTGCAGTCCTCGTGCGCCGAGGCGTACTCGCAGGGCGCCGACGGCGCGTCGTCGCTGAGCTTCGGCCGGCAGAACGTGACCTTCAACCTGATGTACTCGTTCATGCGCGCGAAGGATCTGGACGATCCGAACGCCGATCCGAACGCGTACGTCCCGATGGTCCTCGACGAGAAGGACCCCATCCGCCACAAGTACGGCCTGTTCGAGATCATCCCGGTCGATCGCGACCCGAACACGAATCTGCTCTCTGCGCGCGAGCTCGTGACGCGGTGGAATCCGAACAAGCCCGTCACCTACTATTTCGCGTCGGACGTGCCGTTCTACATCAAGGACGCGTTCCTCGGGCACCGGCAGTACGATGCGCCCGACTCGAGCGGATACGATCCGCAGGCCACCGACACCGACAAGCAGTGCCTCGTCAAGGGCTGCAGCCGCACGCCCGACGGGATCATGCAGCAGACGAACGCGCTGATGGTGGCGGCGGGCAATCAGAAGTTCAGCGTGAACTTCCTCAACTGGAACGACGCGACCAAGTTTGGCGACGCGGCCGGCCCGGTCCGGCAGTACGGCGACGTGCGTTACAGCTTCATCCACTTCGTCCCGGACATCGACGAGAACACCGGCTGGCTCGGATACGGCCCCAGCGCGAGCGACCCTCGCACCGGAGAGATCCTGAACGCCAGCGTGAACATCTCCGACTCGGAGGCCAAGGCCATGGCCTTCCAGATCGACTTTTACCTGCAGACGGTCGGCGCCAGCCAGGGGCTCGGCTACGCGACGCCCGGTGGGGTGCCGCAAGAGTGGCCGCCGGCGCCTCCGGGGCTCACGACCAAGTGCACGCCGGGCCAGTCGGTGCCGCTGAACGGGTCGGTCGTTCAGGCCAACCACAACGGCAACTCGACGCTCTTCACGAAGATGCAGCAGTACCTGGGCAAGCCCGCCACGACGTTCGGGAACATGGGTCCGCAGGACTTCATCGCGCCGCAGGATCAGGACTTCTTCAACGCGTATTACACGCTGATCCCGTACGCGATCTTCGCCGATCCGGACATGAACCCGTTCGTCATCCGCGAGGGCGGGCAGGGCATATACGGTCCTGCGAACTTCTGGGACATGATGACGCAGGAGGCGCAGTTCCATCAGGTCGCCGCCCAGATCGATCGCGGGCTCGAGCCCTTCACCGGGGTTACGGGACCGCAGGGCATCCAGAACGCGACGGCGTTCATCAACAACTTCCGCCAGCTTACGCAGAACCACTCGGACCTGCAGTACGCGAAGCAATTCATCTACCGGCAGCAGGTCTACGATCCGGTGAGCGCGTTCAGCCTCGAGCAGATCGCCGATCACGCCGCGCGCCACTGCGTCGCAGACCCCGGAGGCGGTTCGCATTGGGAGTCGAAGGAGGAGTGGACCAACGACATGATCTACTCGTTCTACGAGCAGATCGCGATTCACGAGTTCGGACACACGCTCGGCCTGCAGCACAACTTCATGGGGAGCGTCGACAAGGCGAACTTCCCCGTGATGAAGGACGCGAACGGGAACGTCGTCAAGGACGCGAACGGCAACCCCAGGTATACGCTCTATACGAACTCGGTCATGGAATACACGGTTCGCATGGGCGACATCTTCGACGTCCTCCAGTGGGGGCCGTACGACCAGGGGGCGCTCGGCTGGGCGTATACGAACAACGGGCCCAAGGTGGTGCCGGCGGGGACGACCGTGAGCAGCATCAGCGGTCAGATCGACGCGACGACTCCCTACAACGACAAGTTGGGGTTCCAGGCCGACGGCAAGACGGAGAACATGTTCCTCTCTTGCCACGACGGGCAGCAGAAATACACGCCGCTCTGCCGCACGTTCGACGTCGGGACGACCCCGAGCGAGATCATCGCCAATGCCGTCGACGACTACGACTGGCACTGGAACTTCACGAACTTCCGGGTCTATCGCAAGTTCTGGGACAACTCGCGTTACGCCGACCAGCCGGCGAACCTGATGATGGACATGCGGAGGTTCCTCCTCCTCTGGATCTACGACTGGAATAGCGGTGAGCTGACCGACACGCTGCGGCGCATCGGGTTCAAGACGCCGCCGAACGTGCCGGCGCTCCAGTACTACTCGCAGCTCGAGAACAAGTTCAACCTCGAGCTCTCGAGCGCCAACCAGATGGTCGCCGCGTTCCACAAGGCGGTCATTCAGCAGTCGACGGGTGAGCGCCCGGTTGCCACGATTTACGATCAGTTCTACGGGGACGTCACCCAGCAGGGGATCATCCTCGACAAGCTCTTCGCGATGCAGTTCTGGGTCGGGATCTGGCCCGGCACCAACTACGACCCGAACCAGGCGGGGGCGTACTTCTCGTCGTACTCGGACGCGCCGGACTCGTCGTACCAGACGGTGGCCGAGGACGCCGTCGACTCGATGATCGGCGGCCAGTATGACGCGTTCCCGTACTTTGCCCCCCTCGCTGTGTCGCTCTTCGCGCAGGACACGCACAATCCGGCGTTCGGTGGTCGTATCGCGGTCCGAAACTGGATCGGAGGCCACACGTTCACGCGCGTCGAGGATTTCCTCGCGTACTTCCGCGATATCGCGCACCAGAACAACTACGTATCGCCGGACGGATCGATCGACTGCAGGCAGAGCTTCGACACCTGCATGTACGATCCGCGGCCTCTTTCCGACATGCACAACGAGCTCCTCGGGCCCGACAAGCGCTTGTGGGCCTGGTCATACGTGCCGGACCGGAATCAGTACGTTGCAGTACAGAAGGAAGTTAACACCGCGTCGTACATCATCGTTCGCAACTACAACGATGACGTCGTCTTCAACCTGGACGACGGCGCCTTCCCTGGAGGCGCATACGGCGACGAGCTTCCGATGAAGTACTACCTGGATTCTTTCACTCAATACAACTGAGTCACAAAAGAGCGTTCACGGCAGGAAGCCTTGCACTAGCGCAATCGTGCGGCAGTTCGACGTTCACCCCGGCGGTGTGCGGTGTAGGGTGTGGGCCCGAGGATTGAGGGATATAGCCATGCGTTTGGTCTCGCTCGCGTTCGGGTTTGCGGGAGTGCTGGTGGCGACGACCGCCGCCGCCGCGGGTGGCGTCGGGGGGAAGGGCGACACCGGCGGTAAAGGCGGCAACGGTCCGGAGAGCTCGACGCAGGCCGGAGCGGAGGGAACGGCGTCGTCGACCTCGGCGGTGGACCTCACCGAGGTGCAGTATCGCGACAAAAGCACGCAGAGCCCGGACGAGGTCAACAGGGCGCACGTCGAGGAGAAGCCGTGGGAGGTCGCGGCGACGTACGAACTCCACAGGTTGATTCGCCAGGAGGACGTCGCCGGCGCGCTCAAGGTGTTCCAGTTGCTCGGCGTATCGGCACGGTATTCGCTCACGTCTCACGACAACGTGTCGATATTCGGCGGGGCGACCGAGGGCTTCATCGCCGACCAGGGCGAGACGGGCGTCCGCGCCAACGACATCTCGCTGCAGTACGCGCACGTGTTCGATTTGCCGGCGAAATTCAAGCTCCGCGCCGCTTTGGGAGCCACGCTACCCATCTCGTATTACAGTCAGCTCGCGTCGAACATCACGACGCCTTCGGTCTCGGTCGGCCTGACTCGCAAGTTCGGAGACCTGGCGGTCAGCGCGACCGTCCGCGGGGCCTATTTCATCGACCAGTACACGGTCTCATCGTCCCTCAACGGAACGGGCGCGGACACCGCGGGTGGTACTCCGAATACGAAATTCGTGACCGGCGGATTGCTGAGCGCAGAGTACGACATGCCGTTCCACCGGCCGCTCTCGGTCGGGCTCGCTCTCAGCGACTCGTACTACTGGTACTACAACGTCGGCCAGTGCCCGGTGAACATCGGGGGGCAGAGCGCGTTCGGAACGAACTCCGCAACCGCCTGCCCTGGCGGGGCCGTGGACGCGACGTACGGCACGGGCGAGCCGTGGCAACAGAGCTACGGTGGTGAGCTCTTCGTTCGTTACGTCATGCCGGAGCTCGCGGGCTTCAAGAGCGACCTCACCGTTGCGCTGGGGAACAGCACGCCGAACTTCGTGCTGCACGACGGCATCGTTCACCCGTACTTGCTCTATCGCGACACCGCAGAGGTCTACATCGCGCTCGGCGGTCGGTATTAGGCGGCGGCGCCCTGGGGCACCGCGAGGTTCGGGTCGTCAGCCTTTGGCTTGACGCGTCTGGGCGAGGATCCGCTGCACGTCGCCGGCGTCGAGGGCCTTGGCGCGGGCGCGGAGGCGCGTGAGCAACGCCTCCCGGTCGGGCGCGGGCTGAACGACCCGAGCTCCGGCGAGGCGGACGGCAGACCCAGGTTCCGCCAATAGCTCCGGAGAAGCGTCGTCGCGGGCAGCGGAAGCCGAGCGCGCATCCAGAGTGACCTGCACGGGCGGCGGCCGAGCCGAGGGGGGAACGGCCGCGAGCCTGACGTCCGGGACCGGACCGGACGGCGGATCCTTGGTGGGGCTGTCGAGCGAGGGGCCGGAAGGAGGCAGCTCGGGCAGCGAAGCCGCCGAGGGCAGCGGCGCCTGGGAGGGGCGGCGGCGGTCGCGCAGCGCGGCGGCGCGGTCGACGAGCGCCTTCGAGCGCGTGTCCAGACGAGTGAATCGGAGCGTCAAGCCTCCCACGCCACGGTGGGCGTTCGGCTTGAAGGCGAGGACGCGGCCTTCGCCGCGGAGAACGACCTGTCCGGACGCGAGGAGGATCTCGAACCGGAGGACGACGCCTTGCGGCCGCGACGCGGCCCCGACGAGCGTAACCGTCGTGCGCGTCAGCATGTCGAGCTCTTGCGCGAGGAATTCGTCCTCATTCGCGTAAGGACGCGCGATGCGGATCGCGGCCGGCGGCTTCAGGGTATCGGACACATCCTGAAGATAGAGCGCCACGCCACCGAGCGAAACGGTGCTTCGTCTCGGGGTAGACCTTCCTCTGCTTGGCGAGGGCCCCCCACCGTGTTAGGCGCTGGCCTCCGGCCCGCGTAGCAGGCCCGTGACGATTCCGATGCCAGACCCCCCGAAGAAACGAGCCGTCGTCGTGGGCGGAGGAGCGCGCGAGCACGCGCTCGCGGCGGCGCTCGCGGACGCAGGCCACTCGGTCGTGTGCGCTCCGGGCAACGCCGGGACGGACGGGACGGAGGCGTCCGGCCCCGGGGAGGTGCGCAACGCTCCCGTTCGCGCCGACGACGTGCCCGGCCTCGTCGAACTGGCGCTCCGCGAGCGCGCCGACCTGGTGGTCGTCGGGCCGGAGCTCCCGCTGACGCTCGGTCTGGTGGACGCCTTGCTGGCCCGGGGCATCCATGCGTTCGGCCCCACGCGGGCGGCCGCCCGGCTCGAGGCATCGAAGGCCTTCATGAAGCGCTTCTGCGAGCGCCATCGGATCCCTACCGCACGGTTCGCGGTGTTCGACGATGCGAGCGCGGCCGAAGCCCACCTCCGCGCCGCCGGCCAACCGCTGGTCGTCAAGGCAGACGGGCTCGCCGCCGGCAAAGGGGTCGTGGTCGCAGACACCGTGGACGAGGGGTGCTCGGCGGTCGACGGTTTCCTTCGAAAGCGCGAGCTCGGGGACGCCGGGGCCACGGTGGTCCTCGAGGAACGTCTGCCGGGGGAGGAGGCCAGCTTTCACGTCGTCTGCGACGGGGCGCGCGCTTTGCCCCTGGTCGCCGCGCAGGACCACAAGCGGGTCGGCGACGGCGACCGCGGTCCGAACACGGGCGGCATGGGGGCCTATGCGCCGGCGCCGATCGTAACGCCGGAGGTCAAGGCGCGCGTGATGAGGGAGATCGTCGAGCCGACGCTTGCCGGAATGGCAAGAGAGGGCGCTGCGTTCCGGGGCGTGCTCTTCGTCGGATTGATGATCCACGAAGGGGTACCGCGGGTGCTCGAGTACAACGTCCGCTTCGGCGATCCCGAGGCCACGGTTCTCCTCCCCATGTTCGACGGCGACCTCTTCGAGCTGCTCGACGCCGCGGCAACGGGCGATCTCGCGCGAGCAGGCTGGGCGTCCGGAGGCACCGACGCGGCGTCGCGTGTCCCTGCGGCACGGGGCGCCGCGCTGTCCGTCGTCATGGCCGCAGGCGGGTATCCGGGGAAACCTCGAACGGGGGATCCCATCGAGGGCCTCGACGCCCCCCTCCCGCCCGGCGCGTTCGTACGGCACGCGGGGACCACCCGGGCGCGCGATGGAAGGCTCCTCACGAACGGCGGCCGCGTGCTCGCGGTCGGCGCTCGGGCTGCCTCCCTTCGCGAGGCGGCCCGGATCGCCTACGACGTCGTCGCACGGGTTCGCTGGGCCGGTGAGCACCACCGACGCGACATCGGCCAGCGAGCGCTCGCTCCACACCTCGAAGACAACCTCGCCCCTCCCACGGACCCTCATGGCTGACATCGCCCCGCTCACACCGCTGCGCTACGACCTCGCACGCCTCCCCGGCAGCCTGGCCCCGGTGGTCGCTCCGCCGTACGACGTCATCTCCGCGGCCGAGCGCGTTCAGCTCGCCGAGCGACACCCGCACAACGTCGTGCGCCTCATCTTGCCGGAGGGCGAGGGCGACGCGAAGTACGCGAACGCGGCGCGCATCCTCGGCACGTGGGTGGACGAGCGCGTCCTCGTGCGCGACCCCGCCCCGGCGTTCTACCGGCTCGAGCAGACGTTTCTCCCCCCGGGCGGAGCCGCGAAGCCGATCGTGCGTCGCGGCTTTCTCGCGCTCGTGCGGCTCGCACCGTTCTCCGAGCGGATCGTCTTGCCGCACGAGCGCACCCTGTCGGGACCGAAGGAGGACCGGCTCAAGCTCTTCCGCGCGACCCGCACGAACCTGAGTCCGGGGTTCATGCTGTATCGCGACCCGCAGGCCGAGCTCGACGCGCACCTGGACTCCGCCGTGGTGCTCTCGGAGTTCTCGACCCCCGACGGCGTGCGTCATTCGCTCGCGAAGGTCGGCGACCCAGGAGCGATCCGGGCCATCGTCGCGGGAATTGCTCGATCGACGCTGCTCATCGCCGACGGCCATCATCGATACGAGACGGCCATGCGCTACGCCGAGGAGACGACCGCCGCGAACCCGCAGGCGCCGGTTCGCGCCGAGCATCGCTTCTTCATGACCTTCCTCGCCAACGGCGATGCTCCGAGTCTGGTCGTCTTTCCGACGCACCGTCACGTGCACTCGCTCGCTGGCTTCTCGTTCGACGATCTGCTCCGTAAGGCGCGCGAGAGCGTCTTCGCCGTGACCGAGCTCGCGCGCGGCGCCAGCGCGGAGAATCTTGTCTCCGCCCTGCGCCAGAGCGGGAAGACGACGAAGCTCGCCGCCGCGGCACCCGACGGGCGTACCGCGGTCCTCGAGCTCCGTGCAGACGCCGATCTCGACCGTCATCCGACGCTGGGTGCGCAGGCGCCCGTCCTGAGGACGACGGACGTGGTCGTCCTGCACACCGGGATTCTCCAGCCGATTCTCGGCATCACGCCCGAGGCGCAGGCTGCGAAGACCAACCTCTGGTACCCGCAGGACGCCGCCGCTGCCCTCGCCGAGCTGCGCGCGGGCAGGGGCGATGTCCTCTTTCTCATGAACCCCACCCCCGCAGCTCAGGTGCGCAACGTGGCCGAGGCCGGTCACGTCATGCCCCAGAAGAGCACCTTTTTCTATCCGAAGGTCCCCACGGGTCTAGCCATCCATACCCTGGAGCCTTCGCGCGTCGTCGCCAGCGTTTGACTACGGCGCCGGACCCAATATCCAGGTCAATTCGAGGAGCGAGGGCCCACCCTGGCACCACCCTCAAGCGTGCTTACGATGCTCTGTGGCGCTTTGCGATCCCCGCTGTCGCGCTTCCACGATCGACCGACCTCCCATGGGCCGACTTTCCCCCGGAAGAAACGTCTGCCCCGACGCGCGCATCGTTCTACTCTAGAGGATTGTTAGCCCCTCCCACCCGAAAGACCCGCGAGCCGAGCGAGAGGTAGCAAGAACATGTCGGAAAAGAAGCAGAGCCCCGCACGCCAGGAGGACGAGGCAATCCAGTTCGGCGACGAGCTGCCGGTACTGCCGATCCGGAACGCGGTCCTCTTTCCCGGCGCGGTCGCGCCGTTCGACGTCGGTCGAGAGAAGTCGGTCGCGCTCGTCGAGGACGTCGACAACCTTTCGGCCCCGGTGATCGCCATTTTCGCTCAGCGCGACCCGTCGACGGACGACCCGGGCAAGGAAGACCTCCACCACGTCGGCTGCGCGGCGCGCGTCCTCAAGGCCCTCAAACACAGTTCGGGCAACTACTCGCTCATTCTGCAAGGGCTGACGCGCATCCGCCTGGACGAGATGACGCAGAACGCGCCCTACCTCAAGGCGCGGATCGTCCGGCTCGACGAGCAGAGCTCAGCCGACGACGAGGCGGAAGCCCTGAGCATGAGCCTGCGCGACATCGCGAAGCAGGTGATCCAGCTCATGCCGGAGCTCCCGCGGGAAGCGGGCTCTCTCATCGACTCCATCCAGGCGCCGGGCGCGCTCGCCGATCTCGTGGCCGCAAACCTCGACGCGCCGGTCGACGAGAAAGCCGGTCTGCTCGAGACGATCGACGTCAAGGACCGCATCCGCAAGGTCCTCAAGCTCCTCACCCGCCAGCTCGAGATCCTCAAGATGCGCGAGCGCATCAACTCGCAGATCAAGGAGGAGATGGGCAAAAACCAGCGCGAGTACGTCCTTCGCCAGCAGCTCAAGGCGATCAAGGAGGAGCTGGGCGAGGACGACGGCGATCAGGGCGATCTCGACGGGCTCGAGGAGCGGATCGCGAAGGCGAACCTCCCGCAAGAGGCGGAGCAGGTCGCCAAGAAGCAGCTGAAACGCCTGCGGAACATGCAGGTCGGCAGCGCCGAGTACACGGTCGTCCGCACGTACCTCGACTGGATCCTCGACCTTCCCTGGCACGCACAGACGCCGGACAACATGGACATCGGCTCGGTGCGCCGCGTCCTCGACGAGGACCACTACGGCCTCGAGAAGGTGAAGAAGCGCATCCTCGAGTACCTCGCTGTGCGAAAGCTCAAGAAGGACAAGAAGGGGCCGATCCTGTGCCTTATCGGTCCGCCCGGCGTCGGCAAGACCTCGCTCGGCAAGAGCATCGCGCGAGCGCTCGGGCGCAAGTTCGTGCGCATCTCTCTGGGCGGCGTCCACGACGAGGCGGCCATCCGCGGGCACCGGCGCACGTACGTCGGCGCGCTGCCGGGTCAGATCATCCAGGGAATGAAGAAGGCGAGCACGATCAACCCCGTCTTCATGATGGACGAGGTCGACAAGATCGGGCACGACTTCCGCGGCGATCCGGCCGCGGCGCTCCTCGAGGTGCTCGACCCCGAGCAGAACAACACCTTCGCCGATCACTACCTCGAGATCCCGTACGACCTCTCGAACGTCATGTTCGTCGCGACGGCGAACGTCGCCGATCCGATTCCGGCGCCGCTCCGCGACCGCATGGAGATCCTCGAGATCCCGGGGTACACGCGCCGGGAGAAGCTGGCCATCGCCCGGCAGCACCTCATCCCGAAGCAGCTCGAGGAGCACGGGATCAACCAGGTCACTCCGGGAGCGGCCGCGGCGGCGGCGCCGCAGCTCGAGATCACCGACAAGGCCGTGGACATCGTCATCGAAAACTACACGCGCGAAGCCGGCGTGCGTACGCTCGAGCGGCAGATCGCGAGCATCATCCGCGGCGTCGCGGTGAAGATCGCGGAGGGTGACACGACGCCGCGAAAGGTCGACGACGAGGAGCAGGTTCGCGAGTTCCTTGGCCCGCAGAAGTACACGAGCGAGGTCGCCGAGCGCACCGAAGAGGCGGGCGTGGCGACTGGACTCGCGTGGACGAGCGTCGGTGGGGAGATTCTCTTCATCGAGGCGACGCGCATGTACGGGTCCGGCAAGCTCCAGCTGACCGGACAGCTGGGCGACGTCATGAAGGAGTCCGCGCAGGCCGCGCTCTCGTACGTCCGCACGAACGCGGAGCGCTACGGCATCGGCAAGGACTTCCTCGAGAAGAGCGACATCCACATCCACATCCCCGCCGGGGCGATGCCCAAGGACGGGCCGAGCGCCGGCGTGACGATGTTCACGGCGCTCGTGTCGATGCTCACCGGAATCCGCGTCCGGCACGACGTCGCCATGACCGGCGAGATCACGCTGCGGGGCCGCGTGCTGCCGATCGGCGGCCTCAAGGAGAAGGTGCTCGCGGCGCACCGCGCCGGTATCAAGCGCGTGCTGGTCCCCGAGCGGAACAAGGCGGACCTCGACGAGGTCCCGGCCGAGGTGAAAAACGATCTCGAGTTCGTCTTCGTGAGCAAGATGGATCAGGTGCTCGAGGCCGCCCTCGAGGAGATGCCCAAGCCCAAGCCGGAAGAGAAGCCCGCTCAGGTCACGCCCCCGCCCACGAACTAGCGTCCTAGTGTCCCCAGTCACGGTCGCGATGGGCCCGAAGGACTCCAGGCTACCGAGCTTCGACGCCGTCGCGTAGAGTAACGGCCCTCGCATGAGATCTGTGCGCATAGGGATGCTCGGCTGCGGCACCGTCGGCGGCGGTGTCATCCAGCTGCTTCGCGCGAACGCAGAATACCTCGCGCAGAGCGTCGGAGCGCCGATCGAGGTCGCGCGGGTGCTCGTCCGCGCTCCCGACAAGGGGCGTGTACCCGAGCTCGATCGCGCGTTGCTCACGACGGATCCGGAAGCGCTCCTGGGCGACCCGTCGATCGACGTGTACGTCGAGGTGATGGGCGGCGTGGACCCCGCCCGTGCGTACGTGGAGCGGGCTCTCTCGACCAAGCGGAGCGTCGTCACCGCCAACAAGATGCTCCTCGCGATGCACGGCCCGGCCCTGGTCGATCGCGCGATCGCGGAGGGAGTCGACCTCGCGTTCGAGGGCTCGGTCGGTGGCGGCATTCCCGTGATCCGCGTGCTGCGCGAGGCCCTGGCCAGCGACTGGGTCACGCGCCTGGAGGGCATCGTCAACGGGACGTGCAACTACGTCCTGAGCCGCATGCGCGGCGACGGTCTGAGCCTCGACGCCGCCGTGCGCGAGGCGCAGGAGAAGGGATATGCGGAGGCGGATCCCAGCCTCGACGTGGACGGCCACGACGCCGCCCACAAGTTGGTGGTGCTCGCGATGCTCGCGTTCGGCGCTCGCGTGGAGGCCAGCAAGGTTCCGACGGAGGGCATCCGCGGGATCGATCCGGTGGATCATCGCTTCGCCGAGCGCTTCGGGTTCGTGATCAAGCACCTGGCGATCGGCCGGGATCACCCCGAGGGCGTCGAGCTGCGCGTTCATCCGGCGTTGGTGCGTCGGGACACCCAGCTCGCCAACGTGAGCGGTGTCCTGAATGGGATCGCCCTCGAGGGTCGCGCGCTGGGTCCGTGTCTCCTCTCGGGTCGCGGCGCCGGCGACATGGCGACCGCCGTGAGCGTCGTGGCGGACGTTCTCGACGTCGCGCGCGCTCGCCTGAGCGGCTTCGCGGGCACCGCGACGCGCGGGATCCAGATTCAGGCGCGGCCGCTCCTGCCGATCGAGTCGGTCCGGACACGGTATTACCTCCGGTTCCAGGTTCACGATCGTCCTGGCGTCCTCGCTCGCCTCGCGGGGGCGCTGGGCGATGCGTCCGTTTCGATCGAGCAGATGATCCAGGAGGGCGGAGCCGGTTCGAGCGGTGTGCCGGTCGAGATCGTCATGCTGACGCACACGGCCCTCGAGCGGGATGTGCAGCGCGCGCTCCGCGCGATCGCGCAGAGCGACGTCGCGGCCGGAGCGCCGCGGTTGATCCGGATCGAGGAGTAGCGACGAAGCAGCGCAAACGCGCAGAATTACGCGGTCCCGTCGGAGGCGAGGCTGGGCTGAATTCGGTCCGTGTCTCGCCGGCCGCCCGCGGAGCGGCCCCCGTCGAGGAGCAGCCCAAGAACCGTCGGATCGCTCGTCGCGAAAGACTCGAGCTCGCGCGACTGGTGCTCGCAAAGGGCACCGGTCGAGACGACATACCGTCCGCCGCTGGCGATCTGCAGACCGAGCGCCCACGGCGGCCGGCGCCGGGCCGAGCCACGCCGCAGCGCGCGGTGGACGGCGGCGATCGACAGGGGCTGCCCGAGCACGTACCGGGAGGTCGCGACGAAGCGATCGCGGTGCTCGTCCCACCACGCCTGCGCTGCGCCGCGGTCGAGCGCAGGCAGCTGATCCGCATGGGCGGGTACGAGATCCGCATCGAGGTCGTCCTCGTAGAACGCGACGGGCTCGTCGTCATCCGGCTCGCGGGCACCCGCGCTGCCGGCGTCCGGTTTGGCGGGCACGTATCCGGTCACGCTGGTGAAGACTTCTCCCGCCAGCTTGGCGACTCGCTCGGTGGGGTGATCGAGCAGGCCGATTGCGGACTCGGCATGGCAGGGCCGTCCCGCGAAACCCATCGACCAGAGGACAGCCGGGACCAGCGTTCCGGCATCGAGGAGGCGGGCGAGCCGCTCGTGCTCTCGCGCCTCGCCGAGAAGACCACACAGGAAAACGCAGTGCTGGTCTGCGTTCACAGGGTTGATCGCGCGCTCGACGCAGAGAGACCAGGCTCGGTCCGACCCCATGAGGAGCGCTGCGTCGAGCGCTCGGTCGCGCGTGGTGGCGTTTTCGGAGCCGAGGAGGCGCTCGCACGCCCGCAGACGATCCCTGCGCGGTACGGCCGCCGCGACACGGAGGGCCGCCTGGACGGTCGCCGGCTCCTCGCTCCGCAGAAAGCCGTCGAGCATCGGCCCCGGGTCGGCGCGATAGGCGGCGAGCGCACGCAGCGCCACGGCGGCAACCGCCGGCTCCGGGTCCTTGGCGAGCGCCGCGACGAGCCGCCTGGGAGCCTCGGGGATCCGCGCCAGAGAGAGGGCCTCGCCGAGGGCTTCGAGCCGTTCGCCCCGGTGGCGGGGGAGGGCCGCCACGACGAGCTCCAGCGCGAGCTGCGGGTGCTCGCTCGAAAGAAGCGCGAGCGCGGCCGCCGCCACTCGCTCCGGATCCGCCTGCTCATCGTGGACCGCCGGCAGCAAGATCCGCTCGCGCACCGCTCTCCCGCCGACGACCAGCGCATCGACGTGAGCCAGGAGCCGTGCCTCCGGGGCCGCGGCGATCTTGTCCAGATCGTACTCCGGAGACTGCAGACACCCCCGACGCATCCAGTAAAGAAAGCCAGCCTCGTCCAGGTGCTCCTCGACGATCGACCAGAGGGTGACTTCGTCGGCGGGAATGCGCGCGCGAATCATCAGTTGATGAGGACGTTCCCGCCCTTGATTCGGTTCGTGCCGCGCGCGCGTGTCTCGACGTATGCGCCCCGGATGACGACCCTTCCATTGCGACGCAGCGTGATGCTGGCCTCTCCGCAGCGGAGGACGACCTCGTCTCGCGCCGTGACCTCGACGCGCTCGCCGTCGGCCTGGACGCCGATCCCGTCGAGGGGGGAAGGCAGCGACAGCGAAGATCGTTTCGGCACGGACCTGAGCGTGCCGACGACGATCGGTTTGCGAACGTTTGCCTCCTCGAACACGAGCAAGACGGGGCTTTGCTTCTCGAGGGCCTCCTGGATCTGCGCCGGCCGCCATTCGACCATGCTCGCCGCGAGGAGCGGGCCTGCCGCGTTCCCGGCGAAATCGACGAACAGGCCATCGTCTGTCCAGGCGACGAGGCGACCAAGCGTCGCGCCGGTGAGGTCGGCCGGGGGCGGGCTTGGCACCGGAACCAGCGAAGGGCCGGACGCCCGGGCATCCTCACCCCTCTCTGTCGACGGAGTCTCGAGAAGCCGAGTCTTAAGGAGCTGCGTCCGCCTGGCCATTGACACTCCGCCTCTCGCCGCGCGGTATCGTGATCGTGAGCGCGTCTCGCGGCGCCGAGCCGGAGTGTAGGCCCGATGGTTCGTCGCGGTCCACCCACAATCGGACGACAGCTGGCGAGGGGCAGCTGGTGTATCGTTCGCCGGCGTGTGGGCCATCCGCAACCGGACGCCGTACGGGGTCGGCTCGACGTGGGGTCGAACCAAAGACGGTGTCCACGAATGGATCGTCGCCGTGCGCGCCACATTCGACATCGGGCCGCAGGGAAAGGTGACGCTCGCCGACGAGCAGCCTGTCCCGCTTCTCCTCGCCGAGCACGTCGGCGAAGAGGGTGCGTCGAGCCTCCGTTACGAGGCCGATCTCATTTCTCCCAAGCCGACGACGGACATCCTCCTCAACGGCACCGCGTACGCCCCCGGCGGCCGCCCGACAACGCAGTTCCCGGTGACCCTCCGGGTCGACGGGCGCGAGAAAGTCTTGCGCGTGTTGGGGACGCGGGTCTACGTGAGCCACGGCACCGAGGTGCTCCCCTCGCACCCGGCGCCGGTGACCGAGGTCCCCGTCGTCTACGAGCGGGCATTCGGCGGCTTCGACAAGGCGGATCCGGACCCCACCCGGCAGAGGATGGACGCGAGAAACCCCGTGGGGTGCGGCGTCGCCGCCGATCCCCGCCGCCTCATCGAAAAGCCGGCGCACAATTTCGAATACCCGGATGGCAATCCCGCCGAGACCGGCCCCGCCGGCTTCGGCCCGATCGCGTCCTATTGGTCCCCGCGCAGGGAGCTCCAGGGAACGTACGACAAGGCCTGGGAGGAGGGCCGCAAGCCCCTCCTGCCCCTGGACTGGGATCCGGCATCGCTGCTCTGCGCTCCCGCGGACCAGCGCGCCCCGCAGCACCTGCGAGGCGGGGAGCTCGTGCAGCTCCGCAACCTGACGCGCGACGGTCGCCTGGATCTCGTTCTGCCGAAGATCTATCCCGTCTTCACGACGTATTTCGCGACGGTGAGCGGCCGCCGGCTCGAGGAGCATCGCGCTCGACTCGCGACGGTCGTCCTCGAGCCGGACCAGGCCCGCCTCGCCATGGTGTGGACTACCGCGCTGCTCGTGCACGCCGACGTGGACTACCTCGACGAAACCGTCGTTCGCGAGAAAGCCTATATCTCATGATGATCGCGCCGCTGGACGTCGTTTGCACGGGCGCGCGCACGCCGCTCGGCCTGCGCTCGGCGCCGGCCGCGGCGGCGCTGCGGGCCGGAATCAACCGCCTCGGGGAGCATCCCTTTCTGATCGATCGGCTCGGAAACCCGATGGCGGCTGCCCTCGACGCCACGCTCGACCCCAAGCTTCCTCCGAACGATCGCCTGGTCGCGCTGGCGCAGCACGCACTGGCCGAGATCGCCGAATCCCTGCCCGATCTCGCGCCGGGATCGAGGGTCCCCCTCCTCCTCGCCTTGCCGGAGATCCGACCGGGCTTCGCCCGAGAGGACGCCGCCTACGTCAAAGCGCGCCTCGCGAAGACGTTGGGCGTTCGGTTCGAGCTCGGGGAGATCGGTCTCTACACGTCGGGTCACGCCGGCGGCGCGATCGCGCTGGAGGACGCGAGCGCGCAGCTCGCTCGCGGCATCCATGACTTGTGCGTCGTCGGTGGCGTCGACAGCTACTTCCACCCGGAGACCATGAGCTGGCTCGATCAGCACATGCAGCTCGCGGGCGAGGACGGCCGCTCCTCCTTCGTTCCGGGCGAGGGGGTCTGCTTTCTCCTCCTCGCGTCGCGTCGCGCGCGCGAATCGCTCGGGCTCGAGCCGATGGGGAGCATCGTCTCGGTCGGCAGGGGCCAGGAGCGTAGCCTCATCAAGACGAAGGACCTGTGCCTGGGCGAAGGGCTCATCGCCGCCGTCGCGGCCGCGCTCCAGGGACTCGGACAGGGCGAGCGCGTCAACAGCGTCATCTGCGACGTCAACGGCGAGCGCTACCGCGCCGAGGAGTGGGGCTTCGTCGCGTTGAAGCTCGGGGCCTACTTCGAGGACCCCGGCTACTTGTCCCCTGCGGGGTCGTGGGGGGACATGGGCGCCGCGTCGATTCCGCTCTTCATCATGCTCGCGTGCCAAGCGGCGGCGCGGGGGTATGCTCGAGGACCGCGGACGATGGTGTGGGCAAGCTCCGAGCAAGGGATGCGCGCCGCAGTCGTCGTGCAGGCCGACGTTCGGGTCAGGGGGCGGTAGATGGCCACCTTATCGGTCAACCCGCCGAAGACACCCATCACCGAGGGCAGCATGGGCATCGCGCAGAACACGCTGCCCAACGTCTGCAAGATGCCGGGGCCGCCGGCGCCCTTCGTTCCGACGCCCCTGCCGAACATCGCGAAATCGGGCATGTCGCCCGACGGATACTCGACGAGCGTCAAGATCGAGGGGAACGCCGTCTGCATCTTCGGCGGGTCGTTCCAGAGCATGGGTGACGTCGCCAGCCAGGGGACGGGCGGCGGGCTCATCTCGTCCAACACCGGCGGACCGGTCAAGTTCATCATGCCCGGATCGTTGACGGTGAAGATCGAGGGCAAGGCCGTTCACCTCCTCGGCGACGCCGTCCTCAACAACCTCGGCCCGGGCGGGGCGCCTCCCAACACGGGCGCCACCATGGGCGGGACGAAGCAGGCGGACTCCTCAGCGGACGAGGAGAAAGAAAACCTCGAGTGCGGCGAAGTGGGCACCTACTCGGAGCTCAACAAGAAAGCCGCGAAACCCGTCGACATGGAGCGCGACCACATCCCGTCGAAAGCGGCGCTCTTCCAGCGCGCGAAAAACATGAAGAAGAACATGAAACCTGCCCAGATCGAGTGCGTGGAAGGCAAGCTCGAGGCGCAGGGCATGACTGTCGCCATTCCGCGCAGTGCCCACCGTGGCTTTAGTCCGACCTGCGGATCGAAGAACACGCCCGCACAGATTGCAAAGGACGGGAAGGATGCGGCCAGCATGAAGGCGGCCACCGAGCGCGACACCGCCGCTATGCAAGAGCATATGCACGACGCGCACAAGGAGTGCGAGAAGGCCTACAAGAAGGCCGTCGAGAAGATCAAGGAGCACGATACCGAGAAGATGATCTCGAATGCCATCAAAGAATGTTGTTCATAACGATCGACAGGAATAGGAGACCCGGCATGAGTTGCAAGGAATGGCTCAAGCTCTTCGGTCGCGACAGCGAGGACAAGGAGCTGAAGGCATTGCTCGCGAAGCGAGGCGTGAAGAAAGTTCCCGCGATCAAGAAGCACGACACGGATACGCGGGTCGAGCTCGACGACGGTTCGATGCTCATCTTTTCCGCGCCCGATCTGTTTCCCAGCCGACAAGGCGGTGGCGACGGTTCGTCGATCCTGAGCGGCTTGGCCGTCTACCTCAAGGACGAGAAGGGGGGCGAATACAAGGGAGAGCTCCCATTCAACCTCCAGAGGGCAGATTCACAGAAGGCCCTCCGAAAGCGATTGGGTGAGCCACGCGATCAGAACGAAGAGTTCGATTGGGATGAATGGGAGGTGGACGGCCTCTCGGTGAACGTGACCTATACCAAGGACCGCGCATCGCTCGACAGCATCGTCCTCTCATTGCCGGCGGAAATCTAGTGACGGCAGGAAGAGGAGAGCCCGCATGAATTACAAGAACTGGCTCAAGCTCTTTGGTCGCGACAGCGAGGACAAGGAGGTCAAGGCATTGCTGGCGCAGCGGGGCGTGAACGACGTTCCTCCCATCGCGAAAGACCACACGAACACGCGGGTCCAGCTCGACGACTCGATGCTCATCTTCTCCGCGCCGGATCTGTTTCCCAGTCGAAGCGCCGGTGGCGACGGCTCGTCGATCCTGAGCGGCGTGGTCCTTCCACTGAAGGACAAGAAATGGGGCGAATACAAGGAAGAGCTCCCGTTCAACCTCCAGAGGTCGGATTCACAGGAGCATCTCAGAAAGCGATTTGGTGAACCGCGCGATCAGAACGATCGGTTCCATTGGGACAAATGGGAAATTGACGGCCTTTCGGTTACCATCACCTACACGAAGGATCGCGCATCCCTCTCCAGCATTCTCGTCGCGTTGCCGGAGGAAATTTAGTACCGCCACGAACGGATCGCCGTTCGCGTCAGGTGTGCTTCTATGCAAGGTGAATCCATCCTTCATCTCCTGGGGAGCCCGGCGATAGACCCGTCGGTCGAACGGACGCTCGAACACTTCAGGATCCGGCGACGGCCTCAAGTGACAATCGACGAGGACGCGGTCGACGGGCCGGTCGTGGAGAACCAGGACTGGCTCAAGAACCGAAACGCGGGGATCGAATTCGGGTTCGAGGACCAAGCCGCGTTCACGGGTGACGAGACCCTGACGCCCGGCAAGGTCCCCATGCTGCTCACGCAGGTCTACTTCTACGGGGAACACCCCGAGATGAAGCCCTATGTCGATCGGCTGCCGTTCGGGCTCTTCGTCGGCGACGACCGCCAGACGGTACGCGCGCGCCTCGCAGCCTTCGAGTCGGTGCGTCGCTCATGGGTGCGCGACACCTGGGACCTCGAGCCGTGCCGCCTGACGGTGTCCTACGCCGAGGGCGGCGCCCGCGTCGCCTTCCTTTTGTGCGCACTCCCCGTGCCGCCAAGCCGCGACCGCGACGACGTCGTCCGCCTTCCGGCGCTCGAGGACCTGCTCTCGGTGCTCGGCCGCCCGATGAACGACCCGCAGCTCCGGAAGGCCGTCAAACCGCTCCGCATGGACCAGTACCTTCGAAACCTCGGCACGACGGTCGTTGCGATCATGCGCCAGGAGTACGGCCTCGATCTGCATTTCGGCGGCGTTCGCACGATGGACGCGTCCGCGTTCACGAATCTCTACCTCTACAGGGATCGCGAAGCCGACGCGCGTGGTTGGACCGGCCGCCTCCCCTACGGCCTCGCCTTCGACGACTCGCCGGAGGTGATGTTCAAGAAAATGGGACGCCCGGCCGACGTCCACACCGAGGAAAACTTCGACGGCTACGCCCTCTGGCACTTCCCCGAATGCAGCGTTCAGGTGCACTACAGCACGATGGACAACTGGATCCTGAACCTTCGCATCCTGGCTCCCGGAGTGTGGGACGGCTATTAGCGGAGTGCCCGTGCAGCGTCGCCTGCGCCATCGCATCGGGCGAGTGAACCAGTACGAGTGGCGCGAAGCGAGCCCTCCTCGTCATTGGACGCCTCGCCCGAAGCACCCTGCCGCGAGGTGAACCTCGATGCACCCGAAGCTCTCCTTGCTCTCCTGGGCCGCCCCGCAACGGATCCGTCGGTGGAGCAGACCCTCGAGCACTTCAAGATCAGACGCCGGCCCGAGGTGACGATCGACGAGGACGACGTCGACGGCCCTGTCGTGGACAGCCACGACCGGCTGAAGAACCGGAATGCGGGAATCGAGTTCGGATTCGAGGACCAGGCCACCTTCACGGGGGACGAGACCTTGACGCCCGGCAAGGTCCCCATGCTGCAGCTACTAGCGACGGCCGGTCGGGTGCGATCTTGCACTATGGTTGGTCTGCGCGAAGGCGAGCGATCGAATGGATATGCCTCCTAATTCCTCTGGAAATACGGTGCTCTGGGAGGTTGTCGAGGAGCACCTCGCGGAGTCGGAGACCCTCTTGCTGGCGCTCGGGCGCGCGTTCGATAGTCCCACGCTGACTCTTGCGCAGCTCGAGCGGGACGTGGAAGCACGGCTAGCCGCGCACCTCGACGCTCTCGCGCTGGGAGGCGCACCCGTTTACGAGGGTCTTCTTCAACCGCTCCTCTCGGAACCCGACCCCGACCAGCCCGGTCGGCTGGCCGCCGCCGCGATGGTGGCGCTCGACCGGCGGCGCTTCGCGGACTTGAGCCCCGCGCTTTGTCACGAAGCGGCCGTCGTGCGAACGGCGGCCGTGAACGCGTGTGCGCTGAGAGGCGACAAGGGAATCGAGGACTGGGTCCTTGCGCGCTGCCGCGACGTGTCCGATGCGCGAGAGCGCGCTTCGCTCCTGGGCGTCATTGCGCGCCGCGGGCTCGAGCCTCCCCCGCTGATCGAGTGGCTCCAGGGAGAGGACGCGCTCCTCGCAGCCGCCGCTGCGAAGGCGGTTCGCAGGGCGGATCCCCGTCGCCATCTCCCCGTGATCGAGTACCTGCTGGATCACCCGGACGAGGACGTTCGCGAGAGCGCGCTCGTCGCGGCCCTCGCTTGGGGGTCGCACCGCGCGTCGGCCGTTTGCGAGGGCTGGGCCCTCGATTCCCGGAAGCCGCGATGGTTGCCCATGGCGCTCAGCGCCGCGCTGGGCGGAGCTCGGCAGCACGAGGGACTGGCGCGCAAAATCTCGCTGCCCGAACACCGGGCCGGCGCGCTCTTCGCGCTGGGCTTTTCCGGTAACCCCGAGGTCCTGCCGGTGTTGCTGGAGCGTCTCTCGGATCCCGCGCCCCTCATAGCGAAGATCGCGGCCCAGTCGGTCTCCACGATCGTCGGCATCGATCTGCATCACGAAGCGTTCATCGCCGCCGAGTCGCCCCCCGCCGCGACGCTCGATGCCTCGCCGTCTCCGCCGAGCACCGACGAAGGCGATGTTCCCCCGACGCCGGAAGATGCGCT
>CALKVG010000628.1 GCA_937998045.1 uncultured Myxococcales bacterium
GAGCCGCTCGAACGCCCATCCACCCTCGGCGGCGGCCTAGCCGCCGCCGGAGGCGTGGATGGGATTCGAACCCACGTATGACGGTTTTGCAAGGCGGGCGACCGGGCGCCCCTTCTCGGGGACCGCGGAAAAAGCAGCGGATCGCGCCGCGGGAGCTCCCGGGATCGCCCCGGCTCGGGAGCCCAATGTCCAATGCCTGTCCAATGCCGAGGGCCCTCGGCCGCCCGCCTTTCGCATCTCCGGGAGGAGCGCATCGAGGGGCCGGAGCTCGCCGAGACCCAGCTCCGCCCAGGTTCGCGCCTGCCTCGAGTAGAGAGCCAGCATCGCGCTCGAGCGGTGCCCGGTGCGGTCCGAGACCCACTGCTCGGTCTTCCCGTTCGCGAGCGACACGGTAACGAACGTCGCGCGAAGGTCGTGCACCCGGATCGGCTGCCGGGCCTTCGAACGCTCGAAGAGCTCCGGGCGCGTGATGCCCGCAGTGCGGAGGTCCCCCCGTCCCTTCGGCCCGTCGTCGGGCTTCCAATCGGCCGCCCCTCGGAACCACCAGACCGCGTTCGCAAGGTCGAAGCGCACGACGAGGTCGCCATCCTCACCGCCGGCTCTCTTCTTCCACCATCCGAGCGTGCGCGTGACGTCCGGCGAGAGCGCCCAGGCGCGCGGGTCGTCCGTCTTGTTCTCGTCGAGGCGCACGCGTCCGTGCTTCAGATCGACGTCGCGCCACCGCAGCAGCGCGAGCTCCGAGGCGCGCATCCCCTCGCGGGCGAGAACGCCGTACGCGATGCGGCGCTCGAGGTCGACGAGCTTGCACGAGAGGAGCTTCGCGTCTTCCTCCGGGAAGAGGTACGCCTTGGCCTTGTTCGCGCTCCGCGGGACCTTCGGCATCCACTCGGCCGGGATCGGGTTGCTCGCGATGTGACGCCCCGGGTAGACGGCGAGCGAGAGCACCTTGCGCATGCACTGCGCGACGAGCTTGCGGCTTCGCGGCGCGAGCGCCTCGGGGAGCTTGGCCATCACGCGTTCGGCATGCTCGAGGGTGACGTCCGGAATGTGCGTGGGCCCGATCACCGGGTTGATGTAGTCGCGGAGCACCTGGACGTCGCGGGTCGCGTCCTTCTCGCGCACGTGGTCGGGGAACTTCTTCCGCAGGCCGCCACTCGTCCAGTCCTTCGCGAAGTCCTCGAAGGTAGGCGCGAGCCCGCTCGCGACCCGCTCGGTCTCCCCCGCCGCGAGCATGTCGGCCACCTTGAGCGCGTCGGCGAGGGCCTTCGGCGTGCGTGCCTCGCCGGCGGCCGTCAGCAGCTCCTCGAGCTCCGTCCGCGCGGCAATGCCACGAAGCCGCTTCGCGATGCCCGCGAGGACGTTCGTGCGCTCCTGGGCGGCAGCGCGCGAACCGACCGCGAGGGGGAACGACGGCCGGCCGTTCGGCCCAGGGGCGACGCGCACGCGCGCGCTGAAGCCGTTGGCGGTTTCGAGCACTTGCCCCGTCGCTTCGAAGCGCGGCATCGTTACTGCCCTCCCGCTGCTGGTCCTCGCTGCAGCACGCGAATCTGCACCCCACGCGGATCGTCCCGGCTCGCCGCGCGGATCTTCGGCGCCATCCGGGAGGCGCAGGCCTTTGCGGCGGTCAGGTCGTCAACCGGGATCTCCCACTCGATTCGCGACCCATCCGCGCGGGTCCACTTCGCGTGCCACTGCTGGCGCAGGATACGGACGGTTCCGGTGCTCTTGCGCGCCATGTTTCACTGGCCTCCCGCTAATGCCTGATCGTCAAGCCATCGTTCGAACTCGGCGGCCGTCGTCATGCCTTCAAACCGGACGCTCTTCAGAAAGCTCGTCAGCGCGTGCTGCACCAAGTTGCGCAGAAGCTTGAGATCCGACTCGGCGAGCTCCGTTGAAGTCCCAGCGTGGACGATCTCGCCTCGGATCCGGAAGAGATCCGTTATCCAATCGGCCACTTGTTTTCGCGTGTCGGGGCGGAGTCCGATTAGGTGGGCAGCTCGCAGACGGAGCCGATCGGTCATCCCACCACGTGCCCGTGCGTTGGCAAGAAGTGCCTCGAGCGCGATTGCAAACAGCAGGAAGGCTTGCTCTCGCCGTGCTTCCACGCTCGCTCTGCCCGCCCAGCGCATTGCGTTGATGACGCGGCGATCAAGATCCGATAGGCGTTCGCGTTCGAGAATCTCGTTTGCGCGCTCGAGCCCAATTTCCGCCGCTCGGGGTGATGACGGGCTGATCATCGCGACGGGCGGAGAGTCGGAAGACCAGTGGCCCCAGAGGCTCCGGTCCCCTTCGACCGGCCGCAGCAGATATGGCATGCCGACGCGCTCTCCTTCTGGAGCGACGAACGCGCGATGTTTCGACGGGATCTTGTGGAAGTAAGGCGCGAAGAAATTGATGACGTCGATCGCCTCTCGAATCCTCAAGACCCCCAGGCTCGTCGCGGCTTCCTCGTCCAGAGCTCGCACGCGCACGGTTGCTATCACGGCGCCGGTGAAGTCGGAGACAATGCGCATGCGGTGGTCCGATCGCGCCTTGTGCTCCGCTGCAGCCCGCTTCGCAGACATGCGCGGGCCACGACGAACGCCGGGAACGCACTTCGCCAGCTCGCGCGCCGCTTGCGGCGTCCCTTGATCGAATTCGACGCGCCCCATGCGGAAAGGAAGCCCCGTCAAGGCGAAACCTCCGACGGGTACCGTAAGAGTCCAGTCTGTCGGCGGAGCCATCAGGGTCTTGCGGAGGTTGGCCAGCTCGCGACCCAAGCGACGCACGAACGCCGGCGTCCGCTCGATCCGGCCGTCTGCCCCTACCCGCCTAAGGTTAAGAGCGCGCAGGGTCGTCACTTCAACGAGGCTCGCCGCTGCTCGGCGGCTTAGCAACGGCTCCTCCGGGATTTGTTCGTGTACCGAAGCAATGCCTTCGACGCACGCCCGGTACAACTGAATTTCGTCGCCCGAGAGTGCGAGCCCGCCGAGGCGGCCCCTCTGAAAGTGTACGAAGTCGGGATTCAGCTCCGACTCGCTGGACGCGTCGCGTCCCATGCACGCGCGCAGCTTCTCGATCAGATTGCTTAGCTGAACGAGCGCCCGATCAATCTGGTGCGCGATCGACATGCTACGTCCCTCCGGACGGAGGCATATCGTCGCCACGGATCGCGGCTCGGTGCTGTTTTGCGTGCACCGCCTCGTCACTGACGTGGAACTTCAATTGAGTGGTCCCCTCCACCGGAGGCGTGTCGAGGGACATGATCCGCGCGTGGAGCTGCACCACGACGTCGCCACCCGTGCGCATAGCCGTGTCTTCGCACGGAGCGTCCGACAGCACTCGGTCCGTTCCGGGATAGATGACCAAGTCACCCGCAGCTTCGATCGCAACGTAGGACCGACCGTCCTCCGTGGAGCCTCTGCGCATCGCAAAGCCCGGGGGCGTCATAATCTTCACGGTCAATCCCAGATGCGACGGAAAGTCGAATAGCCACACCGCCGGAGCTCGCGCCGGCGAGCGGCCAGTGTTTCGGAGGCGAAGCTCGATAGAGGGGCGTGCGTTCGGGGTAATTCCGCTGCACCGCGCCCACAGCTCGAGCCGAGGCGGCGACGAGTACGCGAACAGCGCGGTAAGCATCGAGTGCGGGATGACGTGCGCACCAGCCGCGGTCCTCATGTAGTAGTGATTGTTGACTCGGCCCGTGCTCGTGGCGCGATGGGGACGCGCAAGGCTTGGAGGAACGTAAACGGCAACGACGCCCATCGGGGCAGCATCCGGCTTCTCGATGGGCCAGACCATGAGGCCTGGAATGGGCGGCTCGGTCGACGTTCGCACAAGGACCTCGACAGCACCGCCAAACTTCTCGGCGTCGTTGATGAGCACGACTCCCGTGACGCGGTCGAAGCCCTCCCGATTTCCTCCTCCCGCCGCCACGCCGATGACGAGGAGGCCGCCGTCGCCGTTCGCAAAGGATGAAACTGCCTTCGCGATGTTGTCTCGATCCTCGGGCCCCACCGTGGCGATGCTGGGATTCGCCTTGCGCTTGAACTCGAGAAACTGCGTCTCGGGCTCCTCGGCCGCCCGCCACTCCTCGATGAGCGCCCAGCCCTGCGCCTTCAGTCGTTCGAACAGCTCGCGTCCTTGATCCACGTTTGGCCCTCGTCAGGCACCGCGTGACGGTGCGACGGCGCCGGAGCGCCGTTTCGGCCTGCTCACTTGCCCGCGTAGACGCTCGGATTCATCCCCCTGGGACGTTGCAGCCCGGCGGCCAGCTCGAAGAGCTTCTCGACCGCCGTCGCCGGGATGCGCCACCGGGAGCCGAGATGGTGCGCGCCCGGGAGCTCGCCGCGGACGCACATGCCCCGCACGGACCTCTCCGAGACCTTGAGGATCGTCGCAGCCTCCGCGGACGTGAACTCCTCTCCTCGGGAGACCAATGGCATCGTTGGGGCAGACGTTCCCGCGCCGGGGAGCTCGAAGAGCTTGCCGATCGCCATCGCGGGAATGCGCCAGTCGCGCCCTACGCGACGCGCGCCGGGCACCTCTCCACGCTTGCACATGCGCCGGACGACGAGCGTCGTGACCTGGAGGATCTCGGCGCACTTCTCCGGAGTGAGTACCTCGGGAAGCGTCACGGCCGCGCCTCGCGTCGGGCGCCGAGCAGCCGAGCGACCGTCGCCTCCTCCGCATCGCTCAGGGCGGCGTCCTGCCTCCGCTCGAGCACGTGGAGCGCCTCGGCTGCCCGGAGATACTCCGCCCGCTTCTCGATTGCGTCGGCCAACGCTTCGACGCCGCGCCGGTCGGCGGTGACCACAATCCGATGCGGGGGCAGCTTGCTGCCCAAGTTGCACAGCGCGTACCCGAATTCCTCCAAGCGCTTGTTGCAGCCTTCCGGCAGTGGCTTCGTTGTCACGTACTGGGTGAGCAACGCGATGATCCAGCCGACAGTCTCCGTCTCCGGCGGGCAGTCATCCGCGCAGTGCTTGAAGAGTGTCGCGAGGTGTTCGGCGGCGGCACTGAGCTCGCGTAGCGGCTTCGGTCGCGCCGTCTCCCGTCGTTTCGCAAGCGCCGCCGCGCGCCCTTCAGGCGTCTTCGGGGCGCTCATTGGAGGCCCTCGTGCGCCGTGGGGTCCGCTGCCTTCGCGAGCTCGTCGATGCTGCTTCGCAGGCACTGGCCGAAGTGGTATCGCGACTCGCGTAGGAGCCGCGCCAGCAGCACGAGCTCGCAATGGTCGGGGGCACTCCCGTCGGCTGATGCCGCGAGGATCTCCTGGAGGAGGACGATCGCGCGGTCGAGTCGGCGCAGGCCCCCTCGCCGCATGCTTTGCGTGTTCTTGCGGGCCGTCGTCGTCGTCGTCGGGGCGCTCACTGGACGGGCTCCGGGGAGCGGCGGCGGTTCGCGCGCTGCTTTTCGATGACCGGGCGGAGCTCGTTCCTCAGCGCGGTCTTGAGCGCCACGCGCGCTTCGGCGAGCAGGTCGAACAGGCGAGGAAACTCGGTCGTGTCCACCTCGTCGGTTCCTCGCATCTCTTCTTCGAATCGAGCGGCCGCCGTGCGCATCTTTCGTAGCGCCTCGACCACCATGCTCTCTGTGTTCTCCAGACGTCGTTCGTCGGAATCCCACGCTGGGGGAGGTGCGGCGTGACGGCGCTTCACTGCCGCACCTCCTGCCTGTCGGAGGCGCTTTCCAGCTCACCGAGGCTGTTCTCGAGGGAGCGCACACCCGCCAGCAGCTTTATGGCTGCCTCGGCCGCCGCTCCGGATTCCCCGGCGGCAGCATGGCAGAGGGCGTCATCCAGGCGCTGCCGGATCTCCACGAGATCGCGGCGCATGAATTCGAATAGCTCAGAGCGTGTTGAAAAACTTGGCCCAGAGCTCGCGAGTGCGGTTCCTGGGG
>CALKVG010000629.1 GCA_937998045.1 uncultured Myxococcales bacterium
CACGCGTAAGATCGTCGGCAGCGTCAGATGTGTATAAGAGACAGGTGTGCACTCGCGCAGCGCGACTCGCTCTGAGCGGGAACGAGCGCGCTGGCGCGGGCGCACACAACGCGTTCGCGAACGCCAGACGCGGACGCGGACGAGGCGGACTAGAAAGACGGCTCGCACCATCGTAGCGAGCCGTCTTTTGCTTTTCGTCTCCGGACGCCCGGTCACTATGTTGCGCGCGCTCGCGCGCTTCGGGTATAGGTTAATCTCGGACGCAGTAGCGTAGCTTCGTTCCAGACCATGAGAATACAATCCAGGTGTCGCGGAGCGGCCGCTGGTTGGGGAGCGGTAGGTGCTCTGGTCTTGTGGCCAGCGCTTGCCGTTGCCCAGAAAGCGGCCCCCTCGCGCGAGCAATGCCTCGCGGAACACGAGAAGGGACAGCAGCAGCGCAAGACGGCGGCGCTCCTCGAGGCGCGCCAGACGCTCCGCGCCTGTTCGGACGAAAACTGTCCGAGCCTCGTCCGCGCCGACTGCATCGACCTCTTGGCGGACGTCGAGCGCAACATGCCCTCGGTATCCTTCGAGGTCGTCGTCAACCGGCAAGACATCCCGGACGCGAAGGTCACCATCGACGGGCAGCCGGTGCCGAACGCCAGGGGGATCCCCCTCGAGCTGAACCCCGGTGTCCACAAGTTCCGGACCGAGGTACAGGGCAAACCGCCGATCGAGTCGACGGAAGTCATCCGTGAGGGGGAAAAGAACCGCGTCATCCGGCTCGAATGGGAGCCGCCGCCTCCTCAGCTGCAGTTCGGGCCCAAGGAGCCCACGGGCCCGCGGCCGATCCCGGCGACCACGTGGATCTTCTCCGGACTCGCCGTTGCAGCGGTCGGCGCGGGGGCGACGTTCGGTGCGCTCGCGCTGAACAAGCGATCGCAGCTCACGTGCAAGCCTCTCTGCGCGGACGCCGACGTGCAGCCGGTGAAAACGATGGCGCTCGCCGCGGACGTGAGCTTCGGTGGCGCGGTCCTGCTCGCCGGCGTCGCCAGCTACTTCTTTTTCACGCGGCCGATCGTCCCGGACAAGGGGAAAGAGAAGGAGCATACGCTGCAGCCCGAGGCGTACCTCGCTCCGGGATACGGCGGCATCGGACTGCGGGGTTCGTTTTGATTCCGCGGCGCGCAATGGCGCGGGCGGTGGGACTCGCCATCGCGCTCACGGCGGTCGCGTGCGAGCTGACCATCGGGCTCGACCCGTATCAGGCGGGTTGTGCAAGCGACACCAAGGCCTGCCCTGATGCCGTGACCCACGTCGTGAAGTGCGTTCCCGTCTCCGACCCGGACTACGGGTGCACGCCGACGGACTGCCAGAGTTGTACGGAAGCGGCAACCCCCCACATCGCGCCGTCGCAGTATCAATGCTCACCAACGGGCAACTCTTGCAGCCCGACCGGCTCGACCTGCCCTGTGCCGTGGCAGCACTGCGATACCGTGCATCCCTACTGCGAAAGCAACTCGCAGATGGACGACAACAATTGTGGCGGGTGCGGCATGTCCTTTTCGTGCGTCGCGACCGGGGTCCCGCCGAACGCGATGGCGCTGGCGAAATGCGTGGGCGGCCTCTGCCGAGTCGTCACGTGCGCCCCAAATTGGGCCGACTGCGACGGCAGCTCCGAGAACGGCTGCGAGACGGCGCTCACGCCGGACAACTGCTACTCGTGCCAACAGAAGGGTGGCGCCGGCGTCGACGCGGGCGGGCCTTGCTGCAAGGAGTGCTACGCCGGGGCGTCTGGGTTCCCGAACGTTTGCCCGGCGTGCAAGGCGACCGGGGTGTGTACTGCCACGCCCGGTGGTCCCTATCCGATGGCGTGCCAATAGGTGCGTTCTCGGCAGGAGTGCCTTCAAAACGCGTGTGTCCCACGTGATCCGGAAGACCGGCATGGGCTCCCGTCACCTGGATGGCGGAGGGGCAGCCGGCCCTCACGAGGGCCGAGCGCGCCAAGGCCACCGCGGCACCGCTATCCTTTCGCGCCATGTGGCGCCGCCTCGATTTCCCCGCGCTCACCGCCCTTCTCTGGGATGACGGCGCGCTCCCGCCTTCGTCGCCGCTCGTCCTCTTCCTCCACGGCGTAGGCGAGCGCGGGACCGACGCCACGAGCGCGCTTCGCTACGGACTTCCGGGCGTCCTCGCCCAGCCGCACGCCGGACGGATGCGCGTCGTCCTGCCGCAGTGCCCGCCCGATTGCCGCTGGCGCGACCGGCTCGAGGACCTCGCGCGCCTGGTCGACGGGCTCCGCGGCGGCCCTCTCGCGCTGACGGGCTTCAGCATGGGGGGCCTACGGGGACGACCGGTATCGCGAGTGGCTCGCCGAGAGCATCGGCTGAGTTCCCGGGGAGCCGGCATCTCGAGCTCGCCTTTGGCCTTCTCGGGCGACTCGGAACGGGAGGCAACCTCACGACGGACCTTCAGATTGCGGCGCATGCCATCGAGCTTCATGGTGAGGTGCGCTCGAACGACGGCGATTTGGCGCGGTTCGAGGGTCTCGGCTGCGTGAATCCATTGAGGCCCTCGGTCCAAGGCCGAATCGCGCGACGCAGAAGTTTCGCGGTGGCGATGAGCACGGAAACACACTTTGGAAGGCTGAGCGCAATGGTGATGCGGTGAGGCGTTTTGTTCGTGGTCGCGATGACCATTCTCCGTTCGCGTTGCGATTTGGTTGGTTGTCGTGTTGGTTGAAAAAGCGACCGTTGCGTCGAGGCACTGCGGAGTAGGCTTCGGGGCGTGTCGACGGTCCTGTCGACAAAACGCCTCGCCCTTTTGGAAGCGCGCCCTCTCCATTGGGTCGAGCGGCTCGGACAAGTGGTCGCGCGTCGCCTCCTTGAGGTCGCGCGTCGCAGCCAAGTGGCGACGCGTCTCGTCGAAGTCGCCGCGGTGCTTTTCCTAGTGGCCGAGCGTCACGTCCTCCTGGTCGAGCGTCTTGGCCACTTGGTCGCGCGTCTTGGCCACTTGGTCGCGCGTCTTGGCCACTTGGTCGCGCGTCTTGGCCAC
>CALKVG010000630.1 GCA_937998045.1 uncultured Myxococcales bacterium
GCGCAACCTGCGGCGGCTCGGCGTGCGCGAGTGCGACGCCGAGGACCGGACGCAGGAGGTCTTCGTCGTCGCCCACCGCCGATTCGACGAGTTCGAAGATCGCGGACACGGACCGCGGGCGTGGCTCTTCCAGATTGTGCTACGCGTAGCGAGCGACGCGCGCCGCCACAGGCGGCGTCACCCCGAGGAGCCGGATGGCGGTGACGCGCTCCTGCACGCGAGCGTCGAGGCGCCGCAAGCAGAGGCGCTCGCGCGGCGCGAAGCGCTGTCGACGCTCGACGCGGCCCTGCAGACGATCGAAGTCGGGCGGCGCGCCGTCCTCGTGCTCCACGAGATCGAGGAGATGACCGCGCCGGAGATCGCGCGCGTCCTGGGCATCCCGTTGAACACAGTGTATTCGCGGCTGCGCGTCGCGCGCAGCGAGCTCGAAGGAGCGCTCACTGGGCGGCGGCACGTCTCCGGCTCTGCCGGAGCGTGGTCGAAACTCGAAGACGACAAGGAGCGGCCATGAGCGGCGGTCGCCTCTCCGAGACGACGAAGGCGCTGCTGGCGGCCGCGCGCGCGGACGCTCCGAGCCGCGGCGCGCGAGCGAAGATGTGGGCGCGCGTGTCAAGCGCCGCCGGCGGAGCGGCAGGAGTCGCGGCGGCCGGCAGCGCGGCGGCAGCGACCGGCGCGGGCAACGCCGGCGGGGCCGCCAACGGCGCGAGCGGTGCAGGAGGCGCGCTTGCAGGCGGCGCGGGCACCGCGGTGGCGATGAAGGCGCTGTCGATCGGCACGCTGCTGGGCGGCACGGTGACGGTCGGCATGGCCGCCATCCTTCTGCACGTCGGCGCTGCTCGCGCGCCCGACACGCGACCCACGGCAGTCGTCCCCGTCGTCGCGGCGATCGCGGCGGGCGCCAACCCGCGGGCGCGGACGGCGGCGGACAGCGAACCCACGCCGCGAACTCCCCTGGCTGCGACCGACGACCCCGCGGCTGCGGCGCGTACAGACGTCGTGACGGCCGTGCGCCTCGCCGCGGGCACGTTCGAGGAATCCCCTGTCGCCCCGGCACCGGTCGCGGCGGCCGCTCCGGTGCCCTCCGTCCAGCCGGCGCACGCGGCACGCTCGCGACCCGTGCGGCGCATCGAGGACTCCAACTCGCTGTCGATGGAAACCTCGCTCATCACCCAGGCGCGCACCGCCCTCGAGGACGGCGACGCGCTCGCCGCGCTTCGCAAGGCGCGGGCGGCGCGCTCCCTCCCCGTCCGCCAGCTCGAACCGGAGGCCCTCTCCGTCGAGGCGCAAGCCCTGCGGGCTCTCGGTCGTGATAGCGAAGCGAGCAGCGTCGATCGGATGCTGCGAGCGCAGTACCCCGAGTCCGCGCTGGCTCGATAGAATCGAGCGGTGGCGCGGTGCCTGGGCAGCGCCCGTTACCGAAAAGGGCGCGCCCTCGAGCCCATCGACCGCAGGACTCGGCGGAACGGCCGCGTCTTCGAGCGTCTCAACTGAGGTCGTGAGCGAGAAAGACACGGTTGCACCTCCCACCGCGTCGGACCGCCCCCGGTGCACGGCGTTCTTCGGAGCGGGAGGGCGGAATTATCGTCTAAGGCCGCGTGTTAGAGCGTGTCAGTGGGAGACTCCCCGTTCAACCAACGGGTCACCATAGAACTTCGGGGGACCGCAATGCCTTACCCTTTTTTCGACGAGGGCCATCCCACCTGGCCCGCGGCTTGCTCCGTATCGGCTCACCCTCGTAAGGGGGGGAGGTGCCATGTCGATAGCGTTCGTCCGATCCGGCGAAAACGAGTTCCGTGAAGCGCTCGTGCGTCTGCGTGACCAGACCGCGCGCATTCACTCCCTGCTGAGCGAGCTGGACCGCACCGCGCCCGTCGTTAGCCGAGAGCCAGACGTCTCCCGCTCCCGGGTCCTCGGGGCGAGGATCGTTGAAGCATTCGGGCAATTTGGCTGCCAAGTCCTCGAGTGTGCGGTTGCGGCGGCCGCCGAGCGCGCGCCGGCACGCGGAGAAACCGGCCCCCTCGCCACCCGCCGATGATGTCCCGACGCTGCCCCCAATGTAGCGGAGAGGCCCTGCGGCGATCCCGGCGCCGCGGCATCGAGAGAGTCCTTTCGTGGCTCGGGTTCTTCCCGTTTCGCTGCGAGGACTGCCTAGAAAGAATGTGGCGATTTGCCCCGAACGAGCTTCACCGCTCGTAGCAGTTGCGCACGTTCACCACGCCCGCCCGCGCGCCTTGCTCAGCGCATCCTCGATCATCGCCTGCTGCTCCTGCGGGTCGCTCCACCGGCGCTGCTGGTGCGTCGACAGCTGGTGCATCGGATCGAAGTACGTGAAAAGCTGCCCCGGCTTCACGCTGGGCGCCGAGTACACGCTGACGCCCGTGTCGCGGTCGTAGTACTCGTACGAGTGCGCGTCGCGCTTGCCGCCGCCGCCCGGCGCGTCGACCACGAAGGTGGGCGTGTTGAAGCCGGCCGTGCTGCCCCGAACGTGCTTCTCGATGTGGATCGCCGTGTCGACGCTCGTGCGCAGGTCCTCCACGCCTTGGACCATGTCGTGCACGTAGACGTAGTAAGGGTGCACGTTCACATGGCCGAGGCGCTTGACGAGGAGCGTCATCGCCTCGACGCTGTCGTTGACCCCGCGGATGAGCACCGTCTGGTTTCGCACGACGATGCCGCGCTCGAAGACGCGGCCCATCGCCGCCTCGGTGACTCCGGTGATCTCGGTGGCGTTGTTGAAGTGCGTGTGGAGGACGACGTCCTTGTGGAGCTTGCGCCCCTTCTCGACGACGCGGGTCAGTGCGTCGAGCCAGGCGTCGTCCGTCAGGATCTTCATCGGCATCACTGCCGGCCCCTTCGTGGCGAAGCGCATCCGCCGCACGTTGGGGATCGCCAGCAGCGCCCCGCCGATCTCCTCGATGTGCTGCGCGCGCAGCTGATAGGCGTCGCCGCCGCTGATGACGATGTCCTCGAGCTCCGGGCGCGACGCGATGTACTGGTAGGCGCGCTTCCAGCGCTCGTCGTTCGGTCGCAGGCGGACCTTCTCGACCTCGTCGGTGTCCAGGCCGATGGCGTACGACCGCGTGCAGAAGCGGCAGTACACCGGGCAGGTGTCGAGCGGGAGAAAGAGCGCCTTGTCGGTGTATCTGTGGGTTAGGCCGGGGACGGGCGCGTCCGCCTGCTCGTGCAGCGAGTCGAGTCCGAGCTTCGGGTGGTCGGGGAGGAGGCGCGACGCGAGCGGGAAGAACTGCGTGCGCAGCGCGTCGTCGTAGGGGTGCTCCCAGTCGATGAGCGAGACGATGTACGGGCTAACGCGCACGCTCATCGGCGCGCGCTTCATCCCGTTCTCGAGGTCCTCGACGAAGCCGGCAGGGACCATGTCCTGGATGGTCTCGACGAGCTTGGCGACCTTCGTGATCGAGTTCTTCGCCTGCCACGAATGGTCGAGAAACGTTGCGTCGTCGACCGTCCGGTACGCGGGGATCTTCTGCCACCACGGCCCGCGGAGAAGCTCCTTGTGCGCGAGGTGCGTGCCGTCGACGGGGGGTTTCTTCGCAACGGCGTGGACGTCGCCGCTTGCGACCGGAAGGGACTGGGTGGACATGGGAGAATGCTTGCCTTCTCCCATGACGTAGCACCGCCACGCAAAAAGGCTCGGGCGCCGTCATCCCACGAAAAGAAGCGGTTTCGTGCGCCGGCGCACGGGTCCCCGCTACACACAGTTACATGCACTAAGTTGCATACCGCGACGCGGCGCGACGGAGCTCGAGGGCGAGCTCGTCGGCCAGCTCGCGCGGCTCGAGCACGCGGGCGCTCGAACCGAAGCCGAGCACCCAGCTCCGGACCTGGGCGAGCACCTCGGGCGCACCCGGTACCGTGAGCGACGCGCGAACGCGACCGTCCGCCGCCATGGCAAGCTTTTGCGAAGGATGCACTCTGCGCGCGCGGACGGCATCCGCCACGCGGGGGTCGAACTCGACGAGGAGCTTCACCGACTGAGCCGCGCGCCCCACGCCAAAATCGCCTTGCACCCACTCGGCGAGGTCGAAGTCGTCGGGCAGCTCGAAATGGTCGCCTTCGCTCGCGACGATCTCGCTCATGCGCTCGAACGCGAACGGCCGAACGCCCCGCTCGACGTCGCGTGCGATGCAGACGATGGTGCCTGCGTGCAGGACGAGCGCGTACGGCTGCGCGATGACGCTCGCGTGGCTCGCCGGGCTCGCGTGCCCGCGATCGGGTTTGCCGTCGGAGGCCTCTTCCCGGTAGCGGAAGGTCGTCGTCGTCAGCTCGGAGACGGCCTGGAAGAGCGCGTCGATCTCCTCGCTGCGGTTCGCGTACGCGCGCGGGACCTGCGGGACGTAGGCGAAGCGCTCCTCGAGGCGCGAGTCGCCGCCGATCTCCGCCCGGGGGCCGGGCCGCGTGGCCGGGCGCCGCGCCACCTGCTCCACGAGCCGCAGGGCCACGTCGATCTCGTCGAAGAGCGCCGACCCGCGCAGCACTTCGTAGACGCGCCGCGCCGCGAGCAGCGCGTACGCCTGCGTCCGCCGAAGGGGCACCGCACGTCCGCGTTCGCTCGGCTTGATGCGCCATAGGTGGGCGCCGCCCGGACGCACCTCGACGGATTCGAGCTCGGTGACCAGGGCCAGCTCGCGCAGGTAGCGGCGCACCGAGCGCGTCGTCATTCGAAGCAGGCCGGCGAGCTGCTCCAGCGTCAGGCCTGCGGCGTGCGCCTCGAGGTGCGACCGCAGATGGTCGATGCGACGGTGCTGGGTGAACTTGCCGGACGGGCGTCCGACGCGAGGCGTCTTCGGGCGAGGAATCGGCGGGAGCGGCATTGCGGGCTAGCGAGGTCAGATGGGCCTATCGCGCATCTCTCGCTTGTACCGGTCGCGGTACTGCGTGTGGCACGAGCGGCAGGAGGCTTTCACCGCGTCGAGGCTCTGCATGTGCGCGGCATCGGCGCCGTCGCGCGCGATCGAGGCCCAGTTCGCGTAGCCAGGACCGGGAGGCGCGAAGCCCGCGGTCTTCTCGAGGGCCGCGGCGAGGGCACCGAAGTCCTTGGCGTTGATGGCGGCGGACGTGTTTGCCTTCATCCACGCGCACAGGGGGCAAGGTGGGAGCGGTTTGTCACCGCACTTTCCGGCGTCCGCGGAGCCCAGAGCGGCGGATGCAGGACGCAGAGACGACGGAGTCGACGTCGGGACGGGCGGCGCCGGAGAGGGAACGGTCGCGGAGGTCGCGGCCAGCGGCGCTGGCGGCGAGGGCTCCGGCGCGGGCGCGCTTCCGGACGGGGAAGAGGACGCGGGCGAGGGTGGGTCCCTGGAGCAAGACACGGCAAGGAGGAGCGGCAGCCAAGCCAGGCATCTTGCCATCGACGCCACGATAGCAACCGCGGGTGCGCGGGTGCTATGGAGTTCCCGTAGTGGCTTCAGGGCGAACGCTCGTCGAGCTCGTCGCGGCAAAGCGAGATGGGAACCGGCTGGAGGCCAACGAGATCGCGCGCCTCGTGGCGGCGTTCACGAGCGGTGAGCTCGCCGACTACCAGATGACGGCGTGGCTGATGGCCGTCTACTTCCGCGGCCTCGACGAGGGCGAGACCGAGGCCCTCACGCTGGCGATGTTGCGGAGCGGCGCGGTCCTGGACCTGTCCCCCGTGCCCGGCATCAAGGTGGACAAACACTCGACGGGCGGCGTCGGCGACAAGGTGTCGATCGCGCTCGCACCCCTGGTGGCGGCGTGCGGCGTCCGGGTGCCGATGGTCAGCGGTCGCGGCCTCGGGCACACCGGCGGAACCCTCGACAAGCTGGAGGCCATCCCTGGGTTCCGCACGCAACTGACGGCGTCCGAGTTCGGGCGCATCGTCGCAGACGTCGGCTGCTGCATGATGGGGCAGACGGCCGAGATCGCGCCGGCGGACAAGCGGATGTACGCCCTGCGCGACGTGACGGCGACGGTGGAGTGTGTTCCCGTCATCGTCGCCTCGATCCTGTCGAAGAAGCTCGCCGAGGGAGTCGACGCGCTCGTGCTGGACGTGAAGGTCGGGCGCGGCGCGTTCATGAAATCGCTGCCCGCGGCGCGCGCGCTCGGCGAGGCGCTCGTGAGGGTGGGCACGCGCGCAGGAAAGCGAGTGAGTGCGCTCCTCACGGACATGGAGGCGCCGCTCGGGGCTGCCGTAGGCAACGCGATCGAAACGCGCGAGGCGCTCGCGGTCCTCACCGGAGGCGGCCCGCCGGACCTCGTCGAGTGCACGTTGAGTCTGGGGGCGGAGATGCTCCTGCTCGGCGGCGCCGCCGAGGACGCGGCCGACGCGCGCGCCCGACTCGCGGCGGCGATCGCGACGGGGTCGGCGGCACGCACGGCCGAGCGGATGATCGAGGCGCAAGGCGGGGACGCCCGCGTCGTCGCAGAGCCGGAGCGGCTGGCGCTGGCGCCGGAGGAGATCGTCGTGGAGGCGCCGCGCGACGGGTTCGTGGCGCACGTGGATGCGTTGGGCATCGGGCTCGCGTCGGTCGCGATGGGTGCGGGCCGAACGCGCGCCGACCAGAAGGTCGACCCGGGGGTGGGCATCGTCGTCGAGGCAAAACCGGGCGCGCGCGTCGTGCGAGGCGCGCCGCTCGCGCGCCTTCACGTGCGAGCGCTGGCGGGCGCGGCCGCCATCGCCGATCGCGTTGCGTCTTCGTTCGAGCTCGCCAGCGAGCCTGCGCAGAGCCGTCCGCTCTTGCTGGACAGAATCGTTGCTGCAAGCTCGACCGACCCGCGTCCTTCCGAGTAGATTCGCCAACCTCAGGAGGTCACGCGACATAATGCGAACGCTGACAGCCGTTGGAGCCACCTTGGGCGTACTGCTCACTGCACCGTTTGCCAGTGCGCAGGCGAACGCGGGAGCAGCCTTTGGGCAGCAGGGCCAGTTCATCGTGAGCGCGGATCGCCTGTTCGACCTCTTCGCGTTCTCGCGAAACTCTCAGGACCTGTTCAACGCCAACCCGGGCGACAACAAGACGGTCCAGACGAGCACGCAGACGTCGATGGGCATCCTGTGGGGGTCCACGTTCCCCACGGGGTCCGAGAACTTCTATACCGTCCCGCGCCTCGGCTTCGACTATACGATAGTCGATCACGTGACCGTTGGGGGCGAGCTCGTGGTCTTCTTCACGCTTGGCGGGAGCACGTCGACCGAGCACGATCATCCGAACGGAAGCACGACGACGGACTCCGCCGACAATCCCGGGTGGACCGTCTTCGGCATCGCGCCTCGCGGGGGCTACATCCTTCAGCTCACCGATCTTTTCTCGTTGTGGCTACGCGGCGGCTTCTCCATTTACACCGCCAATTCGAAATCGACGACCACCCTGGGCAACACGACGACCACGACGAGCAACGGCGTCCAGCAGTTCGCGATCGATCTGGACCCGCAGCTCGTCATCACCCCCATCCACCACGCCGGCTTCACCGTGGGCCTGACGGGCGACATTCCCATCGGCGGCGGTCACTCGCAGGAAGTCAACTTCACGAACGGGACCATGACCACGGACACGAAGAACGGCGCCGCCTCGTCGCAAGCGTTCTTCGGTGTGACGGCGGGCATGCTCGTCTGGTTCTGACGGCATCCGTCCGTCCGCCAGCTCGCGCCACCAGCTTTTGCGAAGTCGGGCCCGAAGTCGTCTATCGCGATCAACTGCGTTCACCGCGCGGGCGCCTAGCCGCGGGGACAGAAGGCGGCGCCAGACACTCGAGCCGGCGCGGAGGGGGGGCGAACGATTCGATCGCCATCTCCCGAGGAACGTGCGAACTGCCCTTTCGCAGGGGAGGGCGTGGGTGCTCGTGTGTAAGCGTGCTGCGTCGCCAGGATCCACGGCAGCTCCAGGGTACGAGAAGACGAAGGACGCGAGAAAAGCGCGCGCACCGCGGCTCGAGTGGGACCACGGGCTTTAGCTGATCATCTGGAAAGATCGTCGACCAGGGCCGAATGCCCCGCGACTCGGTGATCATACTTTCCGGCTTTTCCCGCACCGAGTGACGAGCGTGAGACGCTTGCTCTTTTGCAAGTAGCGCTATCTTCGTAATTCGAGTGAGCGTAAAAAGGGGCCCACGGGGGCCCACGAAGGTGCGCTCACCACGTGCACCAGGTGGAGCAACACGGGAGGATAGCTTCATGCGAATCGCAGGGATTCTTTCGACGGCATGTCTGGGAACGTTCGTGGCGATTGTCTTCGCGTGCGGTGGCTCCTCGTCGACGACCGGCGACGACGGAGGATCGACGAGTTCGAGCGGATCGGGCAGCACGAGCGGCAGCTCCGGCGGTTCCAGCGGCTCGAGCGGATCCAGCAGCGGGAGCGGCTCGGGGACATCGAGCGGATCGAGTACCTCCAGCGGCTCCACGGGCGGCTCCACGAGCTCGTCGGGCGGCTCTACGAGCAGCTCCGGAAGCACCGGGAGCAGCGGCGGCGATGACGGAGGAGGCACCGGGAGCAGCGGCGGCGACGGAGGAGGCAGCGGGAGCAGCGGTGGCGACGGAGGAGTCGTTCCGGGAGGACCCGTCCCGTGCGGGATGGCGGTGTGCAATGCACCGCAGGTCTGCTGTCAAGGGACGCAGACCTGCGTAGACGCCGACGCGGGGACATGCCGGGGCGGGACGCTCGCGTGCACGGCGGACACATGCCCGAGTGGTAGCGTGTGCTGCGCCAGCGGTACTGGTGGCCGCGGTGGCCAAACAGAATGCGTTAGCGGCTCGTGCGGTACGGGCACCGTCCAGCTTTGCAACATGATGAAACCGTGTCCCAACGGCGAACGGTGCCAAATGTTTGGGGGCGGCACCGGCTACTGCACGCCAGGGTTCGACGGAGGCTTCCCGGTCCGCGACGCCTCCCGCGACTGACCTACGCGGTCGCTCTATCGCGGCCTGGTCGCGCGGAGCTCCGAGAGGATCGCTTCCAACTTGTCGACGATGACGCGCTGGATGTCGATCCTCTCGTCGTCTTGGGCCTGCGCGCCGCTCGGCGCAGGAGCCTTCGGTTCGTCGAGGAGCGCGCCCGACAGGGCGGGCCCTATCGTCATGATGGCCGACGCGATCGCCTTGCCGGCGGGGGTGCGGGCGAAGACGTCGGCGTACCCGACCGACATGCACGTCGAGACGAAGACGAGCGCGTCCCAGTAGCTCTGCACCTTGGCGTTCTGGTCCTTCTCGGCGAGGTAGAAGAGGAACGCGCCGCCTGCGACGGTGACGAGATTGGCGTCGAGGGGGTCGCTGGCGATGGCCTCGCGCAGGCTCTTCTTCAGGACCCCGAGGTCCGCCCGGGCCAGCCCCGCAGAGGCGACCGACGCCATCAGCGCGAGCGCCGCGGCCTCGGTCGAACCGGGGGCTCGGCCCGCACTTCTTCGGGTGGGCTCATTCACCGGCAAGCCCTCCCGCACGACGCTCCTCGACGATGTCCGCGTGGATCGCGCCGCCGTTGGAGGCAGGCGCAGGCTCCTCCTTCTTGAGCACCGCCTTGAGCTCGGACGTAAGCTCGCCGAGCGCGCTCTGCGCCCGACGCGGTCAGCTTGTCCGCGTCCATCTGGGCGAAGCTCATGATCTCGCGCAGCAGCGGATAAGCCGCACCCGCCTCGAGGATCGACTTGAGGATCGGCGACATCGCGCCGAGCGCGGGGCGAGCCCCGTCGGACGCTCCGCTGCCCCCCCCACCGAAACCTCCCGTCTGGAGCACCTTGATCTCCTTGATGGCCTGGGCCGGCGCCATGAGCTCCCGCGCCACCTCCGGCATGCGGTCGATCGCGCGGCACGCGACGTCGCGCAGCACGAACTTCAGCGCGAGCGCGTTCTCGGCCTCGACCATCCTGCGCCGCGCCTCCGCCTCCGCCGCGCCCTTCTGCGCGACGGCGTTCGCGAGTGTCACCATCGCCTCCGCCTCCTTGCGCGCCGCCTCGGCGTGCGCCTGCGCGGCGATGACCTGCGTCGCCTTCGCGCGCTCGGCCTGGGCCGTCGCCTCGACCATGACGATCGCTTGCCTGGCCTTCTGCTCGTCTGCGAGCGCGACGGCCTGTCTCTTATACACATCTCCGAGCCCACGAGACAGGCAGAAATCTC
>CALKVG010000631.1 GCA_937998045.1 uncultured Myxococcales bacterium
GCGTAGTTCGATGTCAGCCGCCACCCGATTTCAACACGGCCCGGGACGACGCCCCCGCACGCCCCGTTCAAGCTCGTCGAAGCGGGTGCGCTTCGCGATCTCGAACACAATGCTATCCGCGTCTGGTATCTCGGGAAGCTCGACGACAGCTTGCCGCGCCGAAAGCACAGGGTTGTCGGCTAGCCATGTGCACGCCCCCACCCACGTCTTCAACTCGGTCGTTTGATCCAGTTCGTGTCGGGCGATGATCAGCTTCCCGACGTGAGCGAGCAGTACCGAGCGCCAGAGGGCGCGTGCAACTGAGCGGACGCGATCGTAGTTAGATTGTGGCGGCAGTCGCTCGCGGAGTGCAGCAACCAGTCCCTTGACGTGCGGTTCGTCGGGCTTGATCGAAAGAACGAGAACCTGCGGCTTCCTGGTGAATCGGGTTTCCAGTTCGAGGAAGAGGGCGCTCTTACCTGCGCCGCGCCGCCCGACGACGAAGTTATGTGTGGGGCCTCGGTCGAGCACCTCGAAGTCAGCCGTGGGGACGAACGCCACGGACAACATGGCTCGGTCCGATTCCGCTCGGGTCGCACCGAGGGAGATGTGAGCTGTGGAAGCAGAGGGCGCAGCCATCCGGGCCGTACAGCCTCGCCTGACCGCGGTCGCGAGACAACAGCAGCGTCCGCAACCGACGTGCTAAAGTTGTCGGTGCCCGCTTACGTCAGCCAGCCGCCCGATCCAGCAAGCACGAGGGCGCCTTGTCAGATCAGCTGCCGGCACGTGCTCTACCTGGCCCCTGTGCTGAAGGGCAACCGTGAGAGACTGAGGCACTTCGCGCCACGCCGCATGGCGGAGGGTGTGTCCGGTGACCCGGTAGTGCCGATCGAGTACAGATGGCACCTGACACAACTCGCGTGCGACAACGACGTCAAGACCGTCGCTCCAGACCTTCAGCATCGGCGGGTCACCCCTTACCATGTCTATCGGCACGTGCTCCTGATAAGTTTCGGCCTGCACGCCTGCGCAGGCTGAGTCAAGTAGCTCCAAGGGTAGCGAACTGTTGAGCAATTTGAGCGCCTCAGTCGGAGTTGCACATTTGGATGACGTGACCCGGGACTTGGGTTCACGAGATCCTTCTCGCGGCGAAAGCAAAGTCGGAGCCACGGCAGTCTCTACGTGAGCGTCCGTCGAGGCTTGCGCCTGACCGGCCTCACGGACGCGAGTTCCTTGCAGGCGTAGTGCATGCACACGCTGACCTTGTTCGCGGTGATCCCGAGGGCGGCCGCGACCTCGGAACGCGAGGCGCCCTCGATGAGGAGCAAGACGACCTGACGGGTTGTCGGGGCGAGCGCCTCGACGGCGCAGGAAATTGACGGCAGCAGTCGGGTACGCCAGTCGTGTGCCTCGAATGGTGACGAACACGTGGGGGTCTGCGAGGGCCACCTCGCTTCGGACGCGCAGATACGCGGCCAAGGCATCAACGGCCGTCGGGTGGAGGGGCACGAGGCGGCTCTTTCGGAATTTCGTGTTCCGGATGAGAAGTCCGTCGCGAGTAACGTCACCGACCTGAAGTGCGAGCGCCTCTCCGATCCGGAGGCCGGTAGACGCCAGGAGACCAAACAGCGTGCTGTACGTCCTGGGGCGGATGCTGCCGGGCGGACCCAGCGCCGCCGCGACCGAGATGATGTCGCGAACTTGCTCCGGGGAGAACACGTAGGCGCGGCCTTGCGGTCGGCGACCAAAGACTCCCGAAGGCGGAACTTCGTGCCGCGGATCTGTTCCTTTCAGATGCCGAGCGAAAACGACGGCCGCGGAAAGGCGACGCAGTCGGGCATGGGTGCTTCGCGGACGCGCCGCCCACTCCAGCACGGTCTGGGCGCGCACATGCGTGTCGCCGCGTGCGTCGGCGAAGGCGGCGAAGTCCAGGAGGACGACGGCCTCCATCCGGAGTTTGTACCCGGCAGCGACGAAATGCGATGTAGTCGACGACGGCCGTAGTAATCACGCGACCTCCGCACCGGGCCACGGGCGGGCAACGGTCTTGAGCGTTTCAACATCGACCTTGGCGTACACCGCGGTCGTCTCGGTGAGGCGATGACGCAGGATTCCGCGCACCGCATCGAGCGAAGCGCCGGAGCGAAGCATCGCGGTTGCGGCAGAGTGCCGCAACAGGTGGGCGCCGCGGATCGGGACGTCCGCCATGCCCGCTCGGCGCAAGGCTCCGCGCACGATGTGAGAAACGCTCTCCGCACAACCGAGGGGCCGAAACGGCGCCCGAACTCGGAGAAAGACTCGGGGGTCTGGATGTGCTGGGCGGAATTCGCGAATGTAGCGGCCAAGAGCATTGCCGACGTCCTGCGGAAGCGGAAGGACGGCGTTCCTACGGCCCTTGCCGCGAACCGTGAATGTGCCGGACTCCCAGGCGATGTCGTCGATCCGAAGCTTCGCGACCTCACTTGCACGGAGCCCGAGTCGCGCAAGCAAGAGCAAGACGGCGTGGTTCCGCGCGCCTCGCGGAGTGTCGCCACCAGAAGCTGCGACGATCCGGTCAACAGCCTCGGCGCTCACGTAGCGGGGCAGAGACGCCAGTCGCCAGGCGGCGACCTGGGGTACGGCGGCATCGAGGCCGACTCGGCACTGCCCTTGGACGATCAGGTAGCGGATAAAGGAGCGAACCACCGCGATCGTGAACCTCGTGGAGGCGAGCCCGTGGCTCTTGCTCCACTTCATGATGAACTGACGAATCGCCAAAGCGTTGTAGGTCGCGGGATTCTCCCCGAGGGCGGCAACCAACCTCACGACCTTGCTCTCGTATTGCTCCCTTGTCTTCGGCTGAACGCCGCGATGCGCGGACAACCACGAGCCGTATGCCTTTGCCAATGCCGGAAGTCTTGGTCCTCTGATGACGCGCGGTGGAACGACGCCGTGGGATCGCAGGTGCGTAACGAACAGGGGAAGCACGGTAAGCTCGTCCTTCCGCGGCCGTCGGCGGATGCCCCCAGCGCGCCGCCAACGTGCGGTGGCAAACCGAGCAATAGAAGCCTCGTCAAAGGCGGCGACTGGGATTGCCTTCGAGTCAGCCCATGCGGCGAATTCCGACGCCGTGCGCAGGCGTATGCGGCCTGCGCTACGGCTGTAGCCCGATTCAGCAAGAAAGCGCGCGAACGATTCGATGTATCTGGCCGATGTCGATCTCCGGAGGCGCCGCACGGCGTAACCAGCGTCGAAGTACGAAGTCAGCACGATGACCTCCTGCCTGAGCCATTCGAGGGTCAGGAAGGGCGCAACATTACACGGAGGTGCCGTATGCGAAATCGCCACGATCTGCCGACCATCTCAGGAGCGGACAACCGTCGGATGTGCTCGAGCTCCGCATATTCTTGCGCGCCGCATAACACCGGCGAGCTCTATCCCGACAAGAAGCGCATCATTGCTCTCATGGCTCATCGCATCGCGGCCAATCGGTACGACGCGAGCGAGGCAGCGAAGCTGTGGCGCCGATGGCTCGACCGAGGTGCGGCGATGTATCGCAAGGAGATCCCGGGGCGACGCGTGCGCTTCACGGCCGCGCTGAAGGACGCGCTCGCTCGGGAGCTCGCGGACGAATACGAACAGAGGATTCTACGCCAGGAAGGGTGGTGATCGTCGATGTTCACGCGAGCCGAGGGCCGGCGCCAGCGCCGGGAGATCATGCGCCAGATCGCTCGCGAGCATCGCCGCGAGCAGCGGGAGACCCTTACTCGCCTTCGCCACGAGCTTGGAGACGCGCGCGCAATGCGCAGTGCCGCACTCAGGCAGGCCAAGGAGCGGTGCCGGGCCGACCGACTGGCCGCGCGTGCCCGAGCGCGCGAGTTGCGGGCGAAGCTGATGCACGAGCTTCGCGAAGCCGTACGGCGCGAGCGCGCAGGGGCGCTCACGGAATGCAAGCGGGGACTCGAAGAAGCGCGCGCCATCTCGGACAGGGTTGCCCGCGCACGTGCCGAGCTCGAGGCCGAGCGCCGGTATCGGCGAGAGATGCGAAGGATCGAGCAAGGCAACCGACAGCGCCTGAAAGAAACCAAGCGCGCCAGCGGCGCCGAACGGCGAGGCGAATCCGACGAAGAGGTTGCCGTGAACGTTCCTCCCGAACTCCTCCCAGTGTGGAACCGCGTGAAGCGCTCGATCCGCGGCTCTGAGCGGATGTCACGGCTCGAGATATTCTTGATTCTGTTGCCGCCGCGGTTATGTGCCCGCACCGTCCCGGACACCGCGATCGACGC
>CALKVG010000632.1 GCA_937998045.1 uncultured Myxococcales bacterium
CGAAATACGGTCCGTGCAGGCGGAAGGTGATGCTGCCGACGACGAGCGCCGCCCCGCATGCGACGGCCGCGCCGAGCACGAGGGCCGTCCACATCGCGACGCCGAAGTCGGCGTGAAAGAGGGAGAATCCATAGGCGCCGAGGCCGAAATAGGTGACGTGCCCCAGGCTCAGCTGCCCTGCGTAGCCGCCGATCAGGTTCCAGGCGATCCCGACGACGGCGAAGATCGCGACGCGGAACAGGAGCTCGAGGACGAAGGGATCGTCGAGCCAGAGAGGGACGCTCAGGGCCGCGGCGAGCGCGGCGACCGCGGCTATAGCGCCCGATCGCGTCACGCGAGGCTTCTCCCGAAAAGCCCCGACGGTCGCAAGAGCAACACGCCGAGAAAAATGACGAAGTCGACGACTTGCGAATAGCTGTCCGACCACAGGTACGCGGTGAGCCCCTCGGCGACGCCGAGGACGACGCCCCCGAGGGCCGCCCCCTCGATGCTGCCCATTCCCCCGAGGACCACGATGACGAACGAGCGGATCTGGAGGGGCTCGCCGACCGTCGGGTACGTATAGAAGACGGGGAGAAGAAGCGCGCCGCCGAGGCCAGCGCACGCCACGCCGAGAGCGAAGGCGATCGCCGAGACGCGCTCGACGCGGATCCCCATCAGCGCCGCGACGGCGCGGTTCTGCGCGACGGCGCGCAGGGCTCGGCCAAGCTCGGTGCGCGCCACGACGAAGTAGAGAGCGCAGGAGACCGCGCTCGCCAGGGCGAAGGAGACCGCGTACGCGCGATTGAACGTGAGCCCCGCGAAGCGGTCGTTTCGGGAGGCGATGTCGAGGTGCAGCTGGCGGTAGTCGGCCCCGAAGAGCACCTGCGCGAGGCCGATGAAGAAGAAGCTGAGGCCGGCCGTGAGGAGGATCTGCATCGCGTGCGGCGCCGAAACGATGTGTCGGACGAGCACGCGGTAGACGACGGAGCCCAGCGCGAAGAGCGCCAGCATCACGCCGGGGAAGCTCGCGTAGGGGGAGACATGCAGCCCGGTGTAGGCGAAGTAGGCGAGGTACATCCCGGCCATGAGAAACGCGCCGTGGGCGAAGTTGACGATACGCATGACGCCGAAGATCAGGGCCAGGCCCATCCCGATGACGGCGTAGAGACCGCCCGTCATGAGCCCTGTGACGATCGACTGGATGATGGCCACTCGCAGTTCTCTTACCGCGCGGACCAGGGCGAAGTCTCGAGGACGGGGGCGACGGCGACATCGGGCGGCCAGACGACGGTATGCACGCCGTGCTGGACTTGCGTGATCACGACGGGGTGCTGATTCTGGCCGTTGTCGCCGAAACGAATGGGCCCGAACGCGGAGTCCATCTGGATCGTCTTGAGCGCATCGCGTATGGCGGTCGGGTCAGGGCGCTTCGCCTTCTCGATCGCCGCGGCGGCGAGCTTGAGCGCAGCGTACGCCTGCATCGCGTGGTAGGCGGGGTGCGACCCGTAGCGGGCGAAGAACTTCTCGTCAAACTCCTTGGAGCCCGGCCATTTCACCTGCGGGACCCACTGCGAGGCGGCGATCGTATACTCCGCGTCCTTGCCTGCCCCCTTGTCCGCGGTGGGGAACTCGGCGGCGCTGAAGCCGGTGCCGGCGGCGGTGAAGAAGCGCGGGTCGAGGTCGACCGCGCGGGACTGCCGCATGAGCGTCGTCGCGTCGAGCAGGTACGACGCGAAGTAGACCACTTCGGGCCGCTTCTCCTTCACGCGCTGGAGCATGGGCGAATACGACGGAGAACCGGCGTTGTATGCCTCCTCGTCGAGGATGGAGAGCCCGCTGCGGGTCGCGGCCTGGCGCATCGCCGCGGCCTGCGACTGTCCGAAGTTCGTGTTCTCGTAGACGACCGCCATCGTCCGGGGATCGCCGTGGCTCTTCAGGAAAGCGACCATCGCGGCGGCGTAGTCGCCGCTCCCGGCGCACAGGCGGAACACCCAGGCGGATCGTTGCTGGACGACGTTGTCCGCCGTCGCGGTCGGGACGATGAGCGGGACCTCCTTGCGCGTGACGGTCGGGACGAGAGCCAGTGAGCTCTCGCTCGAGTAGGAGCCGAGGACGACCGGCACCCGGTCTTGATCGACGAGTTTGCTCACGCCTTGGAGGGCGATGTCGGGCTTGCTCTGGTCGTCGTAGGTGTCGATCTCGAGCGGGCGCCCCAGGACGCCCCCCTGGGCGTTGATCTCCTCGAGCGCGATGGCGTAACCGCGCTGGTGGGCTTGGCCGAAGGCCGCTTGCGTTCCGGTGACCGCCGTGATGACGCCGACCCGCGCGCCGGCGCTCTCCGAGGCCTTCGCGCCCTCGTGCCGGTGGCACGCGCCGGCCGCGAGGACGAGGACGAGCCGGAAGACGGGAGAGAAGAGGGAATGGCCCACGTTCACGGCGGCTGGCGATGATAGCCGCGCCGCTCTCCTTGCCGAAAGACAAACACGAAAGTTGCCAACGCCTCGAGTGTCGTGTGTAATCTGCAAATAGAAGCACCCGTGCGCGTACGCTTCGATTTTCGCAGTCCGGGAGCATGGATCGCCGCGGCGTTTGCGGCGTCGTTCGCCTGCACGCGCCCCGTATCTCCGGACGTTCAGGCCGTGGCTCCGACGGCCAGCGCGTCCATCGCGCCGAGCGCGTCTGCCGCTCCGGCCACCAGGCCCACGGAGGTCGCGGCCTCCGAGGAACCGCCCGCCCCGGCCGCCGCCCCGCAGCCGGCAACCGCTCCTCTGGGGTGGCCCGAAAACAAGGAGATGGCCGGACTTTACGCGACCATGGGAATGATGGGCGCCTCCTGGTTCCCCGGGTATCTCGCGCGACTCGCGAAGAACGGCATGAACGCCGTGGTGATCGACGCCAAGAGCTACGACGGGTGGATCACGTACCCGTCGTCGATCCCGCTGGCGGTGGAGAACCGTGCGGGCTCGCACGCGACGGTGAAGTCGCTCGCGGCGGTCGTGCGCACGGCCCACGCGGCGGGTGTTCGCGTCCTGCTGCGCGTCTCGTGCTTCCACGACCCGTGGATGGCCGGGCGGCGACCCGACCTCGCCATCCGCGGGATGAAGGGCTGGCTGGACCCGAACAACGCCGCGGCGCAGGACTACTTGCTCGCGATCGTGGACGAGACCCTCCCCTGGGGTGTCGACGAGATTCAGCTCGATTACGTCCGCTATCCGACCGAGTGGATCACGCACGCCGACTTCGCCCTCGGGACCAAGAAGACGACGGACGTCATCGCGGGCTTCGTCAAGCGCGTGCACGAGCGCACCCAGGCCGCGGGCGTGCCCCTGTCCATCGACATCTTCGGCGTCGTGGCCTGGCAGCGGTCCGTCGACGTCTTGCGAACGGGGCAGGACCTGATGCGCCTGGGGCAGCTGGTCGAGGCCGTTTCACCCATGGTGTACCCGTCGCACTTCAGCCAGGGGTTCAACGGCTACGCCGATCCGGGCGAGCACCCCGAGGTCGTTGCGTTCGGAACGAGGCAGGCGTACGAGGTCTTGCGCCGATCCGGGTCTCACGCGATCGTCAGGCCCTGGATCCAGGCATTCTCATGGCACGCGCCGGGTTACGATACGAGCTACGTCGTTCGCGAGATCGCGCAGGCGCGGTCCGCCCAGGGTACGGGCTGGCTGGCCTGGAACGCGGGGGGCTACTACTCCGAGGTGATGTCGGCCGCGTGGGCGAGCAAGGCGAAGACCCCGGCCCTTAACTAGCCACGACGCGATGCCGAGACCTGCCTCCGTTCTCTTCGTCGCGTCCGAGTGCGCCCATTTCGTCAAGGCCGGCGGTCTGGGCGATGTCGCGGGAGCCTTGCCGGTCGCGCTGCGCGCCCTCGGGCACGACGTGCGCATCGTCATCCCTCGGTACGACGTCATCCCGCGCGATCGCCTCACTCGCCACGAGGCGCCCCTCGGCGTGCCGCTGGGTGGGGGTGACGCCTGGACGGCTGTCTACGAGACGCGCCTTCCCGGCAGCGACGTCCCCGTGTACCTGCTCGACCACGAGCGACTGTTCGCGCGCGGGTATCTCTACGATCCGCCCGGATCCGTCGCGTCGGATAACCTCGTGCGGTTCGCGCTCCTCTGCCGCGGGGCGCTGCAGCTTTGCAAGTACCTCGGCTGGACGCCGGACGTCTTCCACGTGCACGACTGGCCGACCGCGCTCGTGCCCGTGTACCTGAACACGATCGAGCGCTCCGGCCCCCTCGGCCGGTGCGCGACCGTGCTCACGATCCACAACCTGGCGCACCAGGCGAAGTTTCCTGCCGCGGACCTCCCGGCCACGCACCTGCCCTGGAGCGAATTCCGGCCCGACAGCCTCGAAGACTTCGGCGGGGTCAATCCGCTGAAGGGCGGCATGTTCCACGCTACGAAGCTGACGACGGTCTCGCCACGCTACTCGTGGGAGATTCGAACGCAGGAGGGCGGCGCCGGGTTGCACGACGTGGCGCGCTTCCGCGCGGCGGACCTCGTGGGCATCTTGAACGGCATCGACGAGGGAGTATGGGATCCGCGACGAGACCCGTCCCTCGCGGCTCCGTACGACGCGTCCGATCTGACTGGAAAGGCTGCTTGCAAGCGCGCCCTTCAGCGCGAGCTCGGGCTGGCCGAGCGCCCCGACGTGCCCCTGCTCGGCATCGTGTCCCGACTGAGCGAGCAGAAAGGGACGGACGTCGTGCTCTCGGTCCTGTCGCGGATCCTCGACATGGACACGCAAATGGTCATCCTCGGCTCCGGCGACCGCGCGGCCGAGGGCTACCTTCACTGGCGGTCGCATCACGGAGGCGACCGCTTCCGCGCGTGGATCGGCTTCAGCGAGGCGCTCGCGCATCGCATCGAGGCCGCCGCGGACATGTTTCTCATGCCGTCGCGCTTCGAGCCGTGCGGCCTCAATCAGATGTACAGCCAGCGCTACGGCACGCTGCCCATCGTGCGTGCGACGGGGGGCCTCGACGACACCGTCGAGAACTACGATCCGGCGACGGGGCAGGGGACGGGCTTCAAGCTGTGGGATCTCGGCCCCGAGTCGCTCGTCGCGACCGTTCGCTGGGCGGCCGACACGTACCGGAACCGCCCCGAGCACTTCCGGGCCATGCAGATGCGGGCGATGAAGAAGCGCTTCGGCTGGGAACTTGCGGCGGCGAAGTACGGGCAGGTCTACGCGTGGGCGGTAGCCGATAGAACCGGAAGGGCCGCCGAGCCCACCTGAATGACGCCGCGCTTGCCGTCGATGCGCCACCGGGACTCGGTCGCGTCCAGTTGCGCCACCACGTCGGGGGGGAGGCCGACGACGGAGTCGCTCTTCATGGTCCGCAGGCAGGCGACCGCGCATGGTACGCCCGCGCACGCTTGCGCGAACGTGGCCTCGGAGGGCCAGAGGGCGTCGCCGCTCAGGCGCCGGTAATTGGCGTCGCCCTTGAGGACGAGCAACGTCGCCGTCGCGAGCCATTCGCGCACCGTGCGCGGCATGTCGTGCAAGAACCGGGGGCCGGACCAGAAGGGATCCGGCGCGAGCGACAGGCGTTCGTCGTCGAACGCCGCGAAGAGGCGCTCCGCGAGCTGCGATACGGGTGCTTCGGCATGGCTGCGCATGCGGTCGAGCAAGGTCCAGACGTCGCCCGGGACGGCGTCGCTGACGAATACGGGTTGCGCTTTGAGATGCAGCGTCACTTGGGCCTGCTCGTCCCCGAGCAGCGCGTCGATCAGCGCGAGATCGAGCGCCAGCTCGGTCCCGGTGTTGTCGGCGGCGACGTGCACCTGCCCCCCGGCCCGGGACAGGAGCGCTAGCGCCGCGGCGCGGTCGTCGGCCAGCAAGTCTCCTTCCTGTCCGTGCGTCCGGCCTGCGGCCACCCGGTAGCTGAGATCCACTCGGTTGCCCCACAGGCTCTGCTCCATCGAGATCGCGATGCGTTCGGCTCGCTCGATCGGCAACGATCGGAGCGCGCCGCCGAGCCTTGCCCACAAGGCGTCGCTCGCCACTTCCTCTTCCTTGGCCCAGGCGAAGGGATCGCGTCCGGTCTCCCAGAAACGACACGCGCGCGCGAGCTCCCGGTAAAACGCGTACTCGGCGTAGAACCACTCCGCGTCGAGCCAGGTCTCGTTCGCGTGCGACGCATAGGGCTCTGTCCAGGCTTCCACGTCCGGAGCCGGGGGCCGCGGAGAGGGGATCGGCGCGTCGTTCTCGATGTCGCGCGCGAGTCGCTCGATGGAGCGCTTCACGGCGGGAGAAAACCCCGGGTTGCGCGCGACGACGTCCCGCGCGATGGCCGGGACGCGCTTCTCCATGCTGTAGCGCGCGAATTCATTCGATCCGTCGGTGCGGATGGGCTTGGGACGCGTCACGCCGCGCATTGCACCAGCTCCGCGGCTCGTTTGGTACGCCGAGTTGGTGCTGCTAGTGCGTCCATGGGCGCGGCTCGTCGCCAGAATCGGACGGCTCGTCGACAAACGAGTGGGCTATTGTAGCCCGAGCGCTTTACCCTGAGCTTTGGTGTGGGACAGCCCATGGTTCGCCGGTCCGCATCTCTCGCAGCGACAGTATGCGCCGCGCTGCTGCTGCAAAGCGCGGCAGCGCGCGGGGCGGACGGCTCGCCAATGGCCGCCCAGGGTGCGTTGCGGCTAGAGGACGCGGTCCTGCTGGCGCTGACGCGGAACGAGCGCGCGCGCATCTCCGACTTGAACGTCGTGGTCGCGGAGGCGGCGGTCGAGAAGGCGCGGACGGCGTTCCTCCCGCTTCTGAGCGCTCAGGCCAGCGACCAGCAGCACGCCTACGCGGCGACCGATCGGAGCCCGAACAACATCGGGCAGGCGAGTCTCACGCTCACGCAGAGCTTGATCAACGCCTCGGCGTTCCCGCTCTACAGTCAGGCCAAGCGGCTGGCCGACGCGCAGCACGCTCAGAACGTCGACGACAAGCGCGTGCTGGGGTTCACGGCGGCGAACGCTTTCTTCGTCGTGCTCAACGCGCAGCAGGTCGTGCAGGCGGCGCAGCGCCAGCTGGACAACGCGAAGGCGAACCTGGCGGACACGCAGGCGCGGGCCGCCGCGCAGCTCAACAGCACGAACGACGTCACCCGCGCGCAGATCGACATGTCGAGCTCCGCGCGCGAGACCGAGATCGACAAGGGCACTCTGGAGAGCGTGCTGGCGCAGCTCTCGTTCATCATCAACGCACCGGTCCCGGCCTCCCTCGAGCCCTCCGTGGCGACGCTCGGCGCCGCGCAGCAGCCCCCGGGTGCCCCCGACTCGCTGGTTCGCCTGGCGATGGATCGACGACCCGACGTGGTCGTCCTCAAGTACCAGGCGATGGCGGCCCACGACTTCGCCTCCGAGCCCATGTTGAGGCTTATCCCGACGCTCGCTCTCCAGGGCCAGGCGACCGCGACGACGAACTCGGCCGCCACGGGGCGCTGGAACGACGAGACTCTGCAGGCGACGCTCAACTGGCCTCTCTACGATCAGGGGGTCCGCTACGCGGACAAGCACTCGCGCGACGCGCAGGCGGACATCGCCGAGCTGAATCTGCAGCAGCTTTATCGCTCGGTGGACGAGCAGGTCCGTTCTTCCGTCGCGCTCCTGGTCGCCGCCCAGGCGGCGTTCCGCGTCGCGCAGGACGCCGTGAAGGCAGCCAGCCAGAGCGTCGAGGAGACGGCGATCCTCTATCGCCAGGGCCTCGCCAAGGCCATCGAGCTGGTCGACGCAAACGACACCCGTTTCACCGCAGATATCAACTTTGCGAGCGCGCAATACGGGATGGCGCAGGCGTACCTCAACCTGCGACAAGCGTTGGGACTGGACCCCCTCGGTACGGAGCTCAAGTGAATCGAACGCTCGCCGTGTGTCTGGCGCTTGCCATCGCCCTCGCAGGTTGCGGCAAGGCGAGCCAGGAATCCAACCTGAAGAAGCCCAAGGGCATCAACAAGCTAGAATACCCGGTGCAGGTCGCGCCGCTGGAGGTTCGGCAGGTCAACTACACGGTCGTCGCCCCGGGCGGGATCGAGGCGTTCCAGCAGGTGCAGATCACGTCGCGGGTCGCCGGGGCGGTCGATCGTGTTGCCTTCGTCGAGGGTCAGACGGTCAAGCAGGGCGATACGCTGGTCACGATCGAGACGGAGCGGTATCAGGTGGCCGTCGGCCAGGCCAAGGCGTCGCTCGATCGCGCGACCGCGACGGAGCAGGCGGCCGAGGCCGAGCTTTCGCGCCGACAGGGAGCGGTCGCGCAACACCCCGGCCTCGTCGCGGGCGAGGAGATCGCCCAGTACGCGACGAACGTGGCCACGACCAAGGCGGACGTCGCGTCGGCGCAGCAGGCGCTGCGGGTCGCGCAGCTGAACCTCCGCGACGCGTACGTGCGAGCGCCGTTCGCCGGCGTGATCCAGTCGCGCACCGTGCAGGCCGGCCAGTATCTGCAGCCGGGGGCGGTGCTGGGGACGCTCCTGCAGCGCGATCCGCTGCTCCTGCGCTTCGGGGTGACGGAGAACGACGCCCCGCGCCTGAAGCCCGGAATGATCGCGAACATGACGCTGCGCGAGAGCGCGCGCTCGTACAAGGCGAAGATCATCCTGGTGGCCGAGGCGGCGGACCCGACGACGCGGCTCGTGCCGGTCACCGGCGAAGTCGACGATACGGAGCACAAGTACTGGCTGCGCCCGGGTGCCTTCTGCGAGGTCAGCGTCCCGATCGGCGACGCCAGACCGGCGATCGTCGTGCCTTCCATTGCCGTGCAGCCCACCGACTCGGGGAACGTCGTCTACATCGTGGACGACAAGAACGTCGCGCACCTCAAGCAGGTGAAGCTAGGCATGTACACGCCGGACGGCGGGGTGGAGGTCACGCAAGGCCTCGCGGCGGGCCAGCTACTCGTGGTTCAGGGCTTCGAGGCTCTCAGCGACGGGGCGCCGGTCAAGATCAGCAGCCGCACGACGTTGCAGGCCGCCGAGGCCGCAGCGCAGGGTTCGCAAGGCGACGGCGGGCCACCGAAGGGCGCTGTCCCCGGATCGGACTCGCCGTCCGCTTCGACCCCGCCGGCAGCGCCGGCCGGGAGCCCTGCCGCGACCGCAGCCTCGGTCCGCGCGCACGGGGGCGCTCCTTGAATCTCACCGACATCTGCCTTCGGCGTCCCGTATTCGCGTGGATGATCATGCTCGGGACGATGCTCTTCGGCATCATCGCGGTCACCCGCATCGGGATCAGCCAGTTCCCGGACGTCGACAACCCGACCGTCAGCGTGAGCGTCTCATGGCCGGGTGCTTCGCCGGAGGACGTCGAGACCGGCATCATCAACCCGCTCGAAGACGCGATGTCGCAGGTGACCGGCGTGCTCACGCTCACGTCGTCGGCGAGGGCAGGCTCCGGCCGCGTCACGGCGACGTTCGACCTCTCGCGCAATATCGACCTCGCCCTCCAGGACACGCAGGCCAAGATCGCGCAGACGCAGCGGCAGCTGCCGACGAGCGCCCAGCCGCCCGTCGTATCCAAGAGCAACCCGGACGATCAGCCCATCCTGACCATCGGCATCTCCGGGCCGTACTCACGGGCGCTCCTCGCCGACGTCGCCCGCTACCAGGTCGAGGACATGCTGCAGACCGTGCCCGGCGTCGGGCAGGTGCAGATGATGGGCTACCTGGACCGCAACATCCGCATCTGGGTGGACGCGGAGAAGCTCGTCGCGACCGGAACGACGGTGACCGACGTCACGAACGCGCTGAAGAACCAGCACGTCTCGCTGCCGGGCGGCGAGCTGGATAACGGCGGCCTGGCGTTCGACGTGCGCGTCGTCGGGGAAGCGCCCGACCTGGCGACGATGCGCAACATCGTCATCCGCAACGCCCCGCTCAGTCCCGTTCGACTGAAGGACGTCGCGCTCGTGGAGGACGGCTTCCAGGACGTCACCTCGCTGGCGCGCTCGAACGGCCAGACCGTTCAGGCGATGGGGATCCTCAAGCAACCGGGGTCCAACGCGGTCGGCGTCGCGACGGCCGTCCGAAAGGCGCTCGCGGACCTGCAGAAGACTCTGCCCGACGGGATGAAGCTCGACGTCATCTTCGACACGACCGTCTTCATCAACGAGTCGGTGAACGAGATCGGCATCGAGCTCTGCCTCGCGGTGATCCTCACCGGGATGGTCTGCTGGATCTTCCTCGGATCGCTGTCGAGCACGATGAACGTCCTCTTCGCGATCCCGATGTCCCTCCTCGGGACGATCGCGATCCTCTACTTCGCCGGCTTCACCCTGAACACGTTCACGCTTCTCGGGCTGTCGCTGGCCGTCGGGCTCGTCGTCGACGACGCGGTCATGGTCATGGAGAACATCTTCCGCCACGCAGAGATGGGGAAGGACCGCGTCACCGCGGCGAGCGAGGGGACCAAGGAGATCACGTTCGCCGCGCTCGCGGCCACGATCGCGGTCATCGCCATCTTCATGCCGGTCGCGTTCATGAGCGGCATGGTGGGCAAGTTCTTCCTGCAGTTCGGCGTGACGCTGTCGGTCGCGGTCGCGCTCTCGTACGTCGAGGCGATTTCCCTCGCGCCGGCGCGCTGCGCGCAGATGCTGCGGACGACCTCGCACGAGTCGCGCGGCTTCGTCGGGCGCATGGCCGATCGGGGCTTCGCGGGGCTGTCGCGGCTGTACGGCGGCGCGCTGAAGCGATCGCTGCGGTATCCGTGGGCGGTCCTCGCGCTGGCCGTCGCGGTGCTCGCCGCCGCGGGGTACACGGCGACGAAGATCCCGCAGGAGTTCGTCCCCTCCCAGGACCAAAGCCGCCTCAACGTCCGGCTGACGACGTCGGTGGGGTCGAACCTCCAGACCACGGACGGCCTCGTCCGCCGCGCCGAAGCCTTCCTCATCGGCCGTCCCGAGGTCGTCGACGTCATGTCGAGCGTTTCCGGCAACTCGGGGAGCCTCTACGTGACCATGGTGGAGCCCAAGCAGCGCAAGCTGACGCAGAGCCAGTTCAGCGCCGTGATGCGAAACGAGTTCAACTCGTACCCGGGCGTGCGCGCGTCGGTGCAGGACCTGTCGCAGCAGGGGTTCGGCGGCTCGAAGGGCTATCCGCTGGAGTTCTCGGTCCGGGGGAGCGACTGGAACACCCTCGTATCCCTGGCGGCGAAGCTTCAGGCCCGGCTGACCGAATCAGGCCTCGCGTCGGACGTCCAGAGCGACTACCTGCTCGGCGCCCCCGAGCTCGTCGTGCAGCCGGACCGCGAGCGCGCGACCGACCTCGGCGTGTCCGTCCAGGACATCGCGCAGACCGTCAGCGCGCTCGTGGGCGGAGTCGTCGTCGGGCAGTACTCGAACGCCGGACGCCGCATGGACATCAACCTGCGCCTCACGGCGACGCAGCGCTCGCGACCCGAGGACCTGAACCTGCTGCGCGTGCGCACGACCGGCGGAGCCCTCGTCCCGCTGTCGTCGGTCATCGTCAGCAGCCAGCGGGCCGAGCTCCAGCAGATCAACCACGCCGATCGCGAGCGCGCGATCACCATCACGGGCAACATCGCCGCCGGGCACTCTCAGGGCGAGGCGCTCGCCTTCGTGCAGACGCTGACGTCCGAGGTGCCTCCCGGCTACCGCATCGTGACGAGCGGCCAGAGCTCGCAGTTCAGCGACGCGATGACCAGCCTGATCTTCGCGCTCATCGTTGGCATCCTCGTCGCGTACATGGTGCTCGCGTCGCAGTTCAATTCGTTCTTGCACCCGGTCACGGTGCTCACGATCCTGCCTCTGTCGGTCGCGGGCGCGATGTTCGCGCTCCTCGTCGCCGGGAAGACGCTGAACGTCTTCAGCATGATCGGTCTCCTTCTTCTGATGGGCATCGTGAAGAAGAACTCGATCATCCTCGTCGACTACGCGACCGAGGTGCGCGCCCACGAGGGCCTCGACGCGCGCGGCGCCATGCTGCGCGCCGGGCCCGTGCGCCTACGCCCCATCCTCATGACGGCGGTCGCGACGCTGATGGCGGCGGTCCCCTCCGCCCTCGGGCTCGGGCCCGGCGCCGAGACGCGCGGGCCCATGGCGGACGCCGTCATCGGCGGCCTCATTCTGTCGACGGCCCTGAGCCTGCTCGTCGTGCCCGCGTTCTACGTCGTGGCCGATCGCCTGCGCGGGAAGAAGAAGGAAGCCCCCGCGCACGAGACCGCGTCGGCGGTGCCCTGACGCCGTACCCTCAGACTTCCTCCGGCGGGAGCTCGAAGTTCACGAGCTCCCCGCGGAAGCCCTGCGTCTTCCATGCGCCGAAGGCGATGCCGACGGCCATCCACGCGGCGCCCGCGATCTTGGCGGGGCAGCTCAGGTTCAGCCAGAGGAGCGCGCAGATCGCGAAGCCGACCACGGGCGGAAGCACCTGCGAGAGCTTCTTCTCGGGGGCGCGGACGTAGTAGCGAAGGAAGGCGGCCGCGTTGACCCCCATGAACGCGATCAGCGCGCCGAAGTTGAGCATCTCGGCGCCGAGGCCGAAGCTCATCACGAACGCGCCGACCAGCGCGACCGCGCCGACGAAGAGCACGTTGTTCTGCGGGATCCGTCGCCTGGGGTTCACCGCGCCGAAGAAGGACCTGGGCAGCGCGCCGCTGCGTCCCATGCCGTAGAGCAACCGCGCTGCGCCGAGCTGCGAGCCCATGCCCGCGCCGAAGTTGGCCACGACGAGGGTGAATCCAACGACGGGAAAGAGCGCCGGCCACGCGCGCCCTGCCACCGACACGAACGCCGTGTCGACGTCGGGGAAGGGCTGCGACGCGGGCCACACGAGCTGCGCGGCGTACACCTCGAGCGCCGAGAGGAGGCCGATCACGAGGCACGTGAGCACCGTCGCCAGCAGGATGTTGCGACGCGGGTTCTCGGCCTCCTCCGACAGCGTCGAGATTCCGTCGAAGCCGATGTACGTCAGCACGGCGATCGACGTGCCGCTCAGGACGGCCTTGGTGTCCCAGAGTTGCGGGTCGTAGAAAGGACGGCTGAAGAAGTCCGCGCCGTCGTGCGGGTTGGCGAAGACGTACCGCGCGGCCGCCACGAAGAACGCGACGATCACCAGCCCCATCGCCGCTGCGAGCGCCGAGTTGATCCGGGCCGACGCGCGGATCCCGAGCACGTTCAGACCCGTGAACACCGCCGCGAAGAACAAGGCCCACGCGGCGTAGGGGACTCCCGGGGCGAAGACGTGCGCCTGCTGGCTGCACCAGATGACGCAGATGATCGGGTTGAGCATGTAGTCCATCACCATGCTCCACCCGGTGATGTACCCGAGCGCGGGGTTGATCTCCTGTCCCACGTACGTGAAGGCAGAGCCCGCGCTCGGATACGCGCGCGCCATGCGCCCATAGCTCACCGCGGTCGCCAGCATTCCCAGCATGGCGAGCAGGATCGTCGTCACGACGTGACCGCGCCCGCGGTCGCTGAGGACGCCGAAGACGGACATCGGCGCGGTGGGCTGGATGACGATGATGCCGTAGAGGATCAAGTCGCCGAGCGTGAGGGCGCGACGAAGGCGCGGCGCGTTCGGGCTCTCGCCCGGGCGGCCTCCGTCCGCAGAAGACGACTCAGCCTCCATCGGCGATCTCCGCGAGCGTGAAGACGAGCGCCGCGGCGAAGTCGATCGCGGGCTCGTTGCAGATGTAGTCCTCCGCCTTGTCCTCGTAGAGGAGGTCGTCGGTCGACCACATCGCGAACGGGTCGTTCTTCGGCGGGAGCGGCAGCTTGCTGTGTTCGAGCACGCGCGCCCCCGAGGGCCCCCCCGCCAGCGCGCCGGGGATGGTCACGTGCGCGGCCTGTCCGAACGAGTGATGCACGTCGTGCGGCCATGTCTTGCCTGCGCCCACGAGGAAGCTGACGCCGAACGGGTTCTCGCCGAACACCCAGTGCAGCTGCCGCCGCGCGACGACGTCGCATCCGGTCGTCTTGTCGAGCCGGTACGCCGCGGCGCAGGTCGCCGCCACGCCGAGGGATTCCGGGACCGAGTTGTTCCCGAACTCCGTCAGCGCCGACCCGAAAGCCCCGCCTGGCCCCCTCGGCGTCTGCGCGGTCGCGGCGAGCGGCGCCACGAGCGCGTCGAGCTTCCGCGCGACCTCCGCCCGCTCTGGAGAGCCCGCCGGCAGTGCGCGTGCGGTCTCCAGCAGCGCCACCGCATCGACCGAGTGCCAGCTCACGCGGGCGCCGGCCTCCGGCTGCAGACGCATGGCCGTGGCGTGAGCCTCTTTCGCGTACGCCGGCCCCCCGGTGGTGCGCGCGAGCGCGGCGGCGCCGAAGGCGAGATCGTCCTCGCCCGTCTCCTCCCCGTAGAAGTCCGGCGGGTCCGGGTTCTGCACGCCCTCGCGCTGCTTCGCCAGCGCGTACACCTTCTTTGCCGCGGCGAGCAGGCGCGCGCTGTACGCAGCGTCCTGCTTGTAGACCTGCGAACCGAAGGCGAAGGCGGCCGCCGATCGCCCGAGGAGGTTTCGCCCGCGCCCGGGAGCCATCCGAAAGACGGGCCGCTGATCGTAGGCCTCGATGGGCGTCTGCGTGTCGCCCTCGGGCAAGCGCCAGTCCGGGTCGTGATCTCCCTCGCCGGCGACCTGGTGATAAAGCTCCGCGCCGGCCTCCATCTTGAGCAGCCAGTCGAGTCCCCACTTCAGCTGCGCGGCCAGCGCGTCGCCGCTCGCCCCCAGGGCCGCGCGGTGGTCCCGAAGGGCCATGAGCTCGACAGCGAGCGTGTACGACGTCGTCCCCACGAACTTGATGTAGTCCCCGGCGTCGTGCCAGCCGCCCTCGACGTCCACCGGAGGTGCGCCGCGGTACGGCGGCGCCTTGCCGTCGTCGACGGCCACGCCGTCGCCGGAGTGCCCGCTCGCAGTCGACCGGAACAGATGGCAGGGGCCGTGCAGCGAGACGGACTTCGTCGTCGGCCCGCAGCGCTGCTCGGCGAGGAACTGACCGAGCAGGGGCAGCACGCCGGAGTATACGTCCTTGCCCACCGCGATGGTCTCCTCGGAGCCGTCGTCGAGGACGATGACGTACCGTCCGGCGCCGAGCCCGTTCAGGTCGATGCGATCGCCTGTGAGCGGCGTGCCGGCGCGGCTGACGGTCTGCAGAACTCGCGGGCCCGCCGTTCCTTCCCGGACAGGCGGTGACTTCAACGGGTCGTTGCCGGAGGCCCTCGCCACGTCGTACATGCGGTAACGCGGGGCGGGCTGGCCGGAGCCGACGACGATCGCGAACCGGTCGGCGTCCGGGAGATAGCCCAGCTGATCGTGCCGGATGCGGTACGGCGAGCTCGTCGAGGCGGCGGCGGCCGGCGAAGGGGCCGACGCGGAGCCTTTGGCGACCGAAGCCGGGCTCGTGGTCGCGGTTTTGTTACACGCCGCGAGGGAGACAACGCCTAGGCCGAGGGCCAAAAGGAAAGCCCGTCTCATGCTGGGCGCACACCATAGTCGAAAGCCCAGCGGGAATGCGGCGACAAACGGGCTCTCGGCCACCTCTCCCGGAGGCGGGACGCGACGAGTGCAATCGGGGACGCTAGCGCAGTCCGGCCACAGCCTCGACGAGCGCGCGATCCCCCTGGAGCGCGAGTCGCTGCATGTACAGCGAGAGCCCCCGCCGGCCGCCGAGCTCCTCGCCGCCGCCCGCGCGCCCGGGACCTCCGTGCAAGAGCTGCGGGAGCACGGTGCCCGGCGGGATGGCCTGGGACGCCGTCTTGGACGATCCGATCGTCACGCGCCCGTGGAAAGGCGCGACCCCGAGAACGAGGCCGCACACGAACTCTCTGTCGTCGCTGTAGACGCTGCAGACGAGGCCGCCCCCACCCCAGCTGACCCGCTTGGCTGCCTGCGCCGCCGACCCGTCGTACGGCATCACCGTGGCTACCGGCCCGAAGACCTCGTGCTGGTGCGCTGCGTCGTCCGGGTGCGGCTCCGGCGCGTGCACCAGCGTCGGGGCGACGAAGTACCCCTTTTCGCCGGCCATGCCCTCCGGTCGCCTTGCCCCCCCGCACGCGACGCGCGCGCCGCCGGCGAGTCGCTCGATCCCCTGGCGAACGTCGCGCAGCTGCTGCGCAGTCGCGACAGGGCCCATCGTCACGCCTTCGTTCGCCGGATCGCCCACCTTCACCGCGAGCAGGCGCTCGCGCAGGGACTCGAGGAGCGGCTCGACGCGGGCGGCGGGTACGTACACGCGGCGGATGGCCGTGCACTTCTGCCCGGTCTTCTGCGTCATGTCGCGAACGACGTCGCCCACGAAGAGCGCCGCGAGCTCCGAAGCATCCTCCACGTCCGGGCCGAGGACCGCCGCGTTCAGGCTGTCCGCCTCCACGTTGACGTGCGCCGACGCCGCCGCGAACGCCTTGCCCGCGCGAAGCGTGGCGGCCGTCGCGCTCGAGCCGGTGAACGCGAGGACGTCCTGTCCCCCGAGGCGTGCGAGCAGATCGCCCGACGACCCGCACACCAGCGAGAGCGCACCCTCCGGGAGGAGCTTGCCCTCGACGATGATTTGCACGATCCGGTGCGCGAGGAGCGCCGTACTCGTCGCCGGCTTCGCGATCGAGGGCATCCCTGCCAGGAGGGCGCAGGCCGCCTTCTCGGCCAGGCCCCACGCCGGGAAGTTGAACGCGTTGACGTGGACCGCGACCCCTTCGCGCGCCACCCAGACGTGCTGCCCGAAGAGGCGCGCGCTCCTCCCGAGCTGAGCGCCTTCGCCGTCGAGGAGGACGCGAGCGTCGCCCAGCTCCTGAGCCATGTCTGCGTACGCGGCCAGCGTGCCGATCGCGCCGTCGACGTCGAACTTCGCGTCGGAGCGCGTGTTCCCCCCGTTGGCGATCGCGACGGCGAGGAGCTCGTCCCTCTTCGCGTGCAACGCGCGCGAGAGGGCGCGCAGTAGCTCTCCCCGCTCGCGGAACGTGAGGGCGCGCAGCGCAGGACCTCCGCGGTCGCGCGCGAACGCCAGCGCAGCGCCGAAGTCGATCCCCGCGGTGGAGGCCGTCGCGAGCGGCGCTTCGGTGGCCGGGTTGACCAGCGTCGCGGCGCCGCCGTCGCCGGCCTTGCCGGACACCCAGGCGCCGCACAAGTAGCTGGCAAGATCGGTGGTCATCGGGGATGCTCCTTCAAGGGTTCGCGTCGGTTCGGTTCGCGCGCGCGCGCGCCGAGGGCTTGCTCGCCATCGCGAGGCTCACGATCCGCTTCGCGGACTGATCGAGGGTCGCGCTCGACGTATCGACGACGGAGTCGGCGAGCATGTACAGCGCCTTCCGCGTGCGCAGGAGCGCTTTCATCTCGGTCATCGCGTTGGCGCGATTGCGCATGGGGCGCATGTCGCCCTGGCGCACGACGCGGTCCCAGTGATCTTGTGGTCGGGCTTTGAGCCACAGGGTCATGGTCCTCTGCCGTAGGAGCTCGAACGTCTCGCGCTGCGTGACGATCGATCCGCCCGTCGCCAGGACCGCGACCGGGTGAGAGTCGAGGAACGCGCGGAGCACTTCGCGCTCGAGTCGGTGAAACCAGGCCTCGCCGTGCATCTCGAAGATCGTCCCGAGCGGCATGCCCGCCTCAGCGGCCACGAGGGCGTCGAGCTCGAAGAAGGGCACCGCCAGCCGGCGCGCGACCTCGGCGCCGAGCGTGCTCTTACCCGCGCCGCGCAGCCCGAGCAGCGCGATCACCCGGCGAAGAGGCGTCGGCGCGGGGCGCATCGACAGGAGCTCGGCGGCGCTCGTCCCGAGCGCGTCGGCGACGTCCTGCAGGCGGGCGACCGAGATGTTCCCGGAGCCCGCCTCGAGCTGCGCGAGGAAGCGTTCGCTCACGTCGGCGCGCTTGGCCAGGGCGCGCATCGTGAGGCCCAGGTCGGTGCGACGGGCGCGCACCGCCGCGCCGAGGGCGCTCAGGAGGACGGCGCGCTTGTCGCCGCGGGAGGGACCGGCGCTGCTTGCATTATAGTTCGTATCCACTTGATACGGCGGCACTATACTACTTGCCGAGGCGCTCGTCCCGTCCTAACTTTTGCCCGATGCAAGCGCAGGACGCGCACGGCGAGCCCGTCGGGGCGGCGCCTTCGGTTCGGTTCGAGGCGCACCCGGAAGGGTACCGCCACTGGCGCCTCGAGTTTCCCACGGAGCACGGCGGCATGGTCGCCCGGCTGGTCCTCGACGTTCGCGAGAACGAGGGCCTGCGCCCCGGCTATCCGCTGAAGCTCAACTCGTACGACCTGGGCGTCGACATCGAGCTCGCCGATGCCCTCCTTCGGCTGCGGTTCGAGCACCCGAAGGTGAGGGCGATCGTCTTCGCCAGCGGCAAAGACCGAATCTTCTGCTCGGGCGCGAATATCTACATGCTCGGCAGCAGCGCGCACGCCTTCAAGGTCAACTTCTGCAAGTTCACCAACGAGACGCGCCTTGCCCTGGAAGAGATGAGCGCCGAGAGCGGCATCTTCAGCCTGGCGGCGCTCGCCGGGACGGCCTCGGGCGGGGGTTACGAGCTCGCGATCGCGTGCGACGAGATCGTCCTGCAGGACGACGGATCGAGCGCGGTCAGCTTCCCGGAGACGCCCCTCCTCGGGGTCTTACCCGGGACCGGTGGACTCACGCGCCTCGTCGACAAGCGAAAGGTGCGGCGCGACCTCGCGGACGTCTTCTCGACGGTCGCCGAGGGAGTGCGCGGAAAGCGCGCGCTCGAGTGGGGCCTCGTCGACGAGAGCCCGAGCAAGAAGGACTTCGACGCCGCTGTGAGGCGCCGCCTGGAGGCGATGGTCGCACGGAGCAAGCGCCGCCCCGGCGCGGCGGTCGTCCTCGAGCCGCTCGGAGAGTCCCGCTACGTCTCGCTCGCGATCGACTCGGAGGGAGAGAGTGCCGGCGTGCTACCTGCACGCCGGCCGATCGACTCGGAGGGAGAGAGTGCCGGCGTGCTACCTGCACGCCGGCCGATCGATGCGAAGGCGCACCGCGCGAACCTCACCATCCGCGCCCCCGAGGGACCCGAGCCGCAGACCCCCGACGAGCTCGCGCGCGCGGGGTCGAACGCGTGGGCGATCCGCGCCTGGCGCGAGCTGGATCGCGCGCTGCTCGAGCTCCGCTTCAACCACCCCGGCGTGGGCGTCGTCGCGGTTCGCGCCACGGGGGACCCCGAGCGCGTCCTCGCGGTCGACCGGATGCTCGCGCAGCACTGCGAAGATGGCCTCGTACGCGAAGCGACTCTCCTCGCCAAGCGCGTCCTCAAGCGGCTCGACAACTCCGCCAAGAGCTTCTTCGCGCTGATCGAACCGGGCAGCTGCTTCGCCGGCTCGCTGCTCGAGATCGCCCTGGCGTCCGACCGCGCGTACATGCTCGATCACCCCGACGAGAAGAACGAGATCTGGCTATCGCCCCTGAACGCCGGCCCGTTGCCGATGTCCAACGGGCTCACTCGCCTGCAGTCGCGCTTCTTGCGGGACCCCGAACTGGCGCGGCGCGCGCTCGAGCACTCGGGTCCGCTCGACGCGCAGGCCGCGCTCGCGGCGGGACTCGTCACGTTCGCGCCCGACGACATCGACTGGGACGACGAAGTGCGCATCGCGTTCGAGGAGCGGGCGAGCCTCTCGCCCGACGCGCTCACGGGCATGGAGGCGAGCCTGCGATACGGCGGTCCGGAGACGATGGAGACGAAGATCTTCGCTCGACTGACGGCCTGGCAGAACTGGATCTTCCAGCGGCCGAACGCCGTCGGTCCTCGGGGGGCCCTGTCGCTTTACGGAAAGCCGGAGCGTCCCGAGTTGGACTTCAACCGTACGTGAGCCGGGTAGTCTTTCCCGCGCCACGACCCATCAACCCGAGAAAACGCGATGTCCAGCGTCAACAGCGAGCGAATCCCCAACAACGTCCACCTGGGCGACGACAAGCGCCTGCAGCGCGCCCTCGAGGCGTGGCAGCCGAACTACATTCAATGGTGGCGCGAGATGGGCCCGAGCGGCTTCCAGGAGGACCTCGTGTATTTGCGCACCGCGGTCGGCGTCGACGCCGACGGGTGGGCGCACTTCGACTACGTGAAGATGCCCGATTACCGCTGGGGCATCTTCCTCGCCGACCGCGTCCCCGGCCGCACCATCGGCTTCGGGGACGCGTACGGCCAGCCCGCGTGGCAGCAGGTGCCCGGCGAGCACCGGAACGCGCTCCGCCGCCTGATCGTCACCCAGGGAGACACCGAGCCCGCGAGCGTGGAGCAGCAGCGCATGCTCGGCCAGTCGTGCCCGAGCATGTACGACCTGCGGAACCTCTTCCAGGTGAACGTCGAGGAGGGCCGCCACCTCTGGGCGATGGTGTACCTGCTTCACTCGTTCTTCGGGCGTGACGGCCGTGAGGAAGCCGAGGAGCTCCTCGCGCGGCGCAGCGGCGACAGCTCGAAGCCGCGAATGCTCGGCGCGTTCAACGAGCCGTGCACGGACTGGCTCTCGTTCTTCATGTTCACGTTCTTCACCGACCGCGACGGCAAGTTCCAGCTCCTCGCGCTCGCCGAGAGCGGCTTCGATCCGCTCTCGCGGACGACGCGCTTCATGCTGACCGAAGAAGCGCACCACATGTTCGTCGGCGAGACCGGCGTCCTGCGGATCGTCGAGCGCACCGCCCAGGCGATGGCCGAGAGCAAGAAGGATCACCCCGACGACGTGCGGAAGCTCGGCGTCGTCGACTTTCCCACGCTCCAGAAGTACTTGAACCTCTGGTACTCGCTGTCGCTCGATCTCTTCGGCGGCGAGATCAGCTCGAACGCGGCGAGCTTCTTCGCGACAGGTCTCAAGGGCCGCGCCAAGGAGGAGCAGTTCGACGACCACTCGGCCCTAACGGGGGCTTACTCGATGGACGTCCCGAAGGAAGGCACCTTCGAGCGCCAGGAAGTGCCCCTGCGCAACGCGATGAACGAAGTCCTGCGCGACGCGTACGTCGACGACTGCCAGCGCGGCGTCGACAAGTGGAACCGCGCCATCGCAGCGCACGGGGTGCCCGTGAGGCTCACGTTGCCGAGCCGTCGCTTCCATCGCCACATCGGGATCTACGCCGGGCTCCACGCCGATCCCGACGGCAACCTGCTCACGCGGGAGGCGTGGGACGCCCGGCGCGAGACGTGGCTGCCCGGCGAGGCCGACTGCGCGTTCGTACGAAACCTGATGACGCGCGCCGTGCTCGATCCGCGGCAGATGGCCAACTGGATCGGCCCGCCGAAGCAGGGAATCAAGGGCCGGCCCATCGACTTCGAGTACGTGCGGCACTGCGAGGGGTAGCTCGCGAAGGCGGTAGCCATCGTGCGATTCGACCTTTCTCCGGGTTCGCGCGTGTTCGTCGATTTGCGCGCATCGGGTCTGCTTCGCGCCGTCGGCCACGACCCCACGCTCTCGGTGACTCCGCCGGTCTTCGCCGTCGACGTCCCCAACAGCGCGCTCGCCGGCGGCCCTGCCGCCCGGGTGGAGGTCCCGATCGACGTGCGCATCCCGGTCGGCGCGATCGAGCCGCCCGACAATCTGTCGGCCACAGAGCGCATCCAGATGCGCGACAACCTGCGCGGGCTGGAGGTGCTCGACGCCGCGCGCTGGCCCACCGTCGCCTTTCGGGGCGGCTACAAGGGGACGCTCGCACGGGGAACGCTTGCGGGCGACCTCGTCGTGCGCGGCGAGTCGCGGCCCATCTCGTTCGACGTCAGCGTCTCGCGCGAGGGAGGCGCGCTGGTCGCGACCGGCGCGTGGGAGGGCACGCTCGGGGCGCTGGGGATCAAGCCGTTCAAGGCGTTGCTCGGGGCGTTGAAGCTCAAAGACTGGATTCGCGTTCGCCTGCAGCTGCGTTGGGCGTCCCGCTGAGGGTCTCCCACGCCCCCGAGAGCCTCTCGCGCCCGTGCGAAACGCGCTCTCGCGCGAACGGAGTGACGGTCTCGTGGGGGCTGACGCCGGCTGACGCCCCCCTCGTCGCTCCGCTTCGCTACGCGCCGAGCCTCCCCCCGAAATCGCTTCGCGAACGACTTCGCGGACGCGAAGTCGAACAGTGGGCCCGTTTCCTGCGACTTCGCGCAGCGAAGTCGTTCGCCGCCGGCAACTCGGGGGAGGCCTCCAGTGCGAAGGACTGGAGCGGGGCGGTTAGCCCCCAAGAGACCGTCACTCCGTTCAAGGTCGTGCCGTCAGGCACGGCCTTCGAACTGATTTAGGGACGTGGCGCGGCCATGCGGGCGGCTCCGCGTCCGATTTCCGGGGGAGCGATGTGCGCCGGCTTCACGTCGTTCGTTCCGAGGTTCCGAGTCGAGGCCTGCCACGATTCGGTCGCCGACTCGTCGATGATGACGGTCGGCTCGTGGTCATCTTTGGGAGGCGGGGCCGTCGTGTCCGGAGCCATGCGTACCGTGTTGGGTGCGGACGGAGCCCCTTCGGCGCTCGGCGAAGGGAACGCGACGTGCCCGAGGTTCAGCGGCGCAAAGACGCCTCGCAGTGTCGGAGGCACCCCCTCGACTTTCGCGAGAAGTTCCGCCTTCGACAGAAAAACTTCTTCGCGTCGATTGTCGCTGAGCCGTCGCCGGAGCACGAGCTCTCCCGACGCCAGCGACCGCCTGGCAATCTCCTCGACCTGCGGTGCGACGTTTGCGACGAATCGTTCGACCACCACGCTCGCTTCGTATTCGTGGATCGGCTTGTCGTCTATTCTTGCGGCGACGGGCAATTGCCGATTGAGAGCAATCTCACCGGCCATCGACGCCAGACTGTCGCAAAGCACTCGCAGTTTTTGGCCTTCGTCGCCTTCGACGTCGCATGGCAAGTCGGGCGCCGCATCCGTGGCGACGACGCGCTCCAGGCGCGCGGCCGAGCCGTCGCGGAGATGCCATAAGTTGCAGCCAGCACCGGTGCCGTCCGGCGCGGCGCGCAACTTGAGGAACATCTCCACCGGGGTCACTATGAGCTCGACAATATACAGCCGATCGAGGCGCTGCGGCCTGACCTTGATTCCTTTGTGCGGCCACCCGGTCTCCTCCGGTACGGAGATTTCGAGGCGCTCGACCACGCGATCGATCCGCAGCACGCGCGAAAGAGGATGCGATGCAGGGATCTGCAGCCCCACGTCCCAGGACAGCCCGTAGGTCGTCTGCCCTCGCAGCCGGGCATCGTAGCCCGTGCCGCCGTCGACGCCGAGCTTGATCACCGAAACCGAGTTGGGCGGCTCGTGGCGTAAGAGCAGGCCCTCGAGCGCTCGCTCGCACGCGGTGCGCGCCAGCGCCGCGGTCTGCGCAGCCCGCGCCGCCGTCGCCGCCGCCGCCGCACGCGCTGCGGACGCCTCGGAACGTACGATGTCCCAGGTGGCGCTCCGGAGCTTGGCCACGCAGGAGCCTACGACCGATTCTGCTCCGCTTATATCCGTACGCTCGAGGGCACTCGTGACTTGGGACGCGAGCGCTTCCGCCCGTGCGATCCCCCGCTCCGTCGCGTCCACGAGCAGCGCGGAGGTTTGCGTCGCGTCGGACGCTTGCCCCTGGCATTTCAACGCCTCCGCGGCGAAATCGACCATGTCTCGAAGAAAGGCGATGAAGTCGGCCTTCAATGGTGCCGGTGTGGAGTCGCCAAAGAGGCATTCGCTGATCGGGTCGCTCATGGGCGACTTGTTCCACGGTTCCAGCGCCAGCGACAAGCAACAACGCGCACCAGCCCGCTGTGTTTTGGGCAGACGAACTCCAAATTGGCACTTGGATGGAGAGCGGGTGTGATCGTTTTGCGCATTGGCGTGGCAGATTGACACATCACTTCGGCGGGGGGCACGAAGATCCAAGTCCCCGGTGGCGTCGCGCCCTCACATGCCCGGTGGCGTCGCGCTCTTGCATCAACGAACGAAGAAGAGATTCGCACGCCGCCGAGTGGCTACCGCGCGGCGGGCCCGCTCTAGAACGAATACCCCGCCGTCGCGAGCAGGGTCCGGCCGCTCTGGGGGATCGTCGTCTGGCGGAACTCGGGGCTCACCGGCACGCTCCAGCGCCAGTCGAAGGCGTTGTAGAGGCCGAGCGCGTACGTGATGTGCCATCGCGGCTCGGTCCCCGAGAGAACGACGTCCCAGAGGAGCGCCGGCTCGGTGCGCCCCTGAGGGGGGTCGCCCGGCTGGTCGTAGCGATCGAAGCGGGCGCTCGTGAACGTGAGCCGCGTGGACGCGGCGAGCCCGCCGAACGCGCGCGACGAGATGGGCACCGACGCGAGGAGCGACGCCAGGTGCTCGGGCGCGTTGGGCACCTCGCGCAGGCCGGGGTTCTGTTTCTCGGTGAGGACGTCGCCGAGCGACGTGGACGCGATGTACTTCGAGCGCTGGTACGAGTACGACGCGGCCACCATCCAGCCGCCTTGCCACTCGCGGCGCAGCTCCGCCTCGAGGCCGGCCGTGGCCACCGGGGAGCTCGTGTTCTGGTACTGGTACGGCCCGTTGGGGTCGGGCGTGAGGTAGCGCAGCGCGATGAGGTCGGTGATCAGGTTCTCGTATACTGCGAGGAGCCCGGTCACCGTCGAGTTGAACGCGTGCGAGTACTCCACCTCCCCCGAGTACATGCTCTCGGGGGAGAGGTGCAGGTTCTGCTGCTGGCCCTGCGGGTAGTAGTAGAACGTCTCGTAGATGCTCGGCGCGCGGAACGCCTTGCCCGCGAGCACCTTGATGTTGTCCGCGTCGCTCGGCCGGATGATGACCGCGCCGCGCGGGCTGAACGCGTGCCCGAAGCTCGAGTACGCGTCGTACCGCGCGCCCGCCTCGACCTTGAGCCACGGCGTGGGGAGGACGTCGGCGACGCCGTACGCCGCCAGCAGCGAGAAGTCGCGCGTGTCGTCGGTCAGCACGCCGTTCACGTCGGTCGTGTCGTATTGGTGCGCGCGGAAGTGGTCCTCGACGACGCCCCCGGCGCTCAGGCGGACCGTCTTGATCGGCGTGACGACGAAGCGCTGCTCGGCCCCGACCCACTGGCCGTCGTAGGTCAAGTACTCGAGGCCCCCGTTCTCCGGCAGGCTGTCTCTTATACACATCTGACGCTGCCGACGATCTTACGCGTGTAG
>CALKVG010000633.1 GCA_937998045.1 uncultured Myxococcales bacterium
GCGGTTGCGTGACCGCCGTCTGGGAAGCCGCCGGCGCGGGCATCGAGCTTCGGCGCGGGGGACTCATCCTACGGGTCCGTTCGATCGCGCGTCGCGCATTGCGATCAAGGCTCCCAACATCGCAAACCCCCGAACGAATCAATTTACGCGTGGAGGGCTACTTCTCGCAAGAGAAGCTCGCACGCCAAGAGAAGCGCGCACGAACGTCAGGGCAGTGCGGCAGCGCACCCGCGCACACGCCCGCCGCGCGCGCGCACACGGATTGCGCGCTCCGCGACTCCTGCTCCATCTTCGCAGTCGTCTCGGGGACTCTCGGAGATTGGAAGTGAGCGCCCCCCCCGTGCCACGTCCCACGGCCTTGGGGGTGACTCCCCACGCGTAGTGCTGTCTGCGGATCTCACTTCACTCGCCGGAGCGGCCCGCCCGTGCGCGCGAGCCTGCGAGCGGTGCGACTTACTGCGTCAAGAAAAGCACCAAAGATCCCGCAGAAAATCGCCATTTTGATTTCTGGTGTATGGGCGCGTTGGCGTACGATTGCATCGTGGACAATAGAGCGCTCTCTCTAGAGCAGCAGCGCGTCGTCGCGCTCGCGCAGCACATGCGAGCCAACGGGTGCAGCGTGCGCCAAATCGTGGCCGAGCTGCGCGGCCTCGGCGTCGTGAACCGGCGCGGGCGGCCGTGGAGCCTCTCCGGTGTGTTCCAGATCGTACGCAAGATCCCGAAGCGGGAGGTTCGCGCGCCGTCTTCGGGCGGGCTCGAAGCCACGCCGCCCCTCGCCGAGGCTCCGGAAACGGTGAACGCCGACCGCGATTCGTACGAGGAACTTCCGTTCACCGACTGACTCGTTTGCCCGCTTGCCCGCGACTGGGAGTCCCGTCAAATCAGCCGACCGTGCCAGAGCACCGTCTCGTACGCGATGACGACGGTGCCGTGTTCGGCGTACCTGCCGAAAATCGCCGCGAGCTCCTTCATCATCGGCTCGTGGTGCGGGCTTTCTGCGGTCGGCGCGTAGGACGAAGACTTCAGCCGACCGCGCAGCCCCGAGTCATCCAGGCGCTGCTCGTTCGGGAAAGTCGCCAGAGAAGGGAGCGCGGGGGCGAAGAACGCGCGGATCTTCGGTTCGGCGGCGCGGTCGCGCTCGCGTACGTTGCGGTAGTCGGGAGCGTAGCGCTCGAGCATCGCTTCGTAGTCGCGGTTCAGCGGCGTGTCTTTCCGCTGGTTCCAGACGAGCGCCACGATTCCGCCGGGCCGCAGGATTCGCCCGAACTCAGCGCGCGCGCGCACAGGCTCGAACCAGTGGAACGCCTGCGCGGCGATCACGAGGTCGACGGATGCGTCCCGCAAGCCCGTCGCTTCTGCGCTCGCGCTTCGACTCTCGAAGCGCTCTTCTCCCGATAGGGCCCGCTCGGCCGCCATGCGCATGGCAGCGTTCGGTTCGACGCCGATGACGCGGGCGCCGGTATCGAGCAAGAGGCGCGTGAGAATGCCCGTGCCCGAGCCGACGTCCGCGACGACGCGCCCGGCCCGGAGGTCTGCGAGGGCGGTCAGTCTTTCGACGAGGGCGGCGGGGTAACTAGGGCGGTAGCTTACGTAGTCGTCGACCCGGTTCGAGAATCGCTCCTTGGGGTCCATGCTCGGTGCGAATTCCAGCACGAGCTCGCGGAGCTCGCGAGTCAGCACAGAACCCAAGGGGAGGACTCACCGCGTGCACGGGCCTCGCGCCGGTCCAGGAGCTCCGCGGCTTCCCAGTCGTTCAGCCCGAAGCTGACCAGCTTCGAGTAGGCATCGAAGCGACCCTCTGCGACCGCCTTTCGCGCCTCGGGCGGCAGGAACGGACTCGACGACAACAGCGTGCGCATCGAAATCATGATGAAGGGTCCGATGCCGGGCGCTCGTCGGGCGTCGCGGGCGCCACCGGGGGCCAGAAAGACGCAGATACGCCCCGGCCCCACGGCAGGGAAACGCTGATACCCTGCGCGTCATGAACGCGTTGGGGAGGCTCTTCATCGCTGCACATGTCGGGATTTACCGCATGTCCAATGGGCGTGTCGGCTCGAAGATAGCTGGGCTCCCGGTCGCGCTCCTCACGACGACTGGGCGCAAGACGGGCAAGGTGCGCACAGTGCCGGTCGCTTCCTTCGAGGACGGGGGCGATGTGCTGATCATCGCATCTTACGGGGGCAGCCCGCAGCACCCGGGCTGGTTCCACAACATGGTCGCGAAGCCCGACGTGACCGTGCAGGTGGGCGCCCGCACGTACTCCGCGCGCGCCGAGGTCGTTCGTGGCTCCGAGCGCGACCGCGTCTGGAAGATGGTCGTAGATCGCGCGCCGAACTTCGGCGAGTACCAGAAGAAGACGACCCGCGTGATCCCGGTCGTGCGCCTGAGAACCACCGCCTGAGCGGCGCGCTGCCCAACTCGGGCCGAGGCGCGGAATGGGGCTCGAGCGGACGTTCCTCGACGCCGCGCCGGCGGCGCTGCGCCGCTTCGAGCGGGAGCCGCGCCCCCTTGCGTGGTAAATTGCCCTCCGTGCGCGACCGCGTCGAGCCCCGCCCCCACAAGGGCATTCTGCTCGCTGGAGGTCGAGGGACGCGCCTCTTTCCGCTGACGATCGGCGTGAACAAGCACATGCTTCCAGTGCACGACAAGCCGATGATCTACTACCCGCTCTCGACGCTCATGCTCGGGGGCGTTCGGCAGATCGTCATCATCTCGTCGCAGGCGCACTTGCCGCAGTTCCGGCAGCTGCTCGGGGACGGCTCTCGCTTCGGCATCGAGCTCAGCTACGCGGTCCAGGACGCGCCCCGCGGCGTGGCGGACGCGCTGCGCGTGGCGGAGTCGTTCCTCGCCGGCTCGCCCGCGGTGCTCGCTCTCGGCGACAACCTCTTGTGGGGACACCTCGACTACTTGCGTGAGGCCACGCACGGCCGGCATGGCGCCACGGTATTTGCGTATCCTGTGCAGGACGCATCCCGGTACGGCGTCGTCGTGCTCGACGCGACCGGACGCCCGACGAGCATCGAGGAGAAGCCCTCGCGTCCGCGCTCGAAGCTCGCCATTCCGGGCCTCTACGTCTTCGATGACGAGGCGGTCGCCATCGCCAAGGAGCTGGCCCCTTCGGAGCGCGGCGAGCTCGAGATCACCGACGTGCTGCGGGCGTACTTGCGCCGCGGCGGACTGCACGTCACCCCGCTCGGCCGCGGCATGGCGTGGCTGGACATGGGAACAAGCGAGGGGCTGCTCGGGGCGTCGGACTTCGTGGCCACGATTCAGGCGAGGCAAGGTCTCTACGTCGGCTGTCTGGAAGAGGTCGCACTCCGCTCGGGCTACCTGTCCCCCAGCGAGGTCGCCCGAGTGATTGCGGAGTACCCGCCCAGCAACTACCGGGCGTATGTCGAGTCGTTGCTCGATGCCTGACGCTCCCCCGTTTGCCCCGCGACGACTGCTGGTCACCGGAGGCGCGGGCTTCATCGGCAGCCACTTCGTCGACCGGGCGCTCCGCGGGAGGACCACACGCGCAGAGTCTCCGGTGCCGCCTCCGGCCGGAGAAGAGACGCTGGAACGCCTCGTCGTGATCGACGCGCTGACGTACGCCGGCCTCCGCGAGAACCTCGCGGACGCCGAGGGCGATCCGCGGCTCGTATTCGTCCGGGGCGACGTTTGCGACCGCCCGCTCCTCGAGCGGCTGTTCGCCGAATACCACTTCGACGCCGTGGTGCACCTGGCCGCCGAGTCGCACGTCGATCGCAGCATCGCCGACCTTACCCCGTTCGTGCGGACGAACGTCACCGGGACCTGCACGCTGCTGGACGTAGCCCGTCGGGCCTGGGGGTCCGGCCGCGGCGTGGGGGCCTGCCGCCTCGTCCACGTATCGAGCGACGAGGTCTACGGATCGCTCGGGCCGACGGGCAGGTTCGACGAATCGTCACCGTACGCGCCGCGATCGCCGTACGCCGCCTCCAAGGCGAGCGCCGACCTCTTTGCCCGCGCGATGCACGTGACGCACGGATTGCCCGTGATCATCACGCACTCGGCGAACAATTACGGACCCCGGCAGCTGCCGGAAAAACTCGTGGCACGCACCATTGCGTGCGCCATCGCAGGCAAGCCGATCCCGCTGTACGGCGTCGGCGAGCAGGTACGCGAATGGCTGTTCGTCGCCGATCAGGTGGACGCGCTGTCGAGCGCGCTTTCGCTGGGTCGGCCAGGCGAGACGTACGACTTCGCTGGCACCGAAGCGCTACCGAATCGGATCACGGTCGAGCGCATCGCCGACGCCGTGGACGAGGCGATGGGCCGTCCGGCCGGGACTTCGCGCCGGCTCATCACGCTCGTGCCCGACCGGCCAGGGCACGATTTCCGGTACGCGCTCGCCGGCGCGAAGGCCGCGCGGGAGCTCGGGTGGAGATCGCAGGTGGCGTTCGCGGAGGGGCTGGGCGAGACCGTACGGTGGTACCTCGCCAATTCCGCTTGGATCGGCGCGGCAGGCGGCCCTTCCTGAGCGTTGGATGCTTCGGCGCCACGGCTGTGCTATCGTGGCGGCCCCCGATGTTGCAGAAGGCGCGCGATTACGAACCGGGAGAGCTAGTCCCCGGAACCGTATATCAAGTGGTCCGCCGGATCGGCAGCGGGGGAATGGGCACGGTCTACGAGGTCGAGGACACGACCATAGGCAAGCGTTACGTGCTCAAGACGCTCCATCCGCAGCTCGGTACACGCGAGGATCTCGCTCGCCGGATGCAAAACGAGGCGCGCACGCTCGCTCGCCTGCACCACCCGAGCATCGTCGAAGTGATCACCGCGGGCGTCACGGCCGACGAGCCCCGCCGGCCGTACTTCGTTATGGAGCGGCTGAACGGACAGTCGCTGCGCCTCGTGCTCGAGAAGAAGTGGCATCTCGAGCTCGCGCACGCGTACCACATCGCGATCGACCTCCTCGATGCGCTCGACCACGCGCACGACAAAGGCGTCATCCACCGCGACGTGAAGCCGGACAACATCTTCCTGCACCGAACGTCGTCCGGCATCACCGTGACCAAGCTCCTCGACTTCGGCATCCTGTCGCTGCTCGACACGGCGAACCGCGAGACGGCCGGGCGGTTCCTCGGAACGCTTCGCTACGCCGCCCCCGAGCAGCTGCGAGGCGAGCGACCCACGCCGAAGGTGGACATCTACGCCGCCGGGCTCGTGCTCTACGAGATGATCGCCGGGCGCGGTCCGTTCGACGACGAGGGCGACCCGCACCGCATCGCCGCGGCGCACCTGCACAAGATGCCGACGCCGCTCTCGCGGTACGTGGCCGTGCCCAAGGAGCTCGACGCCCTCCTGCTCGCCGTCCTGGCCAAGCAGCCGGAGGCCCGCCCGCGCGACGCCTTCGCGCTCGCGGCCAGTCTGCGGAACCTCAAGCGCGCGCTGGGCAAGGAGCAGCCGGCGGCTCGAGCGCAGGTTCCGAGAACGACCGAGCCTGCGATGGCGCCTCCCACCATGGCCATCGGCGCGCCGCCGCTCGTACCGGTGGCTGCGGGCGGGGCGCCGCCGGCAGGGGCGCCTGCCGTCGACCGCGCCGCCGCGACGGGGAGCATGGAACTCGACACGCCGCGCATGATGCGACAGGGCACGGAGTCGTTCTCGCCGACGTTCCCGGCGACGCCTTACCCCGCGATGCTCGAGCCGACTCCGCCCCCGGTCGCGCTGCCCTCGCCCGCGTCGGCGCGCTTCTCGGTCCGCGAACGCGCCGCGTCGCAGAGCGATGAGGCCCACGTGCGCACGGTCCCCGCGCCCTCGCCGGGGATGCGTCGATCGGCGACGGTGGTCATGGTGGCCTCGATCGCCGTGTCGGCGTTCCTGGCTGGGGCCGCGATCTTCGTAGTCGCCCGCCACCAGGGCACGCTGCGGGAAGGGGGCGCCTCCGTGGAAGGTACGGGATCCGCTGCTTCCGTCGCGCCGCCGTTCGGTGGGGCCGCGGCACGACCTGCGGCCCAGGAGCAACGAGCGCTCGGCGCGACCGAGCCTCAGGCGCCCGCCGCATCCGCGCGTCCCGCGGCGTCGGATGCGCTCACGGCCGCGGCGATGAGTTTGACCGCGAAGGAGGATCCGGCCACGGCGCTCCCGAAGCGGGGCGCTCAGGCGCCTTTCGCCGCAGCCGACCACCCGTCGGCC
>CALKVG010000634.1 GCA_937998045.1 uncultured Myxococcales bacterium
CCCCTGCAGCCGCCGGCCGGGCCCGAGCTTCCGCGGGGAGGGCGCACCCTATTTCCGGGCTACGAGCTGGTCGGCTTCTGCGGGACGCCGGGTGGAGGCGTTGCCCTCGGTCGGCTCGAGGGAAACCTACCGGTCAAGGCGAGGATGCTCCAAAGCTACGCCGACAAGTACGCGGTGAACCGGAAGATCATGCCCGTCTTCGAGCTCATCGCCGTCGTCGTGCAGTCCGGCGCCGGGTCCGATGGCAAGTACCGCCGCCGCGTCAACGACGCGGCCGTGGAGGAGTACCTGCGAGAGGCTCGCGCGGCGCGGGCGCTTCTCCTCCTCAACATCCAGCCTGGCCAGTCCGATTTTCTGACCGAGGTGCGCCAGTTCGATAAGTGGTTGCATGAGCCGGACGTTGGCGTGGCGCTCGACCCCGAATGGGCCATGAAGCCGGGCCAGAAACCCGGGAAGGTTTACGGCCAGACCACCGGCGAGATGATCAACGACGTGGCGGCGTACCTGTCGTCCATCGTGACGGAGGGCAACTTGCCGGAGAAGGCTCTCGTCTTCCACCAGGTGCACACCTGCGTGGTCAAGGACGAGAGCGCCATCCGCCCCTACCCGGGGGTTGCGACGATCAAGAGCGTCGACGGGCTGGGGCCCAAGAGCGCGAAGATCAAGACGTACGACTACCTGATGGGCTTCACGAGCAAAGGTGTACACGCCGGGTTCAAGCTGTTCTTCGACGAGGATCGGCAAAACGGCGGCCAGCTCATGACGCCGGCCGAGGTCCTCGCGCTGGCTCCGCCGCCCGAGTACGTGATGTACGAGTAAGCCGCGGCGGTTTGACGACCGCTGAGGCTGCACTATGGTGCGGCCCGCGCGACGAGAAGGAAGACGCGAGGCCGTCCCACGATGTGGAAGAAAATACGCGCTCTTCTGTTCGGCGCGCCGAAGGACGTCCGGTCCCAAGAGACATTTCACGCGATCTCTCTCGTTGCGATGCTGGCCTGGGTCGGGCTGGGCGCCGACGGCCTGTCCTCCTCGGCTTACGGTCCGGAGGCCGCCTTCCGCGAGCTCGTCAACGACGGCCGCGACTATTCGTCCCTGGCCGTCGGGCTGGCCGTCGGGACGGCGCTCACGGTCTTCGTCATTTCGTACGCGTACTCGCGCATTATCGAGCACTTCCCCTCCGGCGGCGGCGGCTACGTGGTCGCGACGAAACTCCTCGGGCCGCGCTTCGGCGTCGTCAGCGGGTGCGCCCTCCTCGTCGACTACGTTTTGACGATCACCGTCTCGATCGCGGCCGGCGGAGATGCCATTTTCAGCATGATTCCGCGCGCTTGGTTCGGCCACGACGCGGTCGCATTGGAGGCGGCCGACGTCGGCACCTGGGCCGACCCCGCGCAGCGAGCGAAGCTGCTCGTCGAGTTCGTCGCGATCGGCGTCCTCACGGTCCTGAACATCCGTGGCGTCAAGGAGTCCGTGCAGGCCATCCTGCCGATCTTCGCGACCTTCGTCATCACGCACGCGGTGCTGCTGGTCGTCGCCATCTTCGGCAACCTCGGCGAGTTCGGATCGGTCGCCCACGAGACGACCGTCAACTTCCGACACACCATCGCCTCGCTCGGAGCCTTCGGCGCGCTCATGCTGTTCGTTCGCGCGTACTCGCTGGGAGGCGGAACGTACACCGGCATCGAGGCCGTCTCCAACGGCGTCCCGATCATGCGCGAGCCGAGGGTGCGCACCGCAAAGCGCACGATGGGGCTGATGGCCACGTCGCTGGCGCTCACGGCCGGCGGCATCATTCTGGCGTACTTGCTGGTGCACGCCGAGCCGGCGGAAGACCGGACGATGAACGCGGTCCTGCTCGAGCGCGTTGCCGGCAACTGGCACATCAACGGGATGCACGTCGGTTCCTGGTTCGTCACGATCGCGCTCGCGTCCGAGGCGGGCCTCTTGCTCATCGCGGCCCAGGCCGGGTTCGTCGACGGGCCGCGCGTCATGGCGAACATGGCCGTCGACTCCTGGCTCCCGCACCGGTTCGCGGCTCTCTCCGAGCGCCTGAGCATGCAGAACGGCGTCCTGCTCATGGGATCGACGTCGATCTTCGCCCTCCTCTACACGCACGGAAACGTCGAGAAGCTCGTGGTCATGTACTCGATCAACGTGTTTCTCACGTTCTCGCTGTCGAACCTGGGGATGGTGCGGTTCTGGATCCAGCATCGCAAAGAGCACCCCCACTGGTTCCGCCACCTGCCGATTCACCTGATCGGCCTGGGGCTCTGCCTGACGATCCTCGTCGTGACCGTCTTCGAGAAGTTCAGGGCGGGAGGGTGGATCACGCTGGTCGTCACCGGGGTGCTGGTCAGCGTCTGCTTCTGGATCAGCCTCCACTACAGGAAGGTGGTCGCGGCCATCCGCCGGCTCGATCTCGAGCTCGCCGATCCGTTGCCCGACCTCAAAAACGTGCCCAAGCCGAGCGTCGCGAGCCTGGAGCAGGCCGCGAAGGGCATCGACCGCCGGCAGCCGGTGGCGGTTCTCTTCGTCGGAGGATACGGCGGCCTGGGACGTCACGCCCTTCTCACGCTGCTGCGGATGTTCCCCGGCCACTTCAAGGGCATCGTTTTCTGTTCGGTCGCCGTCATCGACTCCGGCGTGTTCAAGGGCGTGGACGAGGTGCACGAGCTCGAACGACGGACGCAGGAGCAGCTCGACAAGTACGTTCAGTACGCGGCGTGGCTCGGGCTTCCCGCCGAAAGCGCGTTCTCGACCGGCATCGAGGTCGCCGTCGAAGGCAGCAAGATGGCGACGGATCTCATCCAGAAGTACCCGAAGGCCTTGTTCGTCGCCGGACAGCTCATCTTCGAAGAGGAGACGTTCGTCTCGCGGATTTTGCACAACGAGACCGCGTTCATGATCCAGCGCCGATTGCAGCACGCGGGAATCCCGATGATCGTCTTGCCGGTGCGCCTGAACCTGCGGGGCCCGCGGCTGGCGGCGCCGAGCATGACGGAAGAACGCGCGGCGTAGGGACGCAGCACGGCCCCGCAGCCGCTCTTGCGCTCGTCGTTGTCGTTCGTTTCGAGCAAACGGCCGCCTTTGCTCGAAGGCGGCCCACGGTTCTCGGCGAAGGGCCCATCGTCCCCGGCCACCGGACCGTCCGTATCTGCGTAACGGCCGTCGTCTCTTCCTTGCGGACCGTCGTCTCTTCCTTGCGGACCGTCGTCGCTTCCTCGCGGGCCGTCTTCGCTTCCTTGCGGACCGGCGTCGCTTCCTCGCGGGCCGTCGTCTCTTCCTTGCGGACCGTCGTCGCTTCCTCGCGGGCCGTCGTTCATTGCTTGCGAGCCGTCGTCGTTCGAGAGCGGGACGTTCGTCCTTCCTGATGAACGGTTGTTCATCGCGAGACAGCCGTTCGTCTTCCGTTGCGGGCCGCTGGTTTTGGCGAGCGGGCCTGCGGTTTCTGCAAGCGGACCGTCGGGGCTCCGAGGACGACCGCTCGTCCCTCATGACGGCCCGTGGCTACTTGCCGGCGGGCCTTGCGTTCTTGCCGGCGGACCTTTCGTTCTGGCCGAAGGGCTTCTTGCTCTTCGTAGGCGACCGTTGTTCCCGACCAGCGGGCCTCCCTCACCTCTTCGCGGACCGGCGACGACGATCGAAGGACCGCTCGTCCGTCCAACCATGCCGTTCTCTTTGCCTGGTGGATCCGTCGTCGTGCGCAACGGGCCGCTTTCGAGAACGAGAGGACCTCTTGCCTTGAACCAGGGGCCGTCGATCGCTGCCGCACGACCCGTCACCAATCGCAGAGAGTCACTCGCCATGACGAACGGCCGCCCCGCGGTGATCAACGGCCGCCCCGCGGTGATCAACGGCCGCCCCGCGGTGATCAACGGCCGCCCCGCGACAACCGACGGGCATTTCGTCAGCAAGAACAGGCCGGGCGCGAGCGAGAGCGGGCCGATCGCTCTTCTTCGAGTGCGGCGTGTCGAAACCGGCGGGCCGATCGCTCGGGCCGACGCCGCGCCGGCTCGAATCCAAGGAGAGCTCGATCGAGCCGGGCGGCGTTCGCGGTGACGCAGCGGTCCGTTCGGCGGGCCGCCTGGTCCCTCCCGTCCGTATGGCGCCTAGGGCGCGATTTCTTCTGACGTGAGGGGCTCTCTTGCTGCTTCCGAGCGACCGAGGGCAACATCCGCGAGGCCGAGGCGGTGCGTGAGGTGTTCGGCGAGGTCTTCCCTGCCCTGCCGGACCCTCCGCTGGGGCTCGCCCGCGTTTCGGCCGGGGCTTCGATTTCGGCTCGGGCCGCCTGACGAAACCCCGCCTTTTCCGGGCTTCGGAGTGCGAAGGGCGGGACTTGAACCCGCATGCCAGTTACGGCGCTAGCACCTCAAGCGCAAGAGCCGTTCTCGCCGAGCGCCAAGGGCGCGAAAACCCGTCGTCCCCTACCCCGCCTGGGGCCCCTCAGTCCCCTCAGAACGCCGTGGCCAACGCCGTGGCCAACGAGGAGACGGCGCTGCGTAGGCAGATCGCAGAGGCGATCGTGGCGGGCGACGACGAGCGCGCTGCGGACCTGCAGGCCCAACTCGGGCGCCCTCGGTTGCGGGTGGTACGCTGACAAGCAAGCGGCCCGCCGTGGACGAGACGGCGAGCCGCGGGAGACACGAGGACGAGTCGTGCCTGCAACGCAGCATAGCAAAGTCAGGATGCGTGCGCCCCGGCGGCCCCGGCAGGTCGTGCCCCGAGGTTTTGTCGCGCTGGACCGAGGTGGCTGGCTCCTGCCCAAGCGTCTGCCGTCCGAGGACGTGGCGACGGTCGACGCGTACGAGACCCGCGCCGCGGCGGCGGCGGTCATGCTCCTCGCCATGCGTGCCGGCGACCTCCCGAGAGGCGACCGAGCGCAGATCGCGGCCTACTACCGCGAGCAAAGCAAGCGAGCGGTGCCCTTCTGGTTCGACGATCCCAACTTCGACGTCCGGGAGGTATGGTGCGGGCCGCTCCGCTTTCACTTACGGGTCGAGGCCTGCACGCCTCCCCTGCACCGCAGGGACGCCGCAACCCTAGTCGCCCACGCACTCGCGGTGCTGCCTGCCGACATGCCGCGACCTGAGGGGCTCGTGGCTGCCGTCCGCAAAGTACTCGGAGAACGGCACGAACGGCTCACACCCGGCGGCCGAGGCGGTGGCCCGACACGCAAGCGGGCGCCCGCTCAGGCCGTGGAGATCATCCGGCGAGCTCTGCGCAGCCAGTCGGCGCGCGCGGCGTTCGTGAGCAGAATTCTGCATTCGGTAGAGGCCAACCCCGGCAGCAGCGCGAGAGAGATCCGAAGCTTCAACGGCGGGAGCATGGCGCGCGTACGTCAAGCGCTCGCCGCGCTCGAACGGGCCGGCAAAATTGAGAACCACGGGAGCGAGCGAAAACCCGCTTATTTCGTGCGATCCGGCGACTGAAACCGAAACGCGGCGAGTTCTGCCCGGCCTTCTGTAAGGACCGCGAAACGTAGGTCCCGCAGGAGGCTGAAAGCCATGGATCGCGAGCAGGTTGGTTACTCGCTCCCGACAGACGTCCGGCGCACGGTCGATGCCATCGCCGTCGTACGCCGCGTCCCGAAGTCGAAAGTGGTGGAGGACGCCATCGTCGCCCACACCCAAGCGCTCTCGCCCGAGGAGCAGCGCGCTGTAGCGGCCATGACAGGGGCCGCGCGCAGATAGCCAACCGGACAAGGCGAGGACGACGCCAAATGGCTACCCAAGTACTCGACGAACAGGACGTTCGCCGGATCGCGCGCGAAGAAGCCGCGCGCCCCGTGCTGGTCACACAGCGATCGGTCGAAGGCGTGTGCGGGCTGCCTCGCCGCGACTATCTGCGCCTGGCTCGCGCCGGCGCGTGGCCGACCACGCGAGAGCGACGGCTGGTCGTGGCGCGCACCGTCGACGTGCTCGCGTACGTCGAGGAACGTCTCGTTCTCCGCGACGCCAAGCCACAGAACGACAGCGATCCGGAGGCGGTCGCGTTCTCGAAGGTCGGGGCGAGGCGGGTGGCGACATGACGGCCCTCGCGTTTGAAAATTCGACGCCTACCGAGGCGGGGCAAAGCACGGTTACGCCGCTCCAATTCGAGCGGTCAGAGGTCTCGCTCTTCCGCAACCTGGCGACGCTCGCACAGAAGGCGGGCGTCCCGCAGCCGAGCCTTCTGAAGCTGGCGTTCAAGGAACTCGCAGACAACGCGCTCGACGCCGGCGCGCACGTCACGTTCGAGCATACCGATGTGCTCACGTGGGTGAAGGACGACGGACCGGGTATCGACGGCACCGACGAGGAGATTGCTTACCTATTCAGCATCGGGCGTCCGCTGCGCTCCTCCAAACTTATCCGCTTGCCTACGCGTGGCGCGCTCGGCAACGGGATTCGCGTAGTCGTCGGCCTAGTCCTCTGCACGGGAGGTCGGCTTGTTGTCCGTACCCGTGGCCGCGAACTTGAACTCGAGCCTCGCGACAACGGCGAAACGATCGTCAAGTCGACGTTGACGTGGGACGGCGCCGGCACTCAGGTCGGCGTGTCATTCGGCCGCGTCGAAAGCGACATGCTCGACTGGGCCCAGCTTGCCGCCGACCGCGCCGGCGCGGAGAGCTACAAGGGCGCGTCGTCGCCGTATTGGTACGACTCGGACAGCTTTTTCGAGCTCTGCACGGCGGCCGCGGAGAACGTCTCGCCGCGTGCGCTCGTCGAGCGGCTCGACGGATGCTCGGGTGGCAAGGCCGGCCAGATCGCAGCGCCCTTCCTGAATCGTCGTGTACGGGATCTGTCCCGTCGCGAGGCGGAGGCCCTGCTGGTCGCAGCGCGCGAGCATGCGCGGGAGGTCACGCCGAAGCGCCTCGGTGTGCTCGGAGAGCAACCTCACCTGCCCGGCTACGGCAAGGCGCTGGGAGTCATCGAGATAGGCGGCCGGACGAGCGGCAAATGCAAGGCGACCCTGCCGGTCGTAGTCGAGGCGTGGGCCAAAGGGCGACCCCCGCAGAGCGGGGTGGTGCTTCTGGTGAACCGCACCGTCGCCGCCGCCGCGATGTCGCTCTACGATTACGACAAGCACGTCCAGGTTAGCGGCTGCCATTACAGTGGCGAATCGCTGCCCTCGGGCGGCAACGACTACCAGATCGAGATCAATATCCAGACGCCGCACATCCCCATCACGAGCGATGGGAAGTCGCCCGATCTCGCGCCGTTCAAGGCATTACTCGACGAAGCCATACGCGCCGCGGTCAATCGCGCGAAGAAGGCCGCTGGCATCCTTCGCGCCGCGCCGGAGTATCGTCGGACCTTCAAAGACTCCGTTCTCGATCATATCGCCGCCGCCATCGCGCTCGCCAGCGGCGACGGGAAGTATCGATTCAACCTCCGCAACCTGTATTACCAGGTTCGACCGTTCGTGCTGCGCGAGGTCGGAGAGCTGGCCTATGAGACGTTCACCAGCATCATCACCGACTACGAGAACGACAACGGCCCGATCGAGGGCATGTATCGCAACGAGCGCGGAGTCCTGATCCACCCGCATACGGGAGAGGAGATCGGACTCGGCACCCTGACGGTTGAAAAATACGAGCGGCCTCCCTGGACCTTCAACAAGGTGTTGTACGTCGAGAAAGAGGGTTTCTTCGAAACGCTGCGCGCCGACAAATGGCCCGAGCGTCATGACTGCGCACTCATGACCTCGCAGGGATTCGCGTCGAGGGCTGCGCGGGATCTAATCGATGCCCTCGGTGAGACGGACGAGCCGATCGAAATCTTTTGCATCCACGACGCCGACGCATACGGCACAATGATCTATCAGTCGTTGTGCGAGGCGACTCGCGCGCGCCCAGAGCGCACGATCGAGATCGTCAATCTCGGCTTGGAGCGCGCCGAAGCCGAGGCGATGAAGCTCGAATGCGAGCGCCTTCCGTCTGCGAAGAAGTACAAGCCGACCGCCGCCTACGTAAGCAGCGCGGATCACGGCTGGTATCAGTCGAATCGCTACGAGCTGAACGCGATGACCGCGCCGCAGCTCATTGCGTGGCTCGATCGCAAGATGGAGGAGCACGCGGCGGGCAAGGTCGTACCGCCTGAAAACGTGATGCGCGAGGAGCTCGGCGCACGACTCGAGGCGCGTGTGAGAGAGATTGAGACCGAGCGCATTCTCCGCGAAGCGGGCCTTGACGCCATCGTGGCGGCCCGCGTGGAAGCGCTGGCCGACGACGTAGCAGCTGCCGGCTCAACGCTCGACGATGACGTGCGCGACGCCCTGGACGACGAGCCCACGGATTCGTGGCGGTCGGTGGTGGAGAACCTGGCCGACGAGATCGCGGGGGATGCATGAGCGCGACACCGATCGCCGACGCCCCCGCGTGGCTCTCTGCAGCCGTGAGCGGCCAGCCGTGCTCCGGGTGCGGCTCCGCGCGCACTGGATACGTAGGTGTCTACGTTCGACCCATGAGACCTCGCATCGCGTACGCGGTCTGCGGCCTTTGCGTGGCGAACCTGGAGCACGTCGCGGAGCGTGTCGAGCGGCGCGTTGCGGCTTGTGAGCTCTGCACCGTGGCGGGAGGTGTCGCTTGACCGCCGCGGCTGCCCTACTCCCTCTGCTTGGCCGACGTGATCGGCGAGCGGTATTCGCCGGTCGCTGGCGCCGAGAGGATGGCGACCCTGCCGATCTCCTTGACGCGCATCTCCGTGGCGATCTCCTCCTCGGCGCACTGCACGGCGGAGACCAGGCCACCACCCTGGAGCTCGCGTGGGACATCGACGGCTCCAATCACGACAAGGCGGACGGCGCGCCGCACAACCCGCGCGCTGCACTCGATGTGCTCCTCGACGTCGTCCGAGACGAGGGACTTAGCCCACCGATCGTCGCGGTTTCGAAGTCCGGCATGGGACTCCATGCGCGGGCGCTCCTCGACGGCGGCGTGGCATCCCGCGACGCGCACGCAATGGCCAAACGAATCGCAGCACGTACCGGCCACCAAGAGGTGAACTGCATCTATCCGGGTGCTCCCGCGGGAGACGGCGTGGTGCTCGGGCTTCCGCTTTGCGCTCTGAATGCGGATTGTCGCCCGACGTGGATCGGCGGAAACGGCACTCGGTTCGTTCACCCGATCTCGCTGGAGCCGTACGCGGACGACGTGCAGATCGAGGTGCTCACCGATTGGCCGAGAACCAATGCCGCGAGAATTCCCCAGGCGGTGGACGAACCGGCCCCCGTCAGGGCTGAGCCCACCACCGCATGGCGCAAACCGCTGCCGCTCCACCGCAACGAGCTCGACGTTCTCGCCGAGCGCTGCGAATTCGTCCAGCACTGCGGATCGGACGTCGCGAGCATTACCTACGAGCAATGGTTCAGCCTCGCCACGGTGCTGCATGCGTTCCCCGGCGGCGCCGATCTCTTCGACGCAATCAGCGCGTGCGATCCGAAACGATACGACGGGGCAAAGGCGATTCAGCGAAAGCTCGATTCGATCTCCGGAAAGCCGCGCTTGTGCAGGAACCTCGGATACCACTGCAGCAAGCTCGCCGAGTGCAGCGCTATCGGGGTGAGATCGCCAGCGGGATTGCCATTCAAGCTCGCGAAGGTTGACGCCGAGAAGCGCCGAAAGAAGGCGCACGCATGACGGTAGTCGACCTCATGACGGAGATCCGCGCGAAGTCGAGGGCAAACGGTGCGGCCGAACCGTGGCCCGAACCCGAGCCGTTCGACGCAATGGACTTACCGGAGTTCCCGGTCGAGGCGTTGCCGCCGTGGCTAAACGCCTGGGCGTGCAGCGAATCGAAATTCACACAGACGCCCGTCGATCTCTCCGCCTGCGTGGCGCTCGGTACCGTGAGTCTGGCGGTCTCGCGCAGGTTCCGCGTGCACGTGCGATGGGAGGAGCCGACAAACCTGTACATCGTGGTCGCGCTCAAGCCGGGCGAGCGCAAGTCCGCGGTGTTCGCCGACGGTACGCGGCCACTATTCGAGTGGATGCGGGAGGAAGCCGAGCGGCTTGCGCCCAAGATTGACGACCGCGCCCTTGAGCGCAAGGTGCTGGCCGGGAAGATCGAGACCGCGACGACCGCCGCGATCAAGGGCAAGGTCTACGAGGGCGGAGACGCTATGCAGGCCGCGCGAGAGCTGCAGGCCAAGTTCGCGGACCTGCCGGAGCTACACGCTCCTCGCCTCGTCGTGGACGACTGCACGACGGAGGCGCTCGCGATGGTCATGCAGGAGAATGCCGAACGTGTCGGCCTAATCTCCGCCGAGGGCGGGCCTTTCGAAATCATGGCCGGGCGCTACAGCGCGAACGGTGGGGGCAATTTCGAGATCTACCTGAAGGCTCACCCCGGGGATCACCACGTAGTTGATCGCGTGCGGCGGCCCCCGATTCACCTCGTGCGACCTCTCTTGACGATGGTGCTCACGGTGCAGCCGAGCGTGATCGCGGGACTCGCGAGTAAGGATGGATTCCGCGGTAAGGGGCTGCTTGCGCGCTTCCTATATGCGATGCCGACGACGGCGCTGGGGATGCGCGAGGTGGACCCGCCGGCAGTGCCCGAATCGGCAGCGTTCGCGTACACGACCGCGCTCGATAAGTTGCTGCGCCTTGGAGGCGACGAGCGCGCGCTCCGTATGTCGCCCGAAGCGGACCGTGCGCGTGCAGCGTTCCAGACGGAGCTCGAACCGCGTCTCGGGCCGGACGGCGACCTCTCGCCGATTGCGGATTGGGCGAACAAGCTCGTGGGCACCGTCTGTCGGATTGCCGGCGTACTGCACGTAGGCGATTGGGCCGGCCGGCTCGACAAGCTGCCGGCCGAAATCCCTCTCGAGACGTTCCAGCGGGGCGCCAATATCGGTGTGTACTTCCTGGCGCATGCCGTTGCCGCGTTCGGTGCCATGGGGGCGGACGAGGATACGGAGCTAGCGAAACGCGTGTGGGCATGGGTCCAGCGAAAGGGGATCGCCGAGTTCAGCGAGCGCGATGCCCGGCGGGCGGTTCACGCTGAGTCGAAGGAGATCAAGCCGGCTCTGGCCATGCTCGTAGAGCGGAACCTCATCCGCACGCAACCTCCCGCTCCGTCAAATGGCGGCCGTCCACCGGGCGACAGCTTCGACGTCAACCCAAGAGGGCGGCGGACATGAACCTTTCGGCACTTTCGGCACGTCTACGGCGTGAGTGTGAGCGAATGGAGGGGGGTGTTTCGGCACTTTTGGCACGTGGAACACAAGTGCAGAAAGTGGGTGGTGGAAGATCGGTTTCTTCTTCTTCTCTCTCTCCGCACCCTCTTTCCCCGCCACGGCAGATGCGTGCCAGAAGTGCCGAAAGGGTAGCGACTACCGCGCCGAGGGCGCCGGCCAGCCCCCGCCTGGCTGTCTCCCGGAAACCGCGCGTCGCGCTCCGACCCTCGCCAAACTGGCAATTTCGGAGGTCGAGCGGAACACCCTGTTATGGGCGACATCGCCCGACACTCGCAGTTTCTCAAAATTCGCCCGTGCTAGGTCCGCTCCGAAGCACGGTGTGGCAGCCAGCGGCGCGGGCGTTTTTTCGAATCGTTGCCCCTCCTCGGTTGGCCAAGTCTCAGCCAACTACGCGAAGACACACGATCCGCACTGGCTCTCGAAGCCAGCGCACGGGCGGGCCTATCTCCAATACCTATGGCACGCGTACGCGCAGCATCGCGGCGTTGATTGCGACGTCGCTCAAAGGAGTTTCCCCACGCATTGCCCCGCCGCCGCGTGCTCAGAACTTCGGGCCGCCCTCTCCGAGCGGTCGCCACGGGAAGCACCGGCGCAAGGGATTGCCGCTGGCAAGAACCGTGGCCAGCCACGCCCGCCCGTCGGCGCTGGATGCGATCACCACGCTCCGCGGAGCCGTGGGAGGCGGGCGCCTTTTCGCGACGTTGCCCTCAGACGCTTTTTCAGGAGCACGAACGATGAATGACCCCAAGACGCCCCACACCCCGCTCTCCGACGCGATGGCGTTCCTGCGCAGCGCCGTGGAGCGCCTCGCCGTCGGCGACGGCACGCCCCGCGAACGGGCCCGCCGAGCCCTGGAGATGGTGGGCTACGCCGAGCGCACCCGCGCGGCCCTGCCCGCTGCCCTCGTCGCTCGCCTCGAGCACGTGGCCGAATGGGCGCGCATCGACCCGACGCTGGAGGAGCTGCCGGACCGCGACGTCGCCTACCTGGCCATCGGGATCGTGGCGGCGCTGCACGAGGCGGTTCGCCTTCAGGCGATCAAGACCGCGGGGGTGAACTGACGATGGCCCAGCGCGGCATCCACGGCGCTCAGAAGGAGTGCGGCGGCCCCGAGAAGGTGCTCGAGACGCTCCCTGTCCTGGAACTGCCGGACGGTGAGCCGGCGCCCACCGGCGAGCAAGAGCGGGCAAGGCAGGAACGCAAGGCCGGCGGCAGGGGGATCCCCCCCGGCGCAACGGCCATCCCGCGGCTTGGCGGCAAGGCCCACAAAGGCAAGCCCCACATGGTCGAGCGCGTCGCCCTTACGCCACCGGCCGCCAACCTCCCCACGCGCCGCTACCACGTCGCCGCCAAGTCGCTGGCGCGGTCGGCCGCGGCGACGATCGCCAGCGTCGTCGGGGGTGGGCAGCTCGATCCCCATACGGGCTACCTGGTGACCGCGGCGGCCCGCGCCGCGAAGTGGGCGAACTACTACTCCGACTTGGCCGAGCGCATGCCAGAGGGCAGCAAGGAGCAGCGCGACACGGTCGCAACAGCCCTCAGTGCCGACGAGAAGGCCTCGAGTCATCTGCGCAACGCGCACGAGTACGCGGCGCGTATGGCAGAGGCCCGAAAGAAGACCGCGCCGGCTGGCCCACCCCTCTTCTACACGGCCGCGGCCGAGGAGCCGTCGAAGTGACAGCGCCCGTTCCGACACTCGAAACGATCCTGACGTCGCCGAAGTATTTCGGCCTCACGACGGCCACGCCGGTGCAGCGGGCCAAGTGCCGCATTGTGCAGGGCCTGCCGCTGGGCGACCTGGCGAGCGATCCGGACGTGCGTGAAATGGTGGGGGGAAACGTCTTGCTGCTTCCGTCGGCGCGGCCGGCGGAGGTGCTGGACGTCTCCGCCATCCGAGTGGCCAAGTCGCTCTTCGGGGCCGCCCTCATCGTTTTTGCGAGTCAGACGGTGGACGCCTGGGGCGTGCGGCTCGGCGACCTGATTCGGTATTTCGTCGCGGCGCTGAAACTCGATGGGACGCGGCCGGTTATGTCGCATCTCTTGGCTGGCATCGAGCGGTCGCCGGCGATCGCGAGCATCGTGGTGGGCGAGCCGACCATTACGTCGGTGAAGTTGCGGCACCCGTCGGGCGCGATCATCGAGGTGACGCCGGTTCCCATCGACCGTGCGGGCGCGAGTGCGCTGTCGGTGTTCTGCGCCGGGGCGTTCATCGATGAGGCACCCCGCATGATCGGCGAAGAGGAGGGCGTCCGTAACTACGACCACTTCCGTAACGGTGTGCTGGGGCGACTGCTTGGCGGCGCGGTGTTTCACCCCGTGGGGGCGCCTTGGCAGCCCTTCGGCCCAATCTACGATCTCTTTGTCGAGAGATTCGGCAAGCCCAGCGCGGACCTGGTGATCCTGCGCACGCGCGGGCGTGTGGCGAATCCCTCGTGGTGGACTCCGGAGCGAATCGCGGACCTCGAGCAGCGAAATCCAATCGCTGCACGAACCGACGAGGCGGCGGAATTCGCGGACGCCGAGACCGCGGTATTCCCAGCGTCGGCGATTGAGGACGCGAACGCGGCAGGCGCTGGGCTGTCATGTGAGCTGCTGCCGGCGCGAATCATGTGCGGCGGGTGCGAGGCCGCCTACGAGCCGTGCGGTACGGCGGTTTGCTGCGACCCCTCGCAGATGCGGCACGACGTTTGGGCCGCGCTGGTCGTCGGCTGGATGCTCCCCGTAATTGACGACAACGACGCGAACCTTTGGGTCGAGGTGAACGATCCACGCGTCCGTGAGCAGCGCGGGCCGCGGGGTGCGCATATCCAGTTTCGCGCGGCGTTCAACCGGCAGATGGCTCAAATCTTCGACGCAGAGGGTCAGCCGCTGCCGAATCCAGATTACCGGCCGGCCAAACCGATTCTGCGCGTGTACGAGGCCATGTCGTGGTCGCCGCGCAATGTTCGGGGCGCGCGAATCGGGGCGGATGAGCTTGTGCACCAGGTTGGCGCCCTCGCGCGCAAGTACCAGACGAGAACCGTCTTCAGCGACCAGGGCGAGGCGTACGCCCTCGAAGCACTCTTCAGGAACGCGGGGATGCGATTCGTGTCGTATCCATGGGCGTCGCCCGCCGTGAAGACGACGTGCGTGGATCGCCTGCGGTCTCTCGTGGTCGAGAGACGCCTTGTGCTTCCGAATCACGACCGGCTGCGCGCGGACATGCAGCGCGTTCGCGCCCGAGCGACTGAGCGCGGAGCGTTTCAGTACATCGTTCGCGGCGGCGGGGACCATATGGATCACCTGTCGGCGCTGCTCATCGGAATGCGCGCGGAGATGGAGGGGCACCTCAGCGGATCGCCCATGCATATCTCGCGCGTGAGGCACGAACTCACCACGTCGTGGACATGAAAGGAAGAACACTAATGCTCAAGCCCGATTCAAAGGCGAAACGACTCATCGAAACCGCGGCGCGCACCGAAGGCGTAGAAGCCGCACTCCTCGTCGCGCGCAAGGTCGGCGTAACGCTGAGTGAAGCGGACGTGCAGATGGTGCACTCGATTCACGACGCTGCACGGTACGAGAGCGCGAAGCAGGCAAACCCGTTCGCCTGCGCGTACATCGGAGCGTCGAATCCGAGCCTCCACAAATTCACTGGGGACCGGGTCAATAGCGAGGTGCGGCAGGTGACGGAGCGTGCCGTCGGATCGCCGCTCGTGCCGACGATGGACACGAATCATTTCGCCGCCGCGACCGAGCGCCAGCGAAGTGCACCACTGGATCCGAACGATCCGGCCGTGGTGGCCGCGGGCAACGTGCTCGCGTTCGAGGTGAACAAGGCGCGAGGGGGTGCACGATGAAACCGCTCCACCAAAATCCCGACGCGCTGTCTCGATTCCGCCGAGACGTCGAAGTAGACGGCGTGGCAGGCGCCGTCGCCCGCGCGACCGCCGCCGGCCTGTGGGTCCGCCGCGAGGACGTGGCGACGCCCATGCTCGACACGATGGCGCGGATGGATGCGGCCGGGCGCGACGCGTTCGCGACTCGGTATGCGTCCGAGCTCGCCGACGAGCGCGCTGCCCTCGCCGCTATCGCCTCGCAGGATGGCATGCATCCGGTGGTCGCGGCCGCCGTCGCCACGGAGGTAGCGCGCGAGAGGGCCGCCTTCATCGAGAGCCGCGCCGCGGAGCTCGAGAGGAAGTGGTGGATCGAAAGGCGCGCCGAGTGGAGAGCGCAGGCCGAGACCGAGGCCGCCGCGAAGTTCGATGCAGTCCAGACACACGAACCCAAACCGCCGGCGCCCACGAAGCGCCGCGCAGCATAGGAGAGACACAATGATTCGAAACGCAGATATCGACAGACTGAATCTTGCCTACGTCGGCCGCCCGGTCGTTCTTGAGGCATTGAGCCCCGAAGTCTCAATCACTCTCTCGAGGGTGCCCTGGCAGTCGAAAGCGAAGGTGGTGCGG
>CALKVG010000635.1 GCA_937998045.1 uncultured Myxococcales bacterium
TCTTTCCCTCGTGCGAGGTCAGCCTCTCCGTCGCGTCACGACGCACCATGGCGCGGAGTGTAGCCCTACACCCTGTCCAGCAGAGCCGCCACGGAGCCCGCGTCGCGCAGCCCGAGGAACGCGGCCCCGCGCCAAGCTGGAGCGCGGACGACGAGGGCGACCTCGCCGAGGGGCCCGCGCCCGGCGCGCACCCGGACGGAGATGATGTCGCGGCGGTCGACGCTCGCGATCGAGTCGGCCTCGAAGACGAGCACCCGCCGGTCGGTGACCGCGTAGAAGGTGGTGCGCATGGCCTGCCAGGCCGCCAGCGGCGTCCGGAAGAGGGGCAGCCCGAGCGCGAGGAGCGGAACCGCCGAGAGGCCGAGCGAGCCGCCGCCGCGCGAGCACAGCGCGACGAGCGCGAGGACGAAGCCATTGAACGCTAGGGGCATGAGGAGCTCGCCGAGCGCCCGCCGCACGAGCGCGACGCGCTCGGGGGCGCCTGTCCACAGAACGCGCTCTCCAGGCTCGAGCTCAGCGACGAGCTCGGCCAGGAACCGCGACGCGAGCGGCGAGGACGCCAGGGCGGGGGCTCGATACGGCGCCGTCATCGACCAACTCCTCCTGAGGCGTTTCGAGGATGAGCCGCGCCCGCGGGCGGCGAGCTCGCGAACGTTCGCTTGCCTATGTCGTAGCAGTCGCGGAGCAGAGTGGCAGCTCGTGTATAGTGGCCACCTCGGGAGGCCCAGATGCCCTGCTCCAGCAGCTCGAACGTCCTTGCCTGCAGTGTCCTGGGCGTGCTCGCCCTCGCCGCCGGCACCGGGTGCAGCTCGCTCGCGGCGCCGTTCAACGGCATGAAAGACGCTCGCGCGCAGATGACGGTATACCGCCTGCAGAACTTCGAGCCGCCCGCCGCGCCCGCCCAAACCGCGGCGGCCGGCGGCTTTCAGCTCCCCCCGCAGATCCAGCAGTGGATCCAGGCCGGCGCATCGCTCCTTCCGCCCGGTCTCTTGCCCCCCGGCCTCATCCCAGGGTCGGCCGCCCCCGTCGCGCCGGCCGCGACGAACGCGCCGCGCTTCCACAACTTCCGCATCCTCGACTACCAACAGGTCGCCGACGACTCGGTCCGGAACGACGTCCTCGACGCGTTCGGTCACCAGGGCAATTTCCAGAACCCCACGCAGAGCTGCATGTACGCCGAGCTCGGTTTCGCCATCCAGCAGCCGAACAACCCCACCCCGGCGGACATCCTCGTGTCGCTGTCGTGCCAGCAGGTCGCCGCATACAACTTTGCTTGGCCCTACCAGCAGACGGGCCTGACGTCCGACACCGACAAGAAGTTCTCGGACATCGTGAAGAAGGTCTTCCAGGGTCGCTGAGGCCTCGGCCGTGAGAGGCGAACCAACCGCTCCCGAGCCTGCGCGTCCGCAGAGCCGCTCGGGCCGCCGGGCGACGAACCGCGGCCACGGAAAGGCCACCATGGACCGGCCGCTCGTCTCGTACGACCCGAACCCGCTCCTCGCGTGGATGTACCACCGCTTCTTCGACCACATCGAGGTCGACGAGGCCTGGACGCGCGCCGTGCGCGAGGCCCACGCGCGCGGGACGGTCGTCTACGTCCTGCGCAACCTGTCGTTCGTCGACTTCCTCGCGCTCGATTACCTCACCAAGCGCCACCACTTGCCGCAGGTGCGCTTCGCGAACGATCTGGGCCTATGGGTGCTCGAGCCGATGGGGCGCGGGTGGCGCAACGCGCTGCGCCCGCGTACGGCCGACAGCGACGCGGCGGACCTCGAGCGCGTGCTCGCCGTCGGCGGCAGCGCGGCGCTCTTCCTCAAGCGCCCGCCGCACCTGCTCGAGAGCCGCACGCGCGGCCAGATCGAGGGGGACCGCCTGGTTCGCGCGCTCTTCGACGTGCAGCGGAGGAGCAACCAACCCATCCTCCTCGTCCCTCAGGCCTTCGTCTGGTCGCGCAGCCCGGACACGCGCGACGGGAGCATCGGCGACGCCCTCTTCGGGCCCGCCGAATGGCCCGGGAACGTCCGGTCGGTCGTGCAATTCTTCGCCAACTGGCGCCACGCGACGCTGCGCGCCGGCGAGCCCGTCGACCTGAAGGAGTTCCTCGCGCGCGAGGGCGATGTCGCCGGCGACAACATCCTCGTCCGCCGCCTGACGTATACTCTCCTGCGCCGCCTCGAGCGCGAGCGCCGCACGATCGTCGGCCCGGTGAAGAAGCCTGCGGACCGCCTCCGCGCCGAGGTCGTACGCAGCCCGAAGCTTCAGAAGATCATCGCCGACATGGCCGGCGAGGGCGCAAACGAGCGCGCCATCATCACCGAGCGCGCGCTCGGGATGCTCCGCGAGATGGAAGCCGCGCTCGACATGAACGCGATCGGGGCGCTCGACCGCGCCTTCGCCGGCGCCGCCGCGCGGATGTTCTCGGCGATCGAGGTCGACGAAGCCGGCATCGAGACGCTGCGGCAGCGCGCAAAGGAGGGAACGCTCGTCATCCTCCCCTCGCACAAGTCGCACATGGACTACCTCGCGCTCGCGTGGGTCCTCTACCGCCACAAGCTGCAGCTGCCGCTCATCGCCGCAGGCGACAACCTCAACTTCTTCCCGATGGGCCCCATCTTCCGCCGGGCGGGGGCCTTCTTCATCCGCCGGTCCTTCGCCGGCGACCGCCTCTACGCCGCGGTCGTGGACGCGTACGTGCGTCGCCTCATTCGCGACGGCTTCCCGCTCGAATTCTTCCTCGAGGGCGGGCGATCGCGCACCGGGAAGCTCCTGCCGCCGAAGCTCGGGCTCCTCTCGATTGTCGTCGACGCCGCGCTCGGCGTCCCCACCCACACGACGTGGTTCTGCCCGGTGAGCATCGGCTACGAGCGCTTCGTCGAGGAGAAGGCCTTCGTCCACGAGCTCACCGGCGGCGACAAGCCGAAGGAGAACGTGCGCGGCCTGTTCAAGTCGGTCGAGGTCATGGTCGGCCGCTACGGCCGCCTGAGCGTACAATTCGGCAAGCCGCTGACCTTGGCCGAGGTCCTCCGCGAGATCGACCCCGCCGCGCAGCCCGAGGAAGTCGCGACGATGACGCCGGCCCGGCGCCGCGCGGTCATCACGCGCCTCGCCTACCGGGTGATGAACCAGATCAACGCGGTCACCGCGGTGACCCCAGGCTCGCTCGTCGCCACGGCGCTCCTCGCCCACGACCGCCGCGGACTGCCGCACGCCGACCTCGCCCTTCGGTGCGAGCGCCTCGCGCGCACGCTGCACCGTGCGGGGGCGCGGTTCAGCCCGTCGCTCGCCGACGGCGGCAAGATCCGTCCCGAGGCGCTGCACGAGGCCGTCGACCTCTTCGTCCGCGCCGGGCACGTGGAGTCCCACCCCGTAGGCGAGGACCTCATCTACGTCGTGCCGCCCCAGGCGCGGATGTCCCTCGACCTCGCGAAGAACGTCATCGTCCACTTCTTCGCGGCGCGCGCGCTCGTCGCGACCGCGCTCCTCGCGAGCCCCGGGCCCCCGCTCGGGCGCGACACGGTGCGCGAGCGCGTGTCGGCGCTCTCGCGACTCTTCAAGTACGAGTTCACCTTCCGCTCCGACGCGCCGTTCGAACGCATCTTCGACGAAGAAGTGGCCACGATGGAGGCCGACGGTGAGCTCGCGCGCATCGTGCAGCGCCCGAGCGAGGGCGCCGGCGCGCTCCTCCCGAAGGGCGACGACGGGCGCGAGCAGCTCGAGCTGTACGCGAGGCTCATCGAGAACTTCCTCGAGGGCTATCGCGTCGCCGCGCGCGGCCTCACGGCGCTCCTGCGAGGGGGCCTGTCGACGAAGGACCTCGTCAAGCGCGCGATGACGACTGGCGAGCGCATGTTCCTCGCCGGCGAGATCGGCCGCCGCGAGGCCGTGAGCCGCCCGGTCATCGAGAACGCGTACGCGAGCTTCGTCGACCAGGGCTACCTCGCGAAGAGCGGCGGCAAGCTCGCGCTGACCGAGTCGTACGCCAGCGCGAGCGCCGTGAAGACCATCGAGGCGCGCATCGAAGCGATGGGCGCGCGCCTCGGCGGCGCGCGGTAACGGTCGCTCGAGACGGCGCGAAGCCGCGCTCGCCTCCCGCGCCGCGGGGAGTCGCTGCAGCGGTCAGAGCTGGCGGAAGTAGAAGAGGCCCTTCTTGTTCGAGACGACGATGTCGACCTTTCCGTCGCCGTCGACGTCGGCGACCTCGAACTGCGTGCCGACTCCGGAGTCGCTGTCGACGACGTGGCGTTCGAACGCCGGGGCGGCGCCGCCGTCTCCGCGGCGAAGCTCGTAGTAGACGAGGAGCGGCGGGTCGGTCGCGCCGGGATCGCCGGTGGGGCCGTGGGCCCAGTAGCGTTTGCCGGTGACAATCTCGGGGGTGCCATCGCCGTCGAGGTCGTCGAGGCGAAGGGCGTGCATCTCGGAGAGCGTGTCGTCGATCAGGTGGTCGACGAAGGTCGGATCGGCGCCGGCCTCGGCGCGCTGCTGCTGCAGCCAGTGAAGGCCGTAGTCGTGGGGGCGCGCGCAGACGACGTCGGCGAGGCCGTCGCCGTCGAAGTCGTAGGTGAACATGGTGCTGCACGCGTCCGCGCCCGGGCCGAAGGGATTGGCGTGCCACGGCCACTCGCTCGGGTCGGGCGTGCCCTGGAACCAGCCGAAGCTCGTGAGGACGTCGACGCGGCCGTCGCCGTTGACGTCTCCGGAGCCGAGGCCGTGCACGAAGACGCCGCCGCCCGCGAAGCCCGCGTCGCTGATGGCGTGCTGGACCCACGGCTGTGTGACGTCGGATCCGCCGACGATCCAGTAGAGCGCGCTCTGAGGCATCTGCCCCATGACGACCTGCCGCGCGCGGCCCGAGAAGAGCGCGACGTAAACGGCGGTCTCGACGGCGCTGGCCGGTGCGAGGAGGTGCGCCGTCCAGTGGACTGGCGTGCCCCGCGGGTTCTCGTACCAGTAGACGGGTTCGACACCGGCGTCCTGCGACGCATCGGAGTTGCGCGGGATGACGATCGCGTCGGTCCAGCCGTCGCCGTTCACGTCCTGCGGGAAGACTGCGAAGCAAAGGCTGTAGCCGGTCGCCGGGTCGTAAGTCTCGGGAGTGCGAATCTCGTGAGGAGCGAAGTCCGGGCCCGCGTACCAGTACTGGTCGGTCACGATGTCCATGTGTCCGTCGCGGTCGACGTCGAAGACGCCGACGCCCTCGGCGCGGAACGCGGTGTCGAGCGTGTGCTTCTCGAAGCTCGGCGGCGACGACGGGGGGCTCCCCGAGCTGCTGGATCCGGAGGACGTCCCGGAGCTGCTCGCATCGACCCTGGGCGATCCGCTCGATCCTCCCGTGGCCGACTGCCCTCGCGACGCGCACGCGCAGGCCGCGAGGGCGCCAGCGAGCAGGCAGGTTCGCGCACCGGACATACGGGGAGTTTAGGACCCCGCGCCCCGGCGGCAAAGGCATCCCCCACGGCTTTTGCCTTGACGAGAACTAAGGTTTTAGAACTAAATGCTTCGTAGATGAAGCGGCCGGGCCAAAAACAGCAGCTGGGCATCCTCACGCGCGCCGAGCTCGAAGTGATGAAGGTGTTATGGCAGGTCGGCGAGGCCACTGTGCACGACGTGGTCGATGCGCTGCCGAAGCAGGTCGCCTATACGACTGCGCTCACGATGCTACGCATCCTCGAGCAGAAGGGCTACGTCGTGCACGCCGCGCACCCGGCGGGCGGCCGCGCGCACCTCTATCGCCCGGTCGCGGCGGAGGAGAGCGTTCGCAGGAGCCACGTGCGCGACCTGGTCGATCGTGTCTTCGCCGGAAGAGCCGAGGAGCTCGTGACGGGTCTTCTTCAGGACGAGAAGCTTACGCGCGCGGAGCTCGAGAGCCTGCGCGCGCACATCGACTCGAAACTCGCGGCGCATGCATCCGGCAAGCCGGGGAGGCGATCATGAACGAGGCACTGACGAATCTCGGCTCGGGCGTGCTACTGGCCTGGATCGCTCTCCCTCTGCTCGCGATGGGGGCCCGGCGCGACGACGTGTGCGACGCCGCGTCGAGGCACCGCGCGTGCGTGTGGGCGCTCGGCCTGGGCGCGCTCCTCATGGCGCTGCCCTTCGCGCGGGCTGGCGCGGACGTGGGCACGGCGCTCGTCATTCCGGGCTGGCTCGAGCACCTGGTCGGGCTCGCGCGCGGCCCGCACCTGCAGACTCGGCTCGGAGCGTTCTCGCCGCTCGCGGTCGCCGGGATGGCGTGGCTCGCGACGGTCGGCGCGGGGCTCTTGCGGACCGCGGTCCATGCGGTACGCATCGCCGGCATCTGCCGCCGGGCCGAGGCCGCGCCGGCGGACGTCGTAGCGCGCATCGCGCCGCTCGCGCGCGCGCTCCGTGTCCGCTGTCCGCGCGTCCTCGTGTCGTCGGAGTGCTCGATCCCGTTCGCGGCGGGCGCCTTCCGCCCGACCGTGGTTCTCCCCTCCGGGCTCGTCGATTCCTTCTCCCCGGACGCGCTCGAGCTCGTCGCGCTCCACGAGCTGACGCACATCGCCCGCGGTGACCTGCGCTCCGGCGCCGTCATCGACCTCGCGCGCATCCTCCTGGCGCCACACCCGGTCGCGCGCCGTCTCGCGGTGGACGCCGGCCTGGCGCGCGAGCAGGCGGTCGACGCGTGCGTGTCGGCGGAGGCTCCGGTCGCCTACGCGCGCGTCCTCGTCGACGTGGCGCACCACGCCCGCTTCGGCGAGCGCATGAGCCGCGCCGTGTGCATGCACGGCAGCGACCTCGCGCGGCGGATTGACGCGATCGGCGACGGGCGCCCGCGCCGGCGGGCGAGCCTGTCACCGCTCATCGCGACGACGGTCGTCATCGCGGGGTCGGCGCTGGCGGCGCCGCGCATCGAAGTCGGGAGCTGCCCTGCGGCTCGGTCGCACGCTCCGTGCTCAGCGTCGGTCGACTGCCCGCTGAAGGCAGAGAAGTCCTGACGGTCGGTAACGCTCGAGCGGCGAAGCGCCCTTGTCGCTGACGCGGTGGGGCGGCATGCTGCGGGCGTGGGTAGCAAGGGTCGTCCGTACCGCACGATCGTGGTCGGCGGATTCGAGATCCTCGTCGGGCGCGGCGATGAGGACAACGAGGTGCTCACGTTCCAGGTCGCCGAGCCGCACGATCTCTGGCTGCACGTCGGGGGCGGCACTCCCGGGAGCCACGTGGTGGTGCGAAACCCATCGCGGGGAGAGGTACCGCGCGACGTCGTCGAAGCGGCGGCCGCCGCGGCGGCCTGGTACTCGAAGGCGCGCGGGGCGGCGCGCGTCGAGGTGCACGTGTGCCGAGTGTCGGACGTGCGCAAACCGCGGGGCGCTGCCGTCGGGATGGTGGAGCTCGCCCGGTGGAAGAGCGTCCGCGTGCAGCCGGCCGTTCCCGCGGGCGAACCTTGAGAGGAGCGCGGCGGCTTCTCGCACACTGTCCGCAATAGATTGCGCCTCGGACGCGGGAGCGCCACAGCCGGACGACCTCGGAGGCGACCGCTGAGTGCGCAGCACATTTCTCGATGGGGAGATGAATCTGGTACAGACTACGGCGTGAGGCGGCTCCCTCTGACTTCCGTCGTCGCCGCAGCGTCGGTGCTCGCCCTCGCGGGGTGCGCCCGCGTCCCCTCGCCGCTCATGCCGGCCCTCCGGGGGTCGATCGGCACGCCCAACAGCGGCGTCCTCCTCGAGGGACGCGAGTTGCGCCGCGACGCGGAGGGTCTGCGTTGGCTGCGCGACAACGACCGCCACTGGGCGGAGCCGCGGTTTGCCCAGGCCATCGAGCGGGCCGCCGCGTACGTCGCGCGCGAGCGGCCGGGCGGGCGGCTGACCGTCGGCGACCTGTCGACACCGACCGGTGGGGGTCCGTTGCCTCCCCATTTCTCGCATCGGTCGGGCATGGACGCGGACCTCCTCTTTTACGCGACGACGCTCGACGGCGCGCCGGTCGACAGCCCCGGGTTCATCCACTTCGGGGCGGACGGCCTCGCCCGCGACGAGGGGCATGCGCGCTTTCTCCGCTTCGACGTCGATCGCGAGTGGCTCCTCGTTCGCGCGCTGCTCGAGGATCCGGAGGCGCGCGTGCAGTGGGTCTTCGTGAGCGACGTCGTGCACGCGCTCCTCATCGAGTGGGCGCTCGCGCGCGGCGACTCGCTCGACACGATCGAGCGCGCCGACGAGGTGATGCGCCAGCCGAATCCCGGCGGGGTGCACGACGATCACATTCACGTGCGCACGACGTGCGCTCCCGACGAGATGGTGGAGGGCTGCGAGCCGACCGGGCCGCAGCGCCGGTGGATTTCGTACGACGTTCCGCGACTCGACGATCGCGACGAGGACCTGGCGCTATCGCTGGCCCAGCCGCTCGCACCGTCGGCGCCCACGGCTCCGGCCGCGGTCATCGCGCGCCCGCTCGAAGCCGCCCACACGAACTCCCGCCTCTGATGGACGGCGCGGGGAACGTCCTCGTTCGCGGCGATGCGCTCGACATCGGACGATGCGTCGCCGCGCGCTCGGCGCAGCTCGCGTATCTGGATCCACCGTTCAACGTGGGCGCGTCCTTCAGGTCTCGACCGCGCCCCGGCACATCGTCGACGCCGCCTCACAAGCGAGGCAGGGGCGGAGACGCGCCATCCACGGCGAGCCCGCGCGGCGGCGGCTCGCGGGCGCAAGGTCCCGTCGCGTACGACGACCGGTGGCCGTCGCTCGAGGCGTACCTTGAGTGGCTCGAGGTGCGCATCGCGGCGGCGCGCGACTGCCTCGGCCCCGACGGGACGATGTGGCTGCACCTGGACCACCGCGCCGTGCACGAGGCGAAGGTCGTCTGCGATCGCGTCTTCGGGCGGGCGGCTTGCCTCGGTGAGATCATCTGGGCAACCGGCAACGGCGCGCGCGGCACGCGGCGAGGGCCGGGCGTGACCCACCAGACGCTCCTGCTCTACGCGGCGGGGCGCGACTTCGTATGGAACGCGCGAGACCCGAGCCTGCGCGAGCCGTTCGCCGCGACGAGCCTCGCGATGCACTTCTCGCAGGTCGACGAGGACGGACGGCGCTACCGCGAGCGCTCGATCGGCGGTCGCATCTACCGCTACTGGGCCGACGAAGGAAGGGCCATCGGCAGCGTCTGGACCGACTGCCCCGCGATGGTGGCCAACACGCCGCTGCGGCGCGAGTCGACCGGGTACCCGACGCAGAAGCCGCTGGCGCTCCTCGAGCGCATCGTGCGCGCGTCGAGCCGCGCGGGGGCGCGCGTGGTCGATCCGTTCTGCGGGTCGGGGACCGCGCTCGTCGCGGCCGCGCGGCTCGGCCGTACGTTCGCAGGCGGCGACGTCGGAGACATCGCGCTCGAGACGACGGCGCGGCGGTTGAGGGACGAGGGCATCGCGTTCGAGGAGCGGCTAGACTCGAAGGCGTGCATTCCAGCGGCGGAGCGAGCCTCTACCCCGTCTTTCTGAAACTCGAGGGCAGGCGCGTGCTCGTCGTGGGCGCGGGCGCCGTCGCGGAGCGCAAGATCGAGGCGCTGCTGCGAGCGAAGGCCGTCGTGCGGGTCGTCGCGCCGGATGCGACGTCGGCGATCCGCGATTGGGCCGCGAAAGGGGTCGTCGAGTGGCTCGCGCGGCCGTTCGATCCTGCAGACGCGACCGACCCCTGGCTCGTCGTCGCCGCGACGTCGGACGCCGCCGTGCAGCGCGGCGTGGCAGACGCCGCCGACGCGCGCGGGCGCTTCGTCATCGCCGTCGACGATCCCGCCAACGCGAGCGCCTACTCCGGGGCCGTCGTAAGCAGGCCTCCGTTCGCCATTGCGATCTCGTCTTCCGGCGCGGCGCCCGCCCTCACGCGCTTGATGCGCGAGGTCATCGAGCACGTGCTCCCGAGCGAGGATGCGATCGCCGACGCCAAGAAGCTCCGCGCCAAGTGGCTGGCCGCGGAAACACCGATCGGCGATCGCTTCGAAGAGCTCGTTCGCGAGCTGACGCGCGAGCGAAAGCAGCGTCGATAGAACGACGGGGCGCTAGCCGGCTTTCGATGCGCCCTTGTCGTCCTCGGGCGCCAGTTCGCCGCACGACGCCGGGCTCTCCACGCGGCGGGCGACGACCTCACCGACGACGAGGAGAGCGGGCGGCTCGATCGCTGCGGCTTCGACGCGCGACGCGATGTCCGCCAGCGTTCCGACGAGGACGCGCTCGCCGGGTAGGGTGGCGCGCGATACGACGGCCGCCGGGGTTTGGGCGCTACGCCCCATGCGCACGAGGGCGTCGCACGTCTCACGGAGCCTGCCGAGCCCCATGTAAAACACGGCGGTCCCGGTCCGCGGGACGCTGGCGGCGATTGCCGCGGCGTCCTCGGCGTCGCGTGCTGCATGCGCCGTCGCCAGCGTGAGGCTCGACGCGCAGTCGCGGTGCGTCAGCGGAATCCCCGAGCTCGCCGCCGCTCCGAGCGCGGCGGAAATCCCGGGCACGAGCTCGAAAGGAACGCGGGCCGCGGCAAGCTCCTCGGCCTCCTCCCCTCCCCGTCCGAAGACGAGCGGGTCCCCCCCCTTCAAGCGAACGACGTCGTGGCCCTCGAGGGCACGAACGACGACCAGCGGATGAATGCGCGCCTCGTGGTGCCGGCAACCCCCTGCGCGTCGACCCACGGGGATGCGCTCGGCGTCCGGAGGCGCGAGCGCCAGGATCTCCGGCGACACGAGCTCGTCGAACGCGACGACACGCGCGGTGGACAGGATGCGATGCGCGCGCACCGTGAGGAGGTCCGGGTTGCCGGGCCCGGCTCCGACGAGCCACACCTTGCCACGCCTCACCGACCGCACACCCTCCGGATCGTACGACACGCGCTTCCTCCGCCCTGCGGGCGCCTCAGATTCCGCGACCGAGCTGGCGACGCGGGTCGCCGCCGCTCTTGCTGGTGCCCGGCGCGACCCAGGCCTCGTCCGCCTCCTCGCGCGCCACCTTCTCGACCTCGCTGGCGATGCGACGCCCGATGCCGTTCGCCAGCTGGGAGACGCGAGGGTCGTTCGCCGCGCGGGGCCGCGGCAGATCGACGATCTCCTGATGAAGGATGCGCCCCGGACGGGTGCCCATCAGAACGACCCGGTCCGCCAGGCGCACGGCCTCGCGAACGTTGTGCGTCACGAAGACGACCGTCTTTCGGGTGGCGCTCCAGATGCGTTCGACCTCGCCCTGGAGGATCTCGCGGGTCTGCGCGTCCAGGGCGGCGAACGGCTCGTCCATGAGCAGGACCGCTGGATCGGTGGCGAGAGCACGCGCGATCGCGCCGCGCTGGCGCATGCCGCCCGAGAGCTCGTGCGGGTACCGATCGCGGAAGCGCCAGAGATGCACCAGGCGGAGGAGCTCCTCGCTGCGCGACGTGCGCGCGGAAGCGGTCATGCCCTTGAGCTTCAACGGGAATTCGACGTTGTCGCGCAAGCAGAGCCAGGGGAAGAGGGCGGCGTCCTGGAAGACCATCGCGCGGTCGGGACCCGGGCTGTCGACCGCGGCGTCCGCCTCGAGAACGCGGCCGGAGGTCGGTCGGGCGAAGCCCGCGACGAGGTTCAAGATCGTCGACTTGCCGCTGCCCGATGGGCCCAGCAGACAGACGAACTCGCCCGCCTCGACGCGCACGCTCGCGTCCCGCAGAATCTCGATCCGACCCTCCGGCGTATCGACGACCAGCGACACGCCCTCGAGAGCGACGCTGGCACCGGCGCGGGCGGCCGGGAACACCGGACCCGGCGCCTCGAGCGGAACGGCACGGGAGTCGAGCCAACCCTTCGCCGACGCGAACACGCTGTCGTTATAATGGAGGGTGCCTCGATCGTCAAACCAGCTCGACCGGCGCGCCGACGGCGCCGCGGGCGGTACGGCTCGGTCACCGCTCGTACACGATCACGTTGTGGTAGCGCGCCTCGGATCCCGCGGGGTTCTCGTACGCGTGCGGGCGGTCGGCCGCGAACGCGATCGAGTCGCCGGCGCCGAGCTCGTAGGTCTCTTCGTCGACGTGCATCCTCAGACCGCCGCTCAGGACGACGAGCATCTCCTGGGTGCCGGGCGCGTGGGGCTCCGACCGATGGGTGGAACGCGCCGAGAGCCGAAGCTCGTAGAGCTCGACCATGGGAGATGCGCCGGCCGGGGCGAGCGGACGGCTCTCGAATTTGCCGTCGGACGAGCGCAAGACCTGGGAGTCTGCCCGGCGGAGCACGACCGCGCCGGAACGCGGCGCGCCGATCAGCTCCGCGAACGGGACGGCGAGTCCAACCGCGATTTTCCAGAGCACGCCGACGGTCGGGTTGCTCTTGCAGGTCTCGATCTGCGAGAGGGCCGCTCGGCTCACCCCGGAGGCGCGAGCGAGGTCGTCGAGCGACATGCCGCGTGCCTTCCGCCGCTCCCGAAGGTTCTCGGCGACCCGGCGGCCGAGCTCGGCCGCCCCGACGTCGTCTCCCGGTCCCGCCAGGGGCCGAATCGCCTTGCGCGTTCCCACCTCATCCTCCATTATAGCGAACACGTGGTCGAAAAACCGAATCTTTTGTCTGGGGCGGGTGCCCACGGCCCGCGATGCCCGATCACCCTATCACGGGGCAGCAGCCGGCTGATCCGCACGACGCGGCTCGGCGAGGCTTCTCGCGACCTCTCGCGCGCGCCTGAGGCAACCTCGCGTCCCGCGGATCGGGGGTAGGCGCGCCGCGTCCCGGCGGCAGCGCTTCGTGGGGGCACCTGGAAGCTCAATGTCCATAAAGACAGACTCGAAGGCACTTGCTGGAGACGGGCCATGAGTGAATCAGTGTTCTTGCCGCGGTTTTCGGACAAGGGGGACATCGACGAGTTCGTCGAGAAGCTCGCTGCTTTCGAGCGGGGCGAGCTGAACGCCGAGCAGTTCCGCGCGTTCCGCCTGCTGCGCGGTGTGTACGGACAGCGACAGGCCGACGTGCAGATGTTCCGCATCAAGCTCCCCTACGGCCTGCTCGGGCCGCAGCAGCTGGTCGCGATCGCGGACATCGCCGACCAGTATTCGCGCGGGTACGGTCACGTGACGACCCGCCAGAACATCCAGCTGCACTTCATGAAGCTGTCGGACGCCGAGGCGGCGATGCGCCGCCTGGACGACGTCGGGATCACGACGCGAGAGGCGTGCGGGAACTCGGTGCGCAACATCACGGCCTGCGAGCTCGCGGAGGTCTGCTCCGACGCGCCGTTCGACGTGACTCCCTACGCGCACGCCGTCGTCCAGCAGTTCCTTCGCGGGCCGCTATCGAGCACCCTCCCCCGCAAGTTCAAGATCGCATTCAGCGGCTGCGGGACCGACTGCGCGTTCGGCGCGATCCACGACATCGGTTTCGTCGCCCAGGTCCGCGACGGACAGCGGGGGTTCAAGGTCTATGCGGCCGGCGGCCTCTCGACGACGCCCCAGGCGGCCATTGCGCTGCACGACTTCGTTCCCGCCGGGGAGATCGGCCGCGTCGGCGAGGCGCTTGTGCGGCTGTTTCACGCGCTCGGCAACCGCGACAACAAGCATCGCGCGCGCATGAAGTACGTCCTGCGGAAGCTCGGGGAAGAGGCCTTCCGCGCGAAGTACGCCGAGTTTCGCGCAGCGGTCGACGCCGAGGCAGCCGCCGAGCTTCGCCTGACGGAGCAGCCGCGCAACACGCCCGCCCCGCCGGTGGCAGACGGTGCGCCGCAGGCGCCGGGCTACATGGCGTGGCGGAGCGGGTCCGTGGTCGATCAGCGCCAGGACGGGTACGCGGCCGTTTACGTCCGCCTGTTCCTGGGCGACATCACGAGCGCCCAGATGCGCGCCCTGGCCACGATCCTCCCGCGCTTCGGCGACGGTACGCTGAGGCTCACCATCGACCAGAACTTGCTCATCCCGTGGGTCGACCGCCGATCGCTCCCGGCGCTCTACGTCGCGCTCCGCGAAATCGGCCTCGCCCGAACGGACGTGCACACCGCCAAGGACGTCCTGTCGTGCCCGGGCGCCGAGTCGTGCAACCTCGCGGTGACCTCGTCTCGCAACGTGGCAAAGGCGATCTCCGAGCGCCTCGAGCTGCCGGACCTCGCCGGCAACGCCGCGCTCGCGGGGACGACGATCAAGATCAGCGGCTGCCCCAACTCCTGCGGACAGCACCACGTCGCCGACGTGGGCTGGCACGGCGCCGCAAAGACCGTGAACGGCACCACGTACCCGATGTACCAGCTGCACCTCGGGGGCGGCATCGACGAGAACGGAGCGCGCTTCGGCCGGCAGGTCGTCAAGGTGGTGGCTCGACGGGTGCCCGAAGCGGTCGCCGCGCTCCTCAAACTTTTCGAGACCGAGCGCAAGGACGGCGAGACACCGGCCGAATTCTATCGTCGCGTGGATCCCAAGCGCGTCGTGGCGGCGCTGGGCAGCATCGCGGCGGGGGCGCCCGTCGAAGGCGAACACGTCGACGTCGGCGAGGAGGCCGGCTTCGAAGTGGCCATCGGGGCCGGCGAGTGCGCCGCCTGAGCGGCGCGCGACCCGACGTCGACGCAATCGCAAAGAGCGCCTGATCGGCGAGAGCCAGCGCAGCCCCATCGGCGCTCGGCAGCGCGCCGTGGGTCGTCTCTACTTCGAGCAGCAGCGGAAGCCGTTGTCGCCGCCGCCGTTCGAGCGCGGGGTGCAAAGGTCGAGGTCGCACCGAAGCTGGTCACCGATTTGGCCAAATCCTCCGCCGCGGATGTTGCAGCAGTCGGAAGGACCCGGCCCCGCATCGGGATTGGATAGCTGGCAGGAGTCTTCCCATTCGATGACGTTGCCGCTCATGTCGAAGATGCCGGGATACCCGCCCTGGCAGCTGCTGAGGGACGGAAGCGGCCCGTGCGCATCGTAGTCGCTGCCGTTGCACGCGGAGGCGTCGTACGTCAGTC
>CALKVG010000636.1 GCA_937998045.1 uncultured Myxococcales bacterium
GGAGATGTGTATAAGAGCCAGCCCCCACCACCTCGCCGGATCCATCCCCCTCGAGGATAAGGGCCCCCCCCGTAGGGATGCCGAGAAACACGGCGCGCTCACCCCGACGCTCGACGAGCCTCGCGGCGACGCGGAGCTCGTCCCAGTCGTCCTCCTCGTTGTGCGTATCGAAGACATGTGCGGCGATCACGCCGATGCAGGGTACCAGGGACGTACGCTGCAGGTCCTCGTCGTGGTCGCCCTCTTCAGGCCACTTCACCCACCACTGGCCAAGGAGGATGGCACCGGCGCTCACGCCCATCATGGGAGTCCCGCGCGCCTGGGCGTCGCGGAGCGCCGTGGCCGTGCCCGCTTTGTCGAGGACGATCGCGCCGAGCGTCGGGTCTCCGCCGCTGACGAAGATCAGGTCCGCGCGCTCCAGCGCTGTCGGGTCGTCGTCGATCGTCTCGAGGATGGCGTCGGGGAACAGGCCGCCCATGCGATCGCGCATGAACGCGAGCCCCGCGGGGTTGCCGGCTACGGGCGCGTAAGTCACCGCGACGCGGGCCCGCGATTTACCCAGCGAGCGATACGCACGCTCCGCGACGCGGGGCAAGAGCCCATCCTGACCGGTGGCGACGAGGTATACGGTACCGCTCATCGCGGCGAAGTATACCTGGCGAGGTCGACGCCGAGCCTTGCACAAATCAACGCCAGCACTTCGTCCGTGCGGCGAGCGCTCTTCGCGAGGGTGCCGCTGGTGTCGATGACGAAATCCGCGAGGGCGACCTTCTCGCCTAGGGGTTTCTGCGCGCGGATCCGAGCGAGTGCGTCCTCGACCGAGGCAGCGTCCCTCGATCGAATGCGGGCAAGCTGCACGTCCGGCGGGCAAGCGACAACGACGAGCGGGCGGAAGGCGTCGGCGGCTCCGTTCTCGATGATGAGGGCAGCTTCGTAGCAAGCGAGTGGTTCGCCGGCCCGGGCGAGGTCGCTCGATCGCTCGACGGTGAGCGCCGCGATTCGCGGGTGCGTGATCGCGTTGAGCTTGGCGCGCGCTGCGTCATCCGCGAACGCCACGCGCGCGAGGGCCTTGCGGTCGAGCGCCCCCCTGGCGTCGAGGACGCCCCGGCCGAAGCTCTCGACGATCTCGCGCAAGCCGTCCGTCCCGGGCGCGACGACCTCCCGCGCGAGCTCGTCCGCGTCGAGCACGGGAACGCCGCGCGAGCGCAGCCGCGCGGCCGCCGTGCTCTTGCCCGAAGCGATGCCACCGGTCAGCCCGAAGAGGTGCACGCTGGTGCCCCTCCCTATACATTCGCCCTGGCCCCGATGCGAGAGCCCCCTCACCATGCCGCCGCACCCGGCGACGGCCCCGCCGCGCCGGTTGCACCCCCCGAGGCCGCGGCCGAGGTGCAGCCCCCGCGCTCGCGGTCCCGCGTGTCGCGACGAAGCGTTCTGAGCGCGCTGGTCACGGGGCTCGTCGCCGGAGGTGCGGCGCTCGCCTTCGTGCGTACTCGCGGCTACGTCGTGCCGGCGGATCGCCGCCTCGCTGCGCTCAAGCCCTGGCAGTTCGTCGTCGTTCAGCACGCGGCGCGCCGCGTCGTCGCCCCCGATCGCCCGGGGGATTCGGCGATTCCCACGGCGGACGACCTCGAAGTGGCGAGCTTCGTCGACGACTGGGTCGCGCGGTTGCCGGGGCGCACGCGGCTCGACCTGGGCCGGTTCCTCGCGTACCTCGAGCATCTCGCGCCGATGTTCGCCGGGCACGCTTCGCGCTTTACGCGGCTCGCGCCCGCAGAGCAGGACGCCGTTCTCGCTTCGCTCGAGTCGTCGTCGAACGACCTTCTGCGCGCGGGCTTCGACGGGCTTCGCTCGCTGGTCTTTCTTGGCTATTACCGTGACGCTCGCTCGTGGCGGATCCTCCGGTACGATGGGCCGCTCGTGCACCGCCCTCCCGGGGGTTGGCGATGACCGCCGGGATCGTGCGCGGGCGCGATCTGTCCGAGGACCTGTCCCTCGACGTCGACGCCGTCGTCGTGGGGACTGGTGCGGGCGGTTCCGCGTGCCTCCGCGAGCTCGCTCGCGCCGGTCTGAATGCGGTTGCCCTCGAGGAGGGAGGCTGGCACACCTCGAGCGACTTCGATCAGCGGGAAGATCACATGCTGCCGCAGCTCTTCCAGGACGCGGGCGGACGTGCGACAGAGGACATGGGCATTCGCGTGTTGCAAGGTCGCGGAGTGGGGGGGAGCACCATCCACAACACGAACCTCTGCAAGCGGACGCCCGACGAGATCCTCGATCTCTGGCAGCGCAAGTTCGGCGTCGAGGGCGCGTCACCCCGCGACCTGTTGCCCGCCTTCGAGACGATCGAACGGGATCTATCGGTCGCCGAGATCGAGGCGCCCCTGCGGAACGCCAACAACGAAGCGCTTCGTATGGGATGCGAGGCGCTCGGGTGGCGAGCCGGCGCGCTGAAGCACAACCGGGTCGGATGCCAGCAAAGCGGCTTTTGCGAGCTTGGGTGCGCATACAACGCGAAGGAGAACGCGCTGAAGGTGCTCGTGCCGCAAGCGATGGCAGCCGGGGCACGAGTCTATGCAGACGTGCAGGTCCTCCGCGTCATGCACGACGGTCCTCGCGTCTCCGGGGTGCATGCCGTGGCGACGACGCCTGACGGCGTCCCGCATGCGCGGGTGGAGGTTCGTGCCCCGGTCGTCGTGCTCGCGGGCAGCGCCGTCGGTAGCGCGTCGCTGGCGAAGAGGAGCGGGATCCCCGATCCGTTCCGGCAGATCGGCAAGGGACTCCGCCTTCACCCCGGCGGCATCGTTGCGGGCCGCTTCGATCGAGAGATCGCCGGCTGGCGCGGGATCCCGCAGAGCTACGAGTGCACCGAGCACCTGTCGTACGAGGAGGGAAGCGATCGCCGCGTCTGGATCGTGCCTGCGTTCGCGCACCCCATCGGCGCCGCCGCCTCGCTGCCCGGCTTCGGCGCGCCGCACATGTCGGCGATGCGAGCGTACCCGAACCTCGCCGTGCTCACCGCGATGGTGCACGACGAGACGAGCGGCGAGGTCGCCGTCGACGAAAATGGGCGTCCTGTCCTGCGTTACGCCATGGGTGCCGCCGACCAGCGCCAGCTCGCGAAGGGGCTCGCGGCGTGCGCGCGTATCCTCCTCGCCGCGGGCGCGCTCGAAGTCACGATTCCGGCGATCCCCCCTCGGCGAGTCGCCAGCTTCGCGGAGCTCGATGCGCTCGATCTTTCGTTCGTGCGCCCCCACGCGGTGCCGCTGTCCGCGGTGCACCCGATGGGCACGATGCGCATGGGAGAGGACCCGCGGTCGAGCGTCGTGCGATCCACCGGCGAGCACCACCAGCTCCGCGGCCTCTTCGTCGCCGACGGTTCGCTCTTTCCGACGAGCCTGGGTGCCCCGCCGCAGATCAGCATTTACGCCTTTGCGCTGCACCTGGCTCCATACGTCGTCTCTCGCGCGCGGAGCCAGTAGCTTCTGGCGCGAAAGTTATTCGCTGCCGGCGTCGGCGCAGGGGTCGGGCGCGGGCGGCGAGGGCGGCGCGACCGAGCTGGGCGGGGCGATCTCGACGGCGTCGAACCCGATGCCGATCGAGATGGCGTTGCACGCCACATTGGCGCTGTTGGTGATCTTGCCGTTCTGGAACACGATGTCGGCCGACTGCATGATCACACGTTCTGGATGCTCTGGAACGAGGCCGCGCTGCAAAGGCTCGTCGTGAGGTGTCCCGCGACGCCGTGGACGGCCGTGACGAGCTCCATCGGGTCGAGGACGCCGGCGATGGTGCCGTTCGTCACCTTGCCGGGCGCCTGCTGCTGGAACGTCAGAATCGCCGCATGGGCCGTGATCGAGAGGATCTGGCCGCTGATATCGAGGGTCAGCTCCACGTCGGACGGACTGCCATTCACGAATGTCCCGTTGGTCACGTACGCGGAGTTGAAATGAACCTTGGCGCTCGCCACGGGATCGGTGGTCGTCGAGCAGTTCGGGTCGCAGGTCAAGAGCTCCGGTGCGACTGGCCAGTTCATCATGGTGTTCCAGCTGGGGGCTCCGGCATCGAGGTGCGTGTAGTCGCTTCCCGACAGAAGCACGCCGCTGAGGCCCGTGGCGGTCTGCGCGGTGGAGTCGTCGAAACCCTTCACGTAGTTCATCAGCGTGAAGTGGCCCTTCGAGATCGTCGTGTTCAGCGTCGTCTCGACGTCGCCGGCGGTCGAATGGATGACCGGGAGGATGTTTTCGCCGAACGAGTTGTCTATGCCGTTTTGGCCGTCCGCCTGGTAGTCCTTTCCCGCGCCCATCGCCAAGGTGCAGACATCCGTGGACGCTCGAGTCGTGACGAGGTTGTCGAGGTTGTAACCAAATTTCTCCCAGGCCGTCCCGTCGGTGTCCTGCGAGCCGTCGCGGTGGTAAAGGCCGAGGTACACCCTGCTCACCGCGTAGTTGTGGGCTTGGGTGACGCTCGTCGGACCGCCCGTGGGGGAAGGAGTAAGCGTGCACACCGCACCCGATGTGCACTGGTCACTCGCACCACCGCTTCCACTCGGACTGCTACTGCAGCCAGCGAAGCCGGCAACGCCGAGCGCCACACTCACGCAGCAGAGCCCCGCGGCGCTCGCCATGCCGTATGCACTTTGAAACCTCATGCGTCCTTCTCCTAAAAACTCATGCTGCCCGTCAACGAGCGGTCGGATGCTAGGCGCCGCCGAATGCTGCGCGCAAGCGGTTGCACCATGCGCGATCGTGCCGTGAGCCACGTTCGTACGGGCGGGCCCGCGACGTGAAAGAGACCCGCGAGCGCGCTACGCGCGCGCCCTCGCTTCGCTACGGAGCGCGGACTAGGCTGGCGTTGGAGCGATGTCCGCCGCAGAGTTTGTCCACCTCCACGTCCACTCGCAATACTCGCTGCTCGACGGTGCGGTGAAGGTGAAGGATCTGGTCAAGCGCGTCGCGGCCGGCGGGATGCGCGCGGTCGCCGTGACGGACCATGGCAACATGTTCGGCGCGATTACGCTGTACAAGACGGCAAAGGAGAGCCGAGTGCAGCCCATCCTCGGCTGCGAACTTGAGGTGTGCGCGCGCGGCGGTCACGGTCACCATCTGCCGGTCCTTGCTGCGACGACCGAGGGCTACAAGAACCTCGTGCGGCTGGTGTCGCGGGGCCACGTCTCCCCTCCGGCGGAGGTGCGGCCGGGAGCGGTGGCCGTCTCCTTCGACGACGTGGCCGCCCACGCAAAGGGCCTCGTCGGCCTCACCGGGTGCATGGGAGGCCTCGTCGCGCAGGCCGTGCTCGAAGAGGGCGAGGGGCGGGGGCGTGAAGTGCTGGCCATGCTCCGGGATGCCTTCGAGCCCGGGAGCCTGTACGTCGAGCTGCAAGACCACGGCTTACCCGAGCAAACGGTGCTTAACGGCATCCTCGCCGGTCTCGCGCGCGAGCTCGCGCTTCCCATCGTGGCCACGAACGACGTCCACTACGCCGAGAAGGCCGACGCGGAGGCGCACCTCTACTTGTCGTGCATCAAAACCGGGCGATCGCTCGAGGAGGCCAAGGAGCGCCACCACGGCTCGAGCGAGATGTACCTCAAGTCACCCGACGAGATGTGCATGCTCTTCGCCGACCACCCCGGCGCACTCCGGTCGACGATCGAGATCGCGGAGAAGTGCAAGCTCTCGCTCAAGCTGGGCGAGCCGATGCTGCCGAGCTTCCGCGTGCCGGAAGGTTACGACACCGTGGGGTACTTCCGTCACGTCGCCCGCGAGGGCCTGGCGCGACGGTTCGAGGAGATCGCGACGCAGGGCAGGACCATCGCTCGCGAGGCGTACGAAAAGCGGCTCGAGACGGAACTCGACGTCATCGCGAAGATGAACTTCGCCGGGTACTTCCTGATCGTGTGGGACTTCATCCGGCACGCGAAGGAGAGCGGCATCCCGGTGGGGCCGGGGCGCGGCTCGGGCGCGGGATCGATCGTCGCGTACTCGATGCGCATCACGGACCTCGACCCGATCCCGTACGGCTTGCTCTTCGAGCGCTTCCTGAATCCCGAGCGGGTGAGCATGCCCGACTTCGACGTCGACTTCTGCATGGACCGGCGCGACGAGGTGATTGCGTACGTGCAGCGGAAGTACGGCGAAACGAGCGTCGGGCAGATCGCGACGTTCGCGGAGCTAAAGAGCAAGAGCGTCGTCAAGGACGTCGCCCGCTGCATCGGCATCACGCCCGTCGAGGCGCAGCAGATCGCCAACCTCATCCCCCGCAAGACGCCCGCAGAGACCTACACCATCACCGAGGCGCTCGGCATCGAGCCCAAGCTCAAGCAACTTTACGAGACCGACGCGCGCATCAAAGAGCTCCTGGACCAGGCGCGCAAGCTCGAGGGACTCACGCGGCACGCGGGAAAGCACGCCGCTGGCATCGTCATCAGCGAAGGGCCGCTCTGGGACCACGTGCCGGTCTTCCGGGACGAAAAATCGAAGTCGGCCGCTCAGGGGGGCGCAGAGGGTGCGCTCGTCACGCAGTACTACAAGGACGACGTCGAGCAGGCTGGCCTCGTAAAGTTCGACTTCCTTGGCCTGAAAACCCTCACGGTGCTCGACATCGCCGCGCGCCTCGTCGATGCGCGGCCCGACACGGCGGAGAAGCTGGATCTATCGCGCATCCCACTCGACGACGCGCCGACCTATCGGCTCCTCGGGTCGGGCGAGACCAAGGGCGTCTTCCAGCTCGAGTCCGACGGAATGCAGAAGCTCTTCAAGGACCTTCGCGCCGACTGCTTCGAGGACATCGTCGCAGCCGTGGCGCTTTACCGTCCCGGCCCGATGGGCGCCGGGATGCACGAGGACTTCGTCCGCCGTAAGCACGGTCTGGCGCCCATCGCCTCCTTGCATCCACTCATCGACGACATCGTCAAGCCGACGTACGGCGTCATCGTCTACCAGGAGCAGGTGATGCAGATCGCGCAGCAGCTCGCCGGCTACACGCTCGGCGGCGCAGACCTGCTGCGGCGCGCGATGGGCAAGAAGAAGCCCGAGGAAATGGCCAAGCAGAAGAGCGTCTTCGTCGAGGGCGCGACGAAGAAGGGCGTCGCCATCGGCGAGGCCGAGCGCATCTTCGGGCTCCTCGAGTACTTCGCGGGGTACGGCTTCAACAAGAGCCACTCGGCTGCGTACGCGCTCATCACTTACCAGACGGCGTGGCTCAAGGCGCACTACCCAGTCGAGCTGCTCTGCGCGATTCTGACGAGCGACAAGGACCGGATCGAGAAGGTCGTGCGCACCATCGCGGACGCCCGCGCGATGGGCGTCACGGTCCTCCCTCCCGACGTCAACGAGAGCGACACCGACTTTAAGGTGGTCTACACGCGGCCCGGCGGGGCCGTCTCCGGCAAGAAGCGCCCGCGGGGCGGCGGCAAGATCCGCGATCCGCTCGGCGCGCAAATCCGCTTCGGCCTCGGCGCCGTGCGCGGACTGGGCGGCGCTGCGCTCGAGGCCGTCTTCGAGGCGCGCCGCGAAGGGGGGCCGTTCCGGGATCTGTTCGACCTTGCCGCCCGCGTGGACGCCAAGCGGGTCAACAAAGCGGTCTTCGAGGCGCTCGTGCAATGCGGTGCATTCGATTCATCGCTCGAGGAGCGGGGGATCCCGCGCGCCCGAGCGTTCGCTTCTATCGACGTCGCGCTCGAGCGATCGCGCGCGGCCAGCCGCGACCGGGAGGCCGGTCAGACGACGCTCTTCGGTCTATTCGACGCCGCACGTCCTGCCGGGCCGGCGACCGTCGCGCCGCCCTCTGCTGGCGACTACGCGGAGGCCGAGCCGTGGGACCGCCGCGAGCTCCTCGTGCGCGAGCGGCAGTCCCTCGGCTTCTACGTGTCCGGCCATCCGCTCGACCGCTACTTGAAGGGCGAGGGCGGGCTCGCCAAGCTCGCGGCGTCGCTCATCGCGGACTGCGCGTCGATGGGCGACTGGGCGGTGGTGACGCTCGTGGGGATGGTGGAGGGTTACCGCGAGAAGATCTTCAAAGACGGCGGCGGAAAGATCGCCTTCTTCGAGCTCGAGGACCTCACCGGGCGTTTGAGCGTGAAGGTTCGCGCGCGCGAGATCGAGCAGTTCGCCCACGTTCTGACGAGCGGTGAGCCAGTGCTCATCGAGGGCAAGGTGAGCTTTCCGCAGCGCGCCGAGGACGAGGAGCCGGAGGAGGGGCCCCGCGAACCGACCATCCTGCTCAACTCGGTCCGGCCTCTCGCCGACGCTGTCCGCGAGCGATCGCGCTCGATCGCGATTCGCGTGCGGGCCGAGCGCACGCGGCCTGCCGATCTCGCGAGTCTGGCTCGCGTCCTGTCCGGTGCGAGAGGGAGCTGCCCGGTCTCGCTGTACGTCACGTTCGAGGGCGGAGCCGAGGCCGTGCTGGCGCTAGGCGACACCTGGCGCGTGGATGTCGGAGACCCCCTCCTCTCCGGGATCGAGCGGATCTTCGGCGAACAGGTGGCAGAGCTTCGCTGAGCGCGGTCACCCTGCCGTATACTGCTACGAATGGATTCCGAGCCGGTGGTGGTGCGGCGGGCCGTGGCGATGATCGCTGGCGGCGGAACGGACATCGGCCTCCGTGAGCACAACGAGGACCACGTCCTGCTCCGCCCTGAGCTGGGCCTCTTCGTTCTCGCCGACGGCGCGGGTGGCCACAATGCGGGCAACGTGGCCAGCGCCCTCGCGACGACCACCGTCGCGAACGTCTTCGAGACCAGCGCGACCTCGCTGGCCGATCGTCCCGAGCTCGACGACTTCGGCCTGTGGACCATGGCTCGCAGGCTCGCGGCCGCGATCCAGCGCGCCAACGCCGAGGTTATCGAGGTCGCCAAGAAGACGGCCAAATACCAGGGGATGGGCACCACGATCGTCGCGGTCGCGTTCTCCTCCGAGGGAGATCTCGCCCACGTCGCGCATGTCGGCGACAGCCGCTGTTACCGTTTGCGGAGCGGCGTCCTCGAAGGGCTTACCCTCGACCACTCTCTCCTGGTCGACGTGCTCGAGACGCATCCAGACGCGGAGGACCAGCTCATCGCCAGAATGCCGCGCCACGTCGTGACGCGAGCGCTCGGCATGGAGGAGAGCGTGCGCGTCTCGGTGCGGACGGTCCGCGTGCTACCGGGCGACCTGTATCTCCTCTGTTCGGACGGGCTCACGGACGCGCTCGACGAGGCGCTCATCGAAGAGACGCTCAGCGTGCCACGTACCCCCGAGGACCACTCGCGGGCGCTGATCTCGGCGGCGCTCGCTGCGGGCGGGCAGGACAACGTCGCGGCCGTCGTCATCGAGTGCACCGAGACCGAGATCGCTCCTCAACGCCGCCCCTCGGTGAGGCCCGCCATCCCGCCCCCGCCCGAGCGGCGCATGCCCACGAACTCGGCGCCAGAGATCATCATCGTTGGCGTCGAATCGCACGTCGTGCCCGCGGACAGCGCGAACGCGAGCCTCCTCGACGCGCTCGGTCGGTTCGCGCGCCTGCGCCAGCCGAGTGCGCCGGACGTCGCGCAGCCCAAGCCGGTGCGTTGCCGGGAGTGCGGCCAACCGCTCGACAAGAAAGCGACCATCTGTCCGACGTGCGGCGCGGCGCTGGCCTAGCCCCACTTCTCGAGCGCCCGCTCGACCTTGGCGCGGTCCTCTTCGTACTTGCAGAGTACGCCGAGCGTCTCTCTCACCAGGTTCTTGTCGAGAGCATTGGCACCCAGGAGAACGAGCGCGCGCGCCCAGTCAATCGTCTCGGCGATCGATGGAGCTTTGCGCAGATCGAGCGCGCGTACCTTGTGGGCGAGCCCCGCGACCGACTCGGCGAGCGTCGTTCCGATGCCGGGCACCCGAAGCTCGAGGATGGCCTGCTCGCGGGCTGGCGGTGGCACGTCGAGGAACGCGTGGAGGCAGCGACGGCGCAGGGCATCCGTCATGTCGCGTGTACCGTTGCTCGTCAGGATGAACAGCGGGCCGTCTCTGCCCGCCGTGGCGCGCACCGTCCCGAGCTCCGGGATGGTCGCCTGACGTTCGGCGAGGATCTCGAGCAGGAACGCTTCGAACTCGGGATCGGCGCGGTCGACCTCGTCGACGAGCATCACGACCGGTCGTGCGCTCGTGAGCGCGCGCAGGAGGGGCCGCTCGACGAGGAAGCGCCGGCTGAAGAACGTCTCGTCGGCCCCGCCGAGCGTCGCTGCGGCCTCGGCAAGCGAAGGCGCGCCCGCGGTCTGCGCCGAGACGGTGTCGCGCAGGAGCTGCGTGTAAAGCATCTGCTTGGCGTAATCCCACTCGTAAAGCGCCTTCGCTTCGTCGAGCCCCTCGTAGCACTGGAGCCGGATGAGCTCGCGCGACAGCGCCTGTGCGAGCGCGCGCGCCAGGTCCGTTTTGCCCACGCCGGCAGGCCCCTCGACGAGAACCGGACGCTCGAGCTCTAGCGCCAGCCACGCCGTCAGGGCGAGGCGATCCTCCGCGAGATATCCGACTCCGGCCAGCGCGCGGGCGAGGGAAGCCGGGTCGCTGGAAGGCTGGGCGGTCATTTCCCCCACGCTTATGCCATCCGGGGGGGCGGGGCAAATCGGGTCGCTCGCTCTCCGCCGGCGTCGGAACCGAGCGCGCGGACCCAGGCCGGACCGGTCGCGCTCTGGGGGCTGGTCGGTCCAGTGACCTGTCCAGACGGGCAATCCCTTTGGGCGACGCTGCGATTTCGTGTGAGAAACCATCCGCCCCACGCACTTTTGCCCCGATGGTCGCGGCCCCAAGCTTGGTATCCTCGGAGGGATGTCCGGCGCCGAAGACCTACGGATCGACGCCACCGGCACCCTGCACCCAGTCGGTAGGCGCGCCGGGCAGCACTTGCGCGCGAGGGCAGGGGAATGGCGTCTTCTGGCAGGTCCTCCCGAGGTGGTGCTCGCGCTCCGCGCGGGCGAGGGCATCCGCACGCTTCGCCTCGCCGGCGAGGTACGCTCCCCGGGCGCGCTGTGCGACGTCGTGGCCACCGTCGCCCAGGGCGGATGGAGCGCCGAGCTGTTCGTCTTCGCCGAGCATGACGAGGCGCAGCAGCGGGGTTCCGACGCCGTCGTCCGATCGGTCTTTTTCGAGGGAGGTAGTGTCGTCGGTGCAACGTCGAACGCGCCGGGCGAGCGCCTGGGCGAGATCCTCTGGCGCTTCGGTGCGATCACGCGCGAACAGCTCGCGGAGGTGGTTCGCGCCGCCGACCAGAGCGGGCGTCGCGTCGGCGAGGCCGCCATCGAGCTCGAGTTCGTCGGCCCCGACGAGCTTTTCCGGATGATGGCCCGCCAAGTCGAGGAGATCTTCTACGCGACCGCTCTCGTCGGTCGCGCGACGTTCTTCCTATTCGACGGCTTCGACCCCTCCGGCCTCGTGCGGCGGCACAATCTGAGCGCCGGCGCGCTGCTCATGGAGGCGGCGCGACGCACCGACGAGCTCCGCTTTTTCCGTGAGAGGATTCCGAGCGACGCGTGCGTCCCGGTGCCGCTGGCGGGCGCTGGGTCCAAGAAGGCGCCGCCCGAGCTCGAGGGGGTGCTCGCCGAGTGCAACGGGAGACGCACCATCGCCGAGATCGGTCGGCGTATCGGGCAGCTGGAGTTCGAGGTCACGCGGGCCCTCTTCCAGCTGTGCGCCGCGGGGTTCGTCGCGGTGCAGCCGCCGCGTCCCGCCGGCCCTCAGTCCGCGCTCGAAGCGCTGAACCGTGCCCTCCTCGCGATTCACGAAGCCTGCGACGCGGCATCCAAGGGACGCGAGCTACGTGCCGGCCTGGAGCAGTTCGCGATGAGCACGGGGGCCTACGTCCCGCTGTTCGCCGGCGCCGGCCCGCGCGAAGACGGCTCGGTGGCGATCGACGCCGTCGCGCGCAACTTCGCGGCGATGAGGGCGGGCGACGATGGCGAGGGCTGGCTGGTGCAGCAGCTGCTCGAGTACGCAGGGTTCGCGCTCTTTCATGCGGAGTCGTTGCTCCCGCGCGAAGGCGCTGCGGCGCTCGACGCTCGAGCAGCCGACCTTTTGCGGACGCTCCGTCGATCGGCGGAAGCCGCGCAACCGGCATCCAGCGCAAGGAGCAACCCGCTACCGAGGAGGGATCCCACAGGATGAGTACGACCACGCCGCAGGAGATGATGAGCAAACCCCGCAAAGAGGAGATTCTCGACGTCGCGACGGCCCTGTTCGCGGAGAGGGGCTACGAGGGGACGAGCATGAACGACGTCGCCGCGCGCGTCGGCATGCGCAAGGCGTCGCTCTTCTATCACTTCGCCACGAAGGACGCTCTCTACGAGGCCGTGCTCGATCGCCTCATCGCCACGCTGGGCTCGGCGCTCCAGGCGGCGTACGAGGGCGGCGGCACCTTCGCCGAGAGGGCGGACGCCGCGGCCGACACGACGACGGCCGTCCTCGGCAGTCACCCGTACGCGGCGAGGCTGCTGTTACGCGAAACGATGGATTGGGGACCGGTCATGCGCGGCAAGCTCCTCGAACGGGCTACCGCCGTGTTCGAGGCCGGCGTCGCGTTCATTCGCGCCGGACAAGAGGCCGGAGAGTTCGTCGAGGGCGACGCGAAGCAGTTCGTCTTGACCGGTCTGGGGGTCCACTTCGTTCCTTTTGCGCTCGCGCAGTACGTCGAGCACGTAGCCGGATCGTCTCCCTATTCCGAGGGGTTCGTCGCAGAGCGCAAGGCTGCGGTTCGCCGCCAACTGCGCGACCTCTTTCTTCGCAAATAGCGTTCACGCGCTCCGCTGGCGGACCGCCTCGTAGAGGGCGATCGCCACGGCGACGGAGGCGTTGAGCGAGCCGATCGGCCCCGGCATCGGCAGGTGCACGAGCGCGTCGCAGCTGCGCTTCACGGTCTTGCGGAGTCCCTTGTCTTCGGCGCCCACGACGAGGGCGACCGGTCGTGCGAGGTCGACGCGGTCGATACGAAGGTCGGCCGACGCATCGAGGCCGACCACCGCGACGCCGCGCCCGCGCAGCGACTCGAGCGCAGGCGGAAGCGACGAAACGCGGCACAACGTCGCGTGCTCGATGGCACCGGCGGACGCGCGGAAGGTCGCCGGCGACAGCGGGGCCGAGCGGTGCTCCGGCCAGACGAGCGCCGTCGCGCCCATGGCGACGCCCGAGCGGATGATCGCGCCGAAGTTCTGCGGGTCCTGCACCTCGTCGAGCGCGACCACGAGCGACCCGTCCACCGCGAGGTCGTCCAGCGTCTGGAGCGTAAGCTGGGGCGCGAACGCGATCGCCCCCTGGTGTCGCACGCCGCGCGCGATGCGATCGAGCTCCGTGCGCCCGGAGCGCTCGACGCGTGCTCCGTGGTCGCGCGCAAATCTGGCCAGCGCCTCGAGCTGCGGCGATGCCTCGCGCCCGTCGGCCTCGATGACCACGCGCACGAGCCGGTCCCCGTGTGTGCGAATCGCCTCGCGTACCGGCTGAATCCCGCAGACGACGCGCCCCGCACCTTCGGCGCTCACCCTGGACCCCGCGCAGCGTTCACCTCTCGCGCGAAGGCGCGCGCGGCTGCCAGCGGATCGCTTGCGTCGCGGATCGGGCGTCCCACCACCACCCAGTCGGCTCCCGCAGCCACCGCCTCCGCCGCGCTCATCGTGCGCTTCTGATCGTCCGTGCTCGCTGCACCCGATGCGCGCACTCCCGGCGTGACGAGTGTCGCCTCCTGCCCGAGCGCCGCCCGCAGCCGCGCGGCCTCGTGCGGCGAGCACACGAAGCTGCGAACGCCCTCCGCCCAGGCGATACGCGCGAGGCGCTCCACCTGCGCGACGACCTCCCCCCCGACGCCGATCGCCGCGAGATCGCTCGCGTCCATCGATGTCAGGACCGTCACGGCCACCACATCGAGGCCGGTTCGCTCCGTGTGCGCCCGCTCCACGGCGCGACGAAGCATGGCCGGACCTCCGCTCGCGTGTACGGTAACCATGCGCGCGCCGAGCTGCGCTGCCCTTCCGACCGCGCCGTCCACCGTAGCCGGGATGTCGTGCAGCTTCAGATCGAGGAAGACCGGACGGCCGCACTCCTCGCCCAGGGCGACGGCACGAGGCCCCGCCTCCACGAAGAGCTCGAGCCCGACCTTGATCATCCCTACCGCCTCGCGTACGGAGATCGCCGCCGCGCGCGCCCGATCGAGGGATGGGAAATCGAGCGCGAAGACGACGCGGGAATCGCTCTCCCGGTTGGCGTCGGGCAAGGGAGCCATCAGACCAAAGCTCGTGATGGGCGAATCACGAGCCCCGATCTAGCCGGATTCGCGGGGCCGTCACAAGCAGGAGCACAGCGGGTCGCCCGGCGTGCAGTTGCACGGCTTGGGCGTGCCGCCACCACCGCCGGCCGGCTTGGCCGCGCCACCGCCGCCGGCGCTGGGTGCCCGCGGTCGCGTCTGACTCATTTGCGAATTGAGATTCTGCAGCTTCGCCTTCTGCTCGTCGAGTTGCGCCTGGAGCTGCGCGATCTTCTCGGGGTCCTTCGTGTTCGCGAGTTCCGCGTTGAGGCGCGCCGCCTTGGCGTTGGCTTCGTCCATCTGCGACTGCAGCGCGGCGATCTGCTGTTTCGCGCTATTGGCCTCGTTCATGTAGTTCTTGACGACCACTCCGCCGCCGATGGCCGCGAAGAAGAAGAGCACGCCCAGCCCCACGGCAATGAGAGTGAGTCGCTTCTTGTGCTGGTCCTGTCCGAGCACCTTCAGCTGCCGCTCGTGCTCCTGGCGTGCCGCCATCTCTGCGAGGCGGGCCTGCGACTCCGCCTCCATGCGCGCCCGCTGAACTGCGGCCTCCTGAAGCGCGGCGATCTCCGCCTGGCGCTTCTGCTCCTCGAAGGAGCGCCGCGCGCGCGAGCAGGAGCAGCGGCGACTCGACGAGATACGGCGGCAG
>CALKVG010000637.1 GCA_937998045.1 uncultured Myxococcales bacterium
CGCGCCGCCTCGGTGCTCGCCCTCGCGTTTCTCGGCGCGACGCCGTTCGTCCGGTGCTCGCGGCTGTCACTCCAGCGCTCGGGCGGCGCGTCGGTCGCCATGGCCATCGTCATCGACGACTCGATGAGCATGCGCGCTCCTGTCTCACGCGGCAAAACGCGCTTCGAGCGGGCGCGCGAGGCCGCTCGCGAGCTCCTGGCCTCGGCGCGCGACGGAGACGCCGTGGCCATCGTGCTCGCCGGCTCGCCGTCGCGCGTGGCCCTGGCCGCGACCACCGACCTCACCGCGGCGCGCGAGGCCATCGACGCGCTCGCCGCGAGCGACCGCCCGACGGACCTCGACGGCGCCCTCGTCCTTGCCCGCGGCCTCGTCTCTTCGCTCGCGCAGGTCGATCGCCGCATCATCGTCCTCAGCGATCTCGCGGACGGGCATCCCGACGGCGAGCCGCTCGGCGAGGCAGGGCCCGTCCCCGTGTGGGTCGCGCTCCCGGAGCTTCGCGGCGACGAGGCCGACTGCGCCGTCCTGCGCGCCGATCGGACCGGCGTTCGCATCCGTGTGGCCGTCGCGTGCGGCCCTGGAGCGAGCGCTGCGGGGCGGGAGGTCGTCGTCGAGGACGCCGACGGCAAGCCCCTCGGGCGGGCCGCGGTCGGGCCGGGTGCGAACGCCGAGCTGACGGTGCTGCTGCCGTCGGAGAGCGCGCGTCCGTCGCTGGCCAGGCTGACCGGCTCCGACGCCATCGCGAGCGACGACCGCGCGCCGGTGGTGGCCGAGGCCGGACGCGGAGCGATCGCCGTCGTGGCCGACGCCAGCGACGAGACCGTCGCGACGGGTGGCGCCCCGATCGCCGAGCAAGCGCTGGCGGCGCTGAGGCTCGACGTCGACGTGCGCCCCATTCCGGCGTTCCCCGATCGCGCCGACGATCTCGCCGGAACTCTCGGCGTGCTGCTCGACGACCCGCCCGGTCTCACGCCCGAGCAGCGCCACGCGCTCGCTGCCTTCCTCGACGGGGGAGGCGTCGCCCTCGTCGCCCTCGGGCCGCGCGCCGCATCGGCGCCGCTCGGAGCCTCGCTCGAGCCCGTGCTGACCCACGCCGTGACCTGGAGCGACGCCAAGGTGTCGGGGGCCGATCCCGCGACCGCCGTGGGCGAGCTCGCGGAGTCGGCGCAAAGCCTGCTCGATCTCGACGCGGCGCGCCGAGCCGTGCTGGCCCCAGAGGACTCGTCCGCGCTCGAGCCGCTCGTCCGCTGGACCGACCGCCAGCCGCTCGTCGCCAGGCGGACCCTCGGTCGAGGCGAAGCCTGGGTGGTGACGTTGCCCTTCTCGGTCGATGCGAGCGATCTCACGCTCCGCCCCGCGTTCCTCGCGGTGCTCGACGCCTGGGTGCGGGCGGCGCGCGAGCGGGCGGTCCCCAGGCGCAGCGACGTGGGGAGCCCCTGGAAGCTGCCGGGAGCCCGCGACGTTTCGATCGAGGGTCCGGCCGGGCCGATCGCGGCGTCGCGCGGGGACGACGGCGCCGCTCGCCTGGTGCCTCCGCTCATCGGCGCGTATCGGCTGACGGTGGACGGCAAGACCGAGCTTCGCGTCGCGGCGCCGGATGTCCGCGAGCTCGACCTGCGGCCACGCGCGGCCGCGCCGTCGGCGGCAGGGGAGGGGGTCGGACAGCGGCGAGCGCAGGTGGACGCGAGCGGTCACCTGGCGCTGCTCGTCCTGGCGCTGGTCGCGCTGGAGCTGGGGCTACGTACGTGGTCGCGCCGGCATGCGGAGGTCGCGTGAGCGGCTTGCCATCGCGCCCGGAGGTGGTGCCTCATGGGGGCGCCATGAGCCGGGCGTTCTGCGTCTTCTGCGTGCTCGCGGTTGCCGGCTGCGGCAGCGCGGGTCCTTACGGCCACTCCCCGCGTTACGTGGACCTCGATGAGGAGCGGTCCGCCGTCGCAGGGGCTCGTGACTACGACCCCGTGATGGCCGCCCGTCAGCCCGAGCAATGGCGCCGCGGAAAGATCGTCCTCTTCGGAGTCGTCGAGAGTCGCGCGGCAGGGCCGGGCGGGCAGGCGCTCCTCAAGCTGTCGGTGCGCCGTCTCGAGCCGCGCAACCTCTGCGAGCTCGCGACCGACGACGACACCTGCCGGGTGACCGTGAGCGACAAGGACTTCGGCGTGGTCTGGGCGCTCGCTTCGCTCCACGGGGACGACGACGTCGGACCCCGTGCGGTGGGCCAACGTTCCCTCCTGCACCTGGTGGGCACGATGGGGCAGGACGTCTCCGAGTCCGACGGCGCGCCCATCTTCCACGCGACCTACTACCGTCACTTCCCGGCGCTCTATTACATCACGCGCTCGAGCGCGCGCGACATGCGGCAGTGAGGCGCGCGTGATCGACTCGAAGGGAGAGAATGCGGGCGTGCTATCTGCACGCCCGCTGCTCGTCCGCGACCCCGACGGCAGCCTCCGCCTCCCCGCGCTCGCCACCGTGCACTCGCACGCCTTTCAGCGCGCCATGCGCGGCCTTGCGCAGCGCCCCGTCGCCGCGTCCGACGACTTCTGGAGCTGGCGCGGGCAGATGTACTCGCTCGCGTCGTCGCTCACTCCGGAGTCGATGCACGCGGCGAGCCTCGCGGCGTTTCGCGAGCTCGCGCGCGCAGGGGTGCGTACGGTCGGCGAGTTCCACTACGTCCACCACCAGGCCGACGGCACACCTTACGACCAGCGCACCCTGCTCGCGGACGTCGTCATCGACGCCGCGCGGCAAGCCGGGCTGCGCGTGGCGCTCCTGCGCGCCGCGTATCATCGCGCCGGGCCCGGGCGAGACGCCGAGCCGGGCCAGCGCCGCTTCTGCGACCCTCGCGTCGACGACGTCCTGCGCGACGTGGACGCGCTGCGCGCGAAGTGGACGGGCGATCCCGACGTCGTCGTCGGCGTCGCCGCCCACTCGGTGCGCGCGGTCCCGCCGTCGTGGCTCGCGCCGCTGCGCGACTACGCGACCCGGCACGGGACGATGCTTCACATGCACGTCGCCGAGGTCGCGCGCGAGGTCGACGAATGCGTGGCCGAGACGGGGCGGCGCCCGGTGGAGCTCCTCGCGGACCAAGGGCTGCTGTCCGACCGCTTCGTCGCCGTGCACGGAACGAACCTCCTGCCGCACGAAGCGCGCTTGCTCGGAGACGCGCGCGCGTTCGTCTGCGTCTGCGCGACGACCGAGCGCGACCTCGGCGACGGTCTGCCCGACCTCACCGCGCTTCGCACGGCCGGCGCTCGCTTGTGCATCGGCGTCGACAGCTACGCCCTCGTCGATCCCATCGAAGACCTGCGCGCGCTGGAGACCCACGAGCGCCTCCGAACGCGCGCCCGCGTCACCTTCCGACCGGCGCACGGCACACCGGCCGAGCAGCTCTGGCGCGAGGGCTCTCTCGAAGGCGCGGCCGCCTGCGGCTTCGCCGACGCCGGCGGGCACGTCGTCGTTCGCCGCGATCACCCGGCGCTGGCGCTCGTCGGCGACGAGTTCCTCCTCGACGCCGTCGTCTTCGGCTGCGGCGCGGGCGTGATCGAGCGGCTGGATCGCGACGAAGCGAGAGAGACGCCACGAGACGCCAAGCCGCCAAGCCGCCAAGCCAAAAGGGAATAAGGAAGGCCGAACGGAGCGACGAATCCGTGAGGAGCGTCGTCGAGACATTTCGCGTCCCAGAATCGATCGATTCAACGTGAAAAAGAGTCGATCGAAGACGAAAACGAGATTTTTTCATCGCAAAACATTCGGTTTGGACCTCAGAAAGAGAAGTTCGCGTACGAAAAAGAGCGAGTTTCGTTCGCGATCGTGTCGATCGTCCCTCTCGCATGCACGATCGCAGATCCAAAAGAGAGTCTTTGCATCCAAAAATAGTCGATTGAACGTTCGAACGAGTGTTTCGCGCATCCGAACGAGAGTTTCTCGTCTACGAGCGACGCTTTCGAAGATCAAACCCGACAGAATTCCTCTCCGAAGGTCGCCCGCGCGCTCGAATGCGAGAACGAGCCGCCACAGACCACCGCTCGCGCCGCGAGAAGAGAGGAAGAGGTAGACGCCACAAGACGCCAAGCCGCCAATACAGGCCCGGCGGCTGGCGCGTGAGAGCGTCGCCCCGCTTGAAGCGAGGAACCGTCGTGCTCAGCGGCCAACTTCCTGCCACTAAAGGAGGTGGGCACTTCCGACTGCTAGGAGCCAGGTCAATGCTAGGTCATCGAGGCAACGAGGCGGCCTACCGCTGGCGGCGTGCGATCGTCCCGGCGGTCGGGCTTTTCGCATTCGGTATCGTATCGTCCACGTCTGGTTGTGGCGGTAGGACCAACGACGAGACGAACGACGGGGGATCGTCGGATTCAACCACGCCCGGATCGGAGACGGGGGAGCCGACTCCTACGGACGGAGGCATGGGGCCGCTCTACGACGCGAAGGACGGAGGCGCGCCACCGCTGAACGATGCGACCGCGCCACCGCCGGAGGATGCGATCCCGCCGCCGATGGGCGACGCGACCCCGCCGCCCATCCTTTGCGATCCGAGAGCCTGCGCGTCGGGCTGCTGCGGGGCCACCGGTTGCCTACCCGGCACGACCGCGGCGGCGTGCGGCTTCGGCGGCCAGTCGTGCACCGACTGCACGGCTCTTGGGCTCGATTGCGTTGCTCCGATGGCGGGCGAAACCGGAGGCGTCTGTGGATTGCTCGACGCGGGGACGACGGAGGACGGAGCTCCCGCGTGCGGCGCGGCAACGTGCACGGGATGCTGCGCGGGCACCGCTTGCGTCGCGGGGACGACCAGCGCGAGCTGCGGCTCCCATGGTCTGGCATGCCAAGAGTGCACTGCGGGAAACGTGACGTGCGTCGCACAGGGGG
>CALKVG010000638.1 GCA_937998045.1 uncultured Myxococcales bacterium
CCGTTCGAGGACGTGGAGCAACTTCGACTGCATGCCGGGGTCCATCTCCCCGATCTCGTCGAGGAACATCGTCCCGCCGTCCGCCGCCTCCACCAGCCCGACCTTTGCTTGCCCAGCGCCGGTGAACGCGCCTCGCTCGTACCCGAACATCTCGCTCTCGAGCAAGGCGCTCGGCATCGCCGCGCAATTGACCCGCACGAACGGTCCCGTTGCTCGCACCGAGCGCCGGTGAACGAGCTCGGCAAAGACGTCCTTGCCGACTCCCGTCTCGCCGAGAAGGAGCACGGGAATCGAGCTTCGCGCGACGAGAGTGAGGGTGTCGTGGATTCGCTTCGTTGCCTCGTCGTGGACGACGACTTCGTCGCGCCGGCTCCGTCCCGACGGCGCCGCGTTCGATGAACTCTGTCCGCGCTCGCTAGTCCCGAGCGGGCCGTGGACGACGAGCACGGTCTCACCGAGAGTGACTGCCTGCCCGCGTTCGATCTCCGAGGACTCCGACGACCGCAGGACGAGGTCTCCGATGCGGGTCCCGTTGGCGCTGCCGAGGTCTTCGAGCCGTAACGGCGACCCCACCGTCAGCAGCGCGTGCCGCCGGGAGACGGACGGGTGGTCGATGACCAGGTCGCACTCGGCCGCCGGACCAATGGTCAGCGATTCGCCCTCGCTGAGCGGCCGAGAAATGGAGCCTCCCTCCCAGATCGCGAGCACGTGCGGCCGGGAAAGGTGGGCCCGGGAACGGGCCAGGTCGGTCGGTCGGTCCTTGGCATCCGAGGCCATCGTCAAACGCTAGCTCTCCTTCGGCGCAGCGGCCTCTCCGCCTCTACTTTCGGCCGGCGCCGTCTCCGCGGCAAGTGACTGGTACCCTGTACGGTTGGGTGCGAGAGCGGCCGCGCGCTCGCAGCGGCCGAAGGCCGGTGCTCGCGAAAGGGCCCGACCATGCTGGTTGTGCCCGATCCTGGCGGCTAAACTGCCCGAAGGTGGGTTCGGTGAATGCCCCCAGCGACTTGACCGGGGCACGATCGTCCCCGCGCGACGCCCCGTCCTGGCCGGCGCACCCTCCGCTGGCTGGAACGCCGTTGCGGCCGGGTCTACGCCTCGGAGGGTACGAGCTCGTGTGCCCGATCGGCAGCGGCGGGATGGCCAGCGTGTGGATAGGGCGAAGAGCGGGCGGCGAGTGCGACGTGCCGATTGCGATCAAGGTGCTGCTCCCGCTCTACAGCCAGCACCTCCGATCGCAGCGCATGTTCCTCGATGAAGCGCGGATCGCGTCCGGCATCGACGACCTCCACGTTGCCCGCATCCTCGACTTCGGATGGGAGGGCGGACTTCTGTTCATCGTCATGGAGTGGGTCGACGGAGACTCTCTCTTGAGGTTGCAGCGTGCCGTCCAGCAGACGGGCGGCCAAGTCTCGCCGGGGATCGCGCTGCGCGTGGTCGCGGACGCATGCATGGGCATTCACGCCGCACACGAGCTGCGGGATCTCGAGGGCGCGCCTCTCGGTGTCGTCCATCGAGACGTATCGCCGCACAACATTCTCGTGGGTGTCGAGGGGACAGCGAAGGTCATCGACTTCGGGATCGCCAAGGCGAGCCACCGCATCGCTGGAGACACCACCGACGGCATCCTCCGGGGGAAACTCCTCTACATCTCCCCCGAGCAGGCGCTCGGGCGTCCTGTCGATCGTCGCGCGGATGTTTGGTCGCTGGGCGCGGTCCTCTACGACCTGCTGGTCGGCGACCCGCCGTTTCAAGGCGACACGGACGAGGCCACGTTCGCGTTTCTGACCTCACGGTTGCCGCCGCCTCCTCTTCCCGCGCGGATACCTGCGCCGGTCGCGCGAGTGGTCCGCCGGGCGCTGGCACCGATCGAGCAGCGATACGCGACGGCGGTCGAGCTGAACGACGCGATCGAGGAGGCGATGACCGAGTCGGGCCTGACGACTCGCCACGAAGAGGTCGCGGCCTATGCCGGGCGACACCTCGGGGAAATCCTCGCCGCGCGCAGGTCGCTCGTGCGCGGGGCCATCGAGGCTGCCGTCCGCCGCGACGCGATCGGGGCGCCGCGGGCGGCAGGCGAGGGGCACGCCGCGGGCGAGGGGCACGCCGCGGGCGAGGGGCACGCCGCGGGCGAGGGGCACGCCGCGGGCGAGGGGCACGCGCAAGCGGAAGCCTCACGGTCGGCGACGCTCCGTGTCCCGCAACGCGGCTGGACTCGGCGGCGAGCCGCCGCCGCGGCGGGTTTGCTTGCGGCCGGGCTGTTGATCACGATGCTCGGCCTTACGCGCCTTGTCTCGACCGCGTCCGCAAGCCGTGATGGGGCGGCGCGGCCGGCGCCGACCGCGCAGAGCGTCGTCCCTACGAACGAAGAGGACCCCGCGCCGCCGGCGGCATTCGTCGGGCACGCCGCCGATCTGGGCACCGCCCAACCGGCAGCCGCGGGCGCGGCGACCAGCGGATTGCGCGAGACCGTCCAACGCGGGTCGCCGTCGCGAGCACCACACGCTTGGACGCACCGCTGCGACCCGCCCTTCGAATTCGATTCGGAGGGCATCCGCCGCTACAAGCGCTACTGCCTGCGCTGAGGCGGCCGCTCAGAAGCGCCCGGCCAGAGTGACGAGAGCGGCCCCCCGTGCTCGAGGGGAAGCGGATGGCTGGGCCGGGCTAGCGGTGAGGCCGAGCGCGAATATCCC
>CALKVG010000639.1 GCA_937998045.1 uncultured Myxococcales bacterium
CGGCGCGAATTTCCCTTTGTTCTCGCCTGGTTGACGTTCCCGGACGAGAACTAAATTAGGAGCGGGCTCGGGCACCGTCGGTTCCCCGAGCGTGATTGTCTTCCCCAACCTGGCCGACGTGCAGCTCGATCTGCCGAGCGAACACCAGAGCGGTCGCTGGATGAAAGGCCTCGTGCAAACGCTCTCGGATCGCGGCGGTTCGAGCCCCGTGACGTCGTCGCTCATGATTTGCAACGACGCGCCGAAGTGAGGCGGACGGGCAGAGAGTACCGGACCGTGCCGTCGCCAACGGGTTGCACGCGTGCGACGACGACGTCGTGCTCCCAGCTATCGCCGAAGTCGTACTGATATACGAGGTCGGAGCCGGCGTGCGCGACGGCTCGGGGGCCGGCGAGCTTCGGCGAGGGGTGAGAGAGCGAGGATTGATGGCGCAAGTCCGGACCGGCCACACGCGCGAAGACCGACCGAGGAGATCAGCTCCCCGCCACCTCACCTCACGTCTGGCGGAGCCGAGCGCTAGCTCGGTCACGGGGCAGGTGCTTTCGATCGACGGCGGCATGAGCCTGACCCGAGCGCCCGATCACTCACGCGCCGCGCCTTCGACCTGATTGAGCCACGACGCGCTGGTCGGCGCGTAGTGGAAGTGCCTTCAGGCCTTCAAGCTCTCGTTGTCGTTCAGCTCGTCAACTTCCCTGCGCCCGTTCTTTTGCTCTCGTGCGCAGAGGAGATTGGCCGTACGCGGCCGTACAAACCAAGCGAACATGAAGCAGCGGCGCCACTTCGACCCAGCCTCCTCGGCGCGCGACTTCCCCATGGCCCCTCCGACGAGTCTCCAATCCATTCAGCGGTTCGCTCTCTTCCTGCAGGTCGCGAGCCTCTGCGCCGCGTGCTCTTCGTCAACGTCCGGCGGTCCGGACGACGGTGGACCGGCCGATGCGCCGGTGGATGCGTCGAGCACCGACGCCGCGATCGACCGCTCCACGTCGAACGGCGACGGCGGCGGGACCGACAGCGCGGTTCCGCCGTCGAACGACGCCGCGATCGACGCTACGGAGGACGCCGCGCTCGATGCGGGGGCCGAGGCCGAGGCCGGCCCGACCGTCGCCTGCGTGAAGGGGGACCTTCTTTGCGTCGACGGGGGAGTGGTCATGTGCGGCCCGGGTGGCGACTGGGACGGAGGAATCATGACTTGCCCGGACGGGACCACGTGTTCCGGGAATCGCTGCTCGTCGACGCTCATCGCGAACGCCGGAGAGGTGAACGCCCTCGTCCTCGACCAGGGCGACTTCTTCTGGGTCAATGGCTGGTTCCCTCAGCTCTCCGGCACGTATCCGTTTCTCGACGCCGGGACCGCAACCATCATGACGGCGCCCGTCGACGGCGGTTCTCCAAAGACGATCGGAACGGTCGACGGCGAAGTCGCGGGCTTCACGGCGAATGGCGGCACCGCCTACGTTTCGGAAACGGCGACCGGTCAGATCGTCGCATTCCCGAAAGACGGGAGCGGGCCGAAGGTCTTCGCCGACGCCGGCGCGGATCCGTTTGCGCTCGCGACCGACGGCACGAATCTCTACTGGTGCAACAACACCTTTGGAGCGCCCATCTCCTCGGCTCCGCTCGGCGGCGGTCCGTCGACTTCCTTTGCGAGGGGACAGGTCGGAATCGACGATCTTGCCGTCGCAAAAGGGACCATTTTCTGGTCGACCTACTCCAGCAGCGGGGGAATCATTGGCAGCGCTCCGACGTCGGGCGGACCTGGGACGACGTTGGCCTCGACCTACGACACGGACGTCTGGCTCGTCTCCGACGGGATCAACGTCTACTGGGTCGGGTGGGGAGCTTCGTCGGGCGACGTCTGGCAGATGCCCGTCGACGGCGGATCGCCGCTCAATCTCGCCACCAACCAGGGGGGACCGTACGGAATCGCGGTCGACGCCGCGAGCGTCTTCTGGACCACCGGAGGGACCGTCCAGAAGACTCCGATCTCGGGGGGCCACATCTCGACGATCGCCGCTGGGCAGTCGGGCGCTTCGGGCGTGGTCGTCGATCAAGACTACGTGTATTGGGCGAATTCAGCCGCGGGGACGATCGCGCGGGCACCGAAGTAGCGGCGCGTCTCCTCGAACACGCGAGCGTCAGCACCCGCATATCGTCCGGGGACACCTCGGGTCAGTGCCCGGAGCGGTCCCCGAAACGACGCTCACCGCCGCGCGACTTCCGCGATGAGGCTGCGGAACCACCTGTGCGCGGCGTCGTCTTGCGTGCGCGGATGCCACGCCTGGAAGATGCGGAAGCCGGGGACGGCGAGCGGCGGTTCGTGCAGGCGGAGACCGAGCGGTCGTGCGAGCGGGCGGAGCATGAGCGCGGGCGCTGTCAGGACGTAGTCGGATTGCGCGACGAGGAGCGGCGCCGCGAGGAAGGACGGCGTGCGGACGGCGACGCGTCGGGACAGGCCGCGGGCGGCGAGCGCGTCGTCGACGGGCCCTCCCGGCTCCCCGCGCGGCGCGATTTGCACGTGGAGGAGCGAGAGGTACGTCTCGAGCGAGAGCTTCCGCTTGGCGCGCGGGTGATCGCGACGGACGGCGCAGAGGAAGTCGCCGTCGAAGAGGTGCTGCCGCATGACGGAAGCCGGGAGCGCGACGTCGGGCGCGAAGACGAGGTCGAGACGTCCCTCGGCGAGGGCCTCGACGTCCACTACGGGGAGCTGCTTGGTCAGGAGGTCGACGCGCGGCGCGCGGCGCGCGAGCTCGGCGGAGAGCGGGCGGAGGAGCTCCGCTTCGACGAGGTCCGACGTGCCGATGACGAACGTGCGCTCCAGCGCGGACGGCTCGAAGCGGTCGCGCTGGACGAGCGCTCGCGCGCTCTCGAGGACGCGGTCCACTTCCGCGGCGAGCGCGTCGGCCCGCGGCGTGGGGAGCATCCCTCGCGGGGCCCGCACGAAGAGCGCGTCGCCCATCAAGGCGCGGAGGCGCTCGAGGGACCGGCTCGTGGCCGGCTGGCTCTTGCCGAGGCGGATCGCGGCGCGCGTCAGGTGACGTTCGCGGTAGAGCGCGGCGAAGACCGTGAGGAGGTCGAAGTCGGGGGCGTCATGCATCGCGCGCATGATCATCATACGCCGCGATGCGTTGCTCGGGTCGCGTAGAGGAGCGACGTTACGAGGCGTCGCCGGCCCGTGCGGTCCGGCGCGAAGGAGCCATGGCCATGTTCACCGTCTTCGGAGCCAACGGAAACACGGGTTCGGTCGTCGCGCGTACGCTGCTCGATCGCGGCGCGAACGTGCGGGTCTTCGTGCGCACGCCGGCGAAGGTCGCGGCGCTCGCCGCCGCCGGCGCGGAGGTCGTCACCGGCGACGTCGAGGACGCCGCGAGCGTGGAGAAGGCGCTGCGCGGGGCGTCGGGCGCGTACCTGCTCCTGCCCCCCGATGTGACGTCGAACGACTTGCTCGGGCGCGGGCGCCGCATCGTCGCGAGCTTCCGCGCGGCGCTCGAGAAGGCGCCCGTCGCGCACGTCGCGTTCCTGTCGTCCGTGGCGGCGCAGGTCCCGAGCGGCACGGGTGCGATCCAGACCGCCCGCGTCGCCGAGCAGGAGATCGGCCCCCTCGCGAAGACGCGCTCGACCTTCGTGCGCGCCGCGTACTTCATGGAGAATCTGCTCGGGTTCGCCCATCCGATGAAGAACGACGGCGTGCTGCCGGTGTTCGGCGGCGGCAACGAGTACCCGTTCCCGATGGTCGCGACCGCCGACATCGGCCGCGTGGCCGCCGAGGCGCTCCTGGGGGAGGTGCCGGCGAAGAACCAGGTCGTCGAGCTCTCCGGCCCGGCCGAGTACAGCTTCGACGACGCGGCGCGCGAGGCGTCGCGGGTCCTCGGCCGTCCCGTGAAGGCCACCCCGCTGCCGATCGACGCGATGGTTCCGACGCTCACGTCGATCGGGTTCTCGGCGAACGTCGCCGGGTTGTTCCGCGAGATGACGGAGGCCTTCGGGAGCGGGCTCGCGCGGTTCGAGGGCTGTCTCTTATACACATCTCCGAGCCCACGAGACAGGCAGAAAT
>CALKVG010000640.1 GCA_937998045.1 uncultured Myxococcales bacterium
TACACGCGTAAGATCGTCGGCAGCGTCAGATGTGTATAAGAGACAGACGTTCCACCGTCCCCGCCGGCAGCGCAACCGCCTCCCTCGAGCGACACGGGCGCGTCGGCGTTGGCTCCGGCCTGCGTCGGAGCGCCGCTCGATCCGCCATCGTCGGTCTCGCTTCCCGAGTCGGCTTCCCCACCGCTGCTGTTCCCCGAACCGCTGCTGTCGCTACTCCCATCGCTGCCGCTGTCGCTGGTGCCGCCGCTTCCGCCGCCGCTCCCTGAAGCGCTCGCGCCGTCGCCTCCCGCATCGAATCCGCCGCTGCCGCTCGCGCCGGCCTCACCCCCGTCCGTTCCCCCCTCGGGACCTGCAGCCGTGCACATGCCGCCCACGCACGTCTCACCCGGAGGGCATGCGGAGGCGTTCGAGGGCGAGCACTGTGTGCATTCGCCGGCGAGGGCCCCGGACGTCTGGCAGGCGGGAAGCTGCGCCGTCGGGCAGCTCCCCGGCGGCGGATTGGCCATCGCGTAGTCGCTCGTGCATCCGACGCAGGTGTGGGCGGCGCAGAGGGGAGTCGTGCCGGCGCAGTCGCTGTTGGTGTCGCAAGCCACGCACGTGCCGCTGGCCGGGTTGCAGAGGGGACTCGCGCCAGCGCACGCTGAAGTGTTCGTGGCCGAGCACTGGGTGCACTCGCCTTGCAACGGGCCGCTCGTCTGGCAGGCAGGCGTTGGCGCGTCGCAGTCGCTGTCGCCGGCGCAGGGGCGACAAGCGTGCGTCGTCGCGTCGCAGACGGGCGTCGTGCCGGAGCAGTCGGCTCTCGTCGCGCACTGGACGCAGCGGTTGGTCGCGCCCGTGTCGAGGCAGACAGGCGTTGCGGGCGGGCAGTCGGTGTTCGAAGCGCACGCTGCGCACTGGCCCGCGTGGTTGCCTCCGGGCACGCATACCGGTTCGAGCGAAGTCGCCGCGCATTCGGGGTTGGCCCCGCAGGCGCGGCACGTGTCGGTGAGCGCGCCGCCGGATTTGTCGCAGATGGGCGTCTTCGTGTCGGGCGAGCCGTCGCACTGGGCGTCCGCCAGGCACGCGACGCACGCCCCGGCGCTCGGGTCGCCCGAAGGCGCGCAGTGCGGCGTGGGTGCGGCGCACTGAACGTCGGCGGTGCACGTGCACTCGCTCAGGCCGCCGCGGTTGAGGATCCACATGTCGATGACTTGCTGCTCGGACTCACCGCCCGTCGACCCGGTGAAGCCGAAGTACGCGGCGGCGCCCACGATCGAGAATACGTCGACCGTGGCGGTGACGAGCGCCGTGGCCGGCTTGGTCCCGGTGTTCGAGACGAACACCGAGAGGGTCGTGGTCGCCGCGGCGTAGTCGATCCAGGCGTCGACCGGGGCGCCGCCAGCTAGGTTGAACGCGGGGGTGCCGACCGCGACGTGCGTGGTCTCGTCGCCGTTGCGCATCACGCCGACGTGGTTGTCGTTCGGGTCCCACTGGTTCTGGAACGCGTCAAACTCGACCTCGACGGCGGGCTGGATGGGCGTGCCCCCGTTGGACATGCCGTAGCCGATGCCGCCGCCGTTGCCGCCGAGGGCGCCTGCGCCTCGCGCGTCCGACTGCACGACGAATGTGACGCCGTCGGCCTGACCGTTGCGGCCCGGGACCAACACGAACTGGAAGTGCGTGTGGAAATCGGCGGCCGCGGTGAGCGCGAGCGTCGGCGTGCGGAAGGCGCTGGAATCCTGGTTGGCCACGTTGCGCGACAGGCGCAGCGTGCTGCCTGCTTGCGCGGCGTTTCCGTTGAGCTGCAGGCCTGCGACGCTCGCGAACGAGCAGTACTCGATGTCGTTCGCGAGCGCCGTCTTCGCGCCGGCGCCCAGGATCGAGAACGCGACAGCGGCAGCGAGTGAGCGTGCGTGCGGCCGACGCAAGGCAAAACACGCCATGCAGCCTAGATTGTCCTCGCGCCGGGGTCATGAAGCAATAGCCGTCGGTCGCGGACCGCGATTCCTCGGTCGCAAACCGTTGGCCAGGGGCTATCCCGCGAGCCGCTCGATGCGCTCGGCGACGGCGCGCGCGTTCATCGTCTGCTTGTAGACGTAGAGGGCGCCCGGAAGGTCGCCGCCCAGGACCTCCTCGCTGACGCGCAGGCGGGAGCTCACGGCGAAGAGGATGCGATGGGGCAAGCCGGCCTGCACGAGCTCGACGCGCCGCCAGACGGCGGCGCGGCTCCAGTACCCCATGACCTCGAGGAAGACGCGATCGCGCGGCGGGCCGTAATAGGGTCGCTCGAAGACCAGGTCGGGGATCGAAAGACCCACGCCCGGGAGATCGAGGATCTCGGAGTTCGCGGAGACGCGCCACGCGGTACCGAGCGCCGTGAAGTTGCGCGCGAGCGTCTCGACCTGCTCCGGCAGGCCCGGCGCTTCCGCCGGCGCGCGCGACTCGCCGGCGAGGCGGAAGATCAGCGGCACGCGCTCCTTTCCCCAGCGGATGTCCGCCTCGAGCCGCCAGGCGTCGCACGGCTCGAGAGCCGGAAGGAGGAGCGCGAGCTGAAGGCCGTACTTCGTCGCCGACTCGAAGAGGCTGAACGGCCCATCGACCACGATGCGGTGGCCGTCCGCGGTCTTCTCGATGGTGTGGAGTAGCCGAAGGAACTTGAGGCGTCGGAAGAGGTCGCGCAGGGCGCCCGCGGTGGCGCAGCGCACGTCGGCGGTCACCTTCACCGCGCGCAGCAGGACCGCCTGCGCCTGAGCGTGCTCGTACTCGGCGACGAGCGCTTCGGGCCGCAGCGCGTCGAACGCGACGAGGACGTGCGCGGCGCGCAGATCGGCGAAGAGTGCCTGCTCGACCGCGTCGGCCGTGGTGCCGTGACGCACGGCGATCTCGGCGAGCAGTGCGCCGCGGTCGAAGCGCTCGACCGCCTCGAGCTCCGCGCGCGCGGAGCTCGCCCGCGTGAACACTTCGCGGCGCACCTCCTCGGGATTGGCGGCTTCTCCCGCGTCGAACCGGCAGCGGTCCTCGATGAGCTTGGCGAACCCGTCGCGCAGGCGGTAGTCGCGGGGCCCCACCTCGATCGCCGAGAGCGAATGGTGCAGCTCCTCGCGCGAGCGGCCTACGTGCGAGGCAGCGGTCCGAAGCATCTCGTCGGCCAGCGTTCGCGCCCGCGCGCGCGCAGCGGCGTCGAAGGAGACGAGCTGCAGCTGACCGCCCCGGCGTCGCGCGTTTACGAGGTCAGCGGTAAGCACTGTGATCCCGCCGGCGGTCGCTCGTGTACGTCTCGGTCGTGTCCTCGGTGACGAGCTCGTAGAGCACCGCGCGCTTGCCGTCCTTCTTCCGCAAGACTCGCCCGAGGCGCTGCACGTGCTCGCGCACCGACCCGGATCCGGACAGGATCACGGCGACGTTCGCGTCGGGCACGTCCACGCCTTCGTTCAGGACCTTCGAGGTGGCGACGGCGTGGTACGCTCCGGCCGAGAGGCCCGCCAGGATCTCGCTGCGTTCGCGCACCTTCGTCTGGTGCGTGATGACCGGCACGAGGAAGCGCCGCGCGACCGCATAGGCGGTGGCGTTGTCCTGCGTGAAGACGATGGCCCGGTTCCGGCGATGGACGTGCAAGAGGTGCTCGAGGTACTCGAGCTTCGCGGCCGGAGCGAACGCCAGCTCGCGCTGCCGTCGGTACGAGGCCATCGCGCGCCGCCCCTCGGCGCTCTGCGCGGCCAGCATAACGAACTGACCCCACCCAGAGGGATGGCTCATGCGAATGCCATGGCTCTTCACGAAGTCACGGTAGATCGCGCGCGCGGCATCGTGCTCCGCGCGCTCCGTGGTCGAGAGCTCGATCGAGACGCGCTCGACGTCGTACTCGGCCAGGTAGTCCCCGGAGAGCTCGACGATGTCCTTGTGGTAGACGACGGGGCCGATGAGTCCCGCGAGCTCCGCCTCGCGACCGTCGGCGCGCTCCGGAGTCGCCGTGAGCCCGAGGCGGAAAGGAGCGAGGCACGCGCGCGCCGCGAACGAGTATGCGTCTGTCTCTTATACACATCTCCGAGCCCACGAGACAGGCAGAAATCTC
>CALKVG010000641.1 GCA_937998045.1 uncultured Myxococcales bacterium
TGAGGGGCACCGACGGGCCAAGTAAGTGTCAGATCAAGTCTGAGTATTTCCAGATCATCCCTTCGATGTCCGACGTCGATAGTGGAGCGCACATCGCGTGCAGATACAGAAGGTCCGGCTTTCCGTTGCGCGTACATTTCTCGCGCATATGCATGTTGCGGTACGGCGGCTTGTGGGTCAGGAGGTGGTCCCGGATCTCCTGGAACACGGGGGCCGAAATCTGAACTAACGCGAGATTCATTGTACGAAACCTCTACCGATCAACTCCTAACATGGTTTCTTACGATTAGCCCAGGCTGTCGCCTACTTTGTCCCATTGGCTTCGCCCGAAGCGCGAGCCACAGTAACGAGTATCTCCCGCGCCCACTTGGTCACTGGCTCTCCCGCACGGCGCGCGGCATCTACAAGCGTGTCCCGCTCGGCCTCCGACATGCGGACGGTGAACACCACGCCACGCGCCTCGCCCTCCGGGAGCGGAGGTCGCCCCATGCGAGGCTTGCGCCTCACGATGCTGCCTCGTGCGCGAGAGCCGCATCGAGCAGTTCGCCCATGCTCCACATCGTGGATGTCACGCCAGACGCCATCGCGGGCGTGCAGCGCAGCGACGAGTGACGTCGCACAAGGTTGTAGTGCGCGAAGTAGAGCGCGATCGACGCGGCGTGGTTCTCGATCTTCTTGGAGTGTGCGTTCGTCAACCGCGTGAACCGCCGGTTGGACATGCGGATCGTCCGGTTGTGGCACTCGACGTAGGACGTCGAGACCAACTCCGCGACGGGCTCTCCGAGGATGGGCGTCTTGGCGGTCGCGACGACGCGCGGTGGCGAATACCTACCTGGACCGGCCGCTTCGGCTTCGTACTCCTTTACCAGCATGCCGTAGTCGACCTCCCCTCCGAAGGCCGTCATGATCGGACGCACGTAAAGGCGCAGACCGTCCGTCGTGATCTGGACGCGGTTCGCGAGACGAGCCGCGAGATCGTCGATGAAGGCGCGTGTCGTGGTCTCGTCGCGCTTGCCGGTCATGAAGGTCGGGACGAGCTTCGTGTCCGCGTCGATCGCGACGTACGTCCACGTGTCGCCAAGGCTAGGGTCGTCCCACGCCGAAACCTGGCGCTGCTTCTTGCCGACGAACGCCCAAAGCTCGTCGAGCTCCAGGCGCGTGCACGATAGGTCGCGCATCTTCTCGTCGAGCAGCGCCGAGCAGCCGTTCCCCACGCGCACCATGAGGCGAAGGATCGTGTCGCGGTGCACGCCGGTCATTCGCTCCGTTGAGCGGACCGAGGAGCCCTCGACGAGGGCGGTTAGGACGGCGACCTGCTGGGAGCGCGGGAGCGCGTTGGCCATGCACTAAACGTAACACGGAAAGTCTGTCGCGCAACGATCGTACGCAGGACCGTCGTGATTTTTACGCTGAACACGGGTCCCAAGCTCGCATAACCACACGGGTTTGTTGCGCAGGGTAAAAATCGGCCCGTATGGACCCATTGACGACCCAGCCGGGGGGATTACCTTACTTCGCGCAGTACGGGGTGTTCCACCACCTCGCAAGACCACGAAGGGGCCCCCGGCTGGGGGTCAAGGAGTTCTTTGTCCAATGGGAACGATAAGTCCTCTCCAACCCGCGGGCAACCCGCAAAAGCACCTAGTCGCCGACGTGTTGGCCTGGGTCGAAGCCCTCACGAGGAAGGCCGACATGGGTGCCGCGTCCGCTCGGCTCCGCATCACGGCGCTCAATCAGATGGAGGAGCAGATTGCGCCTGACGAGCCGAAGGACGTCGAGTGGATCGTCCAAAATATGGCTCAGCTTTGTCAGCGTTGGTCGCGCCGCAACCCCGGGACGTCGCCGGATACGATCCAGACGTACGCATCCAGAGCGCGAGCAACCATCACCGAGTACCTGCGCTGGGTGGCAGCACCGGACAAGTACAAGTTCAACTCCAAGCCCGAGAGCAAGCCGACGGGCGAGAAGAAGGAGAAGCGCGAGAAGCGGGCGCCCGAACCGAATCAGACGGCGTCTCCCACCGTCGCCATGACGCAGACACCGGCCAACACCCAGGCCGGCGAGACGCGCAACTTCCCACTCGGTGAGGGCCGCGGCACGATTCTCTTTGCACTGCCGCCCAGCGGCGTCACGTTCGCCGACGTGCGCAAGTTCGCCGTCCACCTGTTCACGCTGGCGACGGACTTCAACATCGCGAACGAGGAGCAGGCGAAGACCTTCGCCATGGTGGTGCGAGGCGAGTAGAAAACGGCCCCTTCGACCTGAGCGTCGTTGGGGCCGTTTCCTTTTGGAGGGCGACGCTAGACGTCGCACCGTCGGGCCGTGCCTTACACCCGTCCCATAGCACGCGGATTGAACATCCGCGCGGGTTGGACTCCCTCGCCCTCCGCTCAGCTCTGCGTCTTCTTGTGCTGCGCCACGATCGACGCCTGCACGGCGCTCTTGGCATCCACGACCGGCGGCAAGCCGAGCACGGCTACAAAGCGCCGCTTCGTGCCCTCGGTCGCATAGCTCCAGGCGTACGCCCGCCCCGCATGCGGGTGTCCCACGAGGTCGAACACCTGAACCTCGCCCTCCCAAACCGTCTCGCCATCGTGCGTCTTCTCGTGCACGGGCACCGACTCGACCCAGCGCGACTCGCAGCCATGCATGTGGCGGATGGCGTCCTGGAGGGCGGGAAGGCCGGCGGGGTCCATGCGCTAATCCTCGTGGACGCGCATGATGATGCCGCAATCGGCGCAGAGAGGCTTTCCGGGGAAGCTCTTCCTTACGTCCCAATCGATCGGGAGCTTTTCTCTGCCTGTCTCCGGGTCTCTTGCGGACCGCATGACTCGGGGACAGCGTGAACACGTCAACGTCATGTCGGGAGCATAGCCACGCCCCGTGCCAGCGCCAGCGCGCCCCGGTTCAAATTAGGACAGTGCCCATCCGCGAGCGCGACGGGGGCGCTCGTGAGCGAGAGCGAGCGCTCCGTGAGCTGGGGGCGGTCGTTGGTATCGCGGAGCCGTGCCCTTCTGTACGAGAGCGATACATCCGTCAGCGAGAACCGCGCGATCCTCTGCGAGAGCGGGGCGTCCGTCCGCGGGAACCGCGCGCTCCTCCGCGGGAGGGGCGCATCCTTCCGCGAGACGGCACCCCCTCATACGTGCGAACGATGCATCCTTCCGCGAGAGCGATGCGTCCCTGCGCTGGATGACTGCGTGGTTGTGGCGGAGCGATGCGTCGTCGAGCGACAACCGCGAGCTCCCCCACGAGAGGAACGCGCGGGACCGCGAGGGGGACGGTGCGTTCTCGCTGGCGAAGGCGACGTTCAACCACCTGGATCGAGGCCTCCGCGAGGCGGGCTGGCCGCTCCTGAAGAACGCGCCGAAGTTCTGCGCGGGAAGTGCGTTTCCCTGCGTCGGGCACGAGCGCCCCTCGCTTCCGACCGCGCGGTTCTCGACGACCGATGCGTCGCTCCACGAAGACCGCGCGTCCCCCCGCGATGGGAGGGCACGGTACGGCAACCGAAGTTCGGGGTTCTCGGTCATGGCCGATTGGGTTCCGCGAGACAGACGCGCTCGTCCGCGACGGCAATGGACCGATGAGCAAGGGGGGGCCGCCGTTCCGCTCTCCAAGGGCGATCTCTTGCGAGAACGTGCGCTTGCCCTGGCGCGCGGGCTCGATCTAGTCTCCGGCCTCGTAGCCACCCTGACGCCACGATGGCGGCGACGGTCCTCTCGGATCAGCCGTAGGGGCGTCTCCGGGGTGCTTCGCGGCCAGGCCCTCGGAGCCCTCCGCGCCGGTCGATGAGGCAACCATGAGTGGCATCCGACGCGCGCCGTTCCTCGTCGCCGTCGCGTCCGCCTTCGCGCTCGTGAGCGGGTGGGCGCGCGCCCACGACCAGTCGCAGCTCCCCCCGCCGCAGACGGTGCCGACGTCGGCGCCCGCCGAGGAGCCCAAGCAAACCGACGAGGTGGAGGTCCACGGCGCGAAGGAGGCGACGAGCTCCGCGTCGCAGATCGAGGTGGGCGCGAAGGACCTCGACCTGCGTCCGAAGGTGCGCCCGGGCGACGTCCTCGAGGCGGTGCCGGGCCTCTTCGCGGTGCAGCACGCGGGCGGTGGCAAGGCGAACCAGTACTTCTTGCGCGGCTTCGACGCCGATCACGGCACCGACGTGGCGTTCTTCGTCGACGGCATCCCGATCAACCTCCCCAGCCATGCCCACGGCCAGGGCTACAGCGACTTCCACTTCCTCATCCCCGAGCTCGTCGTCGCCGTCGACGCGACGAAGGGACCGTATTGGGCCCAATACGGCGACTTCGACACGGCGGGCGCGGTCAACCTGCGCCTCGCGGAGGCCTTCGACGAGAGCGTCGCCCGTTACGAGATCGGCGCATACGGGATCATGCGCGGCCTGGTCATCGAGTCGCCGAAGCTGGGGGACGACTGGCGCGCCGTCGTCGCGGCGGAGCTCTACGAGGACAACGGCCCCTTCGTGCACCCGGAGAACCTGAACCGCTTCAACCTGTACGGAAGGGCTACGCACGACCTCTCGCCCCGCAGCTCGCTGTCCTTCACGTGGATGTCGTACGGGTCGACCTGGAACGGTTCGGGCCAGATCCCCGCGCGCGCCGTGTGCGGCGAAGGAGAGGCGCAGAACCCGCCGCCGGAGGCGTACGGCGCGAAATGCATCGACCGCTTCGACGCGATCGACCCCGGCGAGGGAGGCTCGACCCAGCGCCACATGGCGCAGCTCGCGTACACCACGCGCGGCGCCTCGACCGACCTGACGGCGATGACGTACGTGCAGCTCTATCGCTTCATGCTTTTCTCGAACTTCACGTTCTTCCTCGAGGACCCCGTCCACGGCGACGAGATCGAGCAGGACGACGACCGCACCGTGGTGGGCGCCGACGTGCGCGCGCGGCAGCACTGGCACTACGGTCCGGCCACGCTGACGACGACCGTGGGGCTTCAGGCGCGCCACGACTCGATCGACAACGGGCTCTGGCACGACGAGGCGCGGACGAGGCTCGAGCCCCGTGTCCTCGCCGGCGTGGAGGAGAGCGAGCTCGCGGCGTACGTGGAGGAGGACGTGCGCCTCACGCCGTGGATCCGGTTCGTCCTCGGCGCGCGAGCGGACCGCGTGGACGCGGCGGTCGACGACACGACGACCCCGGCCTCGAGCGGAGGGGCGGGCAAGGCGCTGCTCTCGCCCAAGTGGCGCGTCGTCGTTTCGCCGGCAAGATCGGTGGACCTCTTCGTCGACTACGGCCGCGGGTTTCACTCGAACGACGCCCGCGGCGCGGTCGTCCAGGAGAACGCGGTCACGCTGATGACGCCGGCCACGGGGTACGAGGTGGGCGCGCGCGTCGCGCCGCTGCGGGGCCTCTCGGTCTCGGCCGCGGCGTTCTTGCTGGATCTCGACTCGGAGCTCGTCTGGGACGGCGACACGGGGACGACGGAGGCAGCGGGCGCGACGCGGCGCTACGGCGGCGAGTTCTCCGCGCGCTACCGCATCGGAAGCTGGCTCTTCGCCGACGCCGACGCGACGCTCACGCACGGCGAGTTCCGCGTGAACGCCGGCAACGGGAACGCGATCGCGCTCGCGCCCACGCGCACGCTGACGGCGGGCATCGGCGTCGCGCGCACGGTAGGCGCCGGTGCGTTCACTCCGTTCGGGAGCCTGCGGGTGAAGGCCATCGGCGACAGACCGGCCACGCAGGACGGCTCGCTGGTCGCGCAGGGGTTCACCCTCTTGAACGCGGAGGCGGGAGTGCGCTGGCGCGACGCCGAAGTCGGCCTCGACGTGCAGAACCTCCTCGACGCGAAATGGCGCGAAGCGGAGTTCGCGACGACCTCCCGCCTCCCCTACGAGCCCGGGCCAGTCACCGGCATCGACTACACGCCGGGCTGGCCGCGCACGGTGATCGGCCACCTCTCCTACCACTGGCGCTGAGGGAGAGACGGCCAGAGGCTGAATGAGTATTCACCCAAAAAGGGGTGTTGCGAGCCTCGTTGGGGTTCTGCCGCGAAGGGTGGAGGCCTCAGCGACCTTGCCGGACCGCGACTGCAATACTACGTTCCGCTCTCAAAATTCGCTGACGGCACGTCTCCGGCTGTCGCCGGAGCGTGGTCGACACCTGGAGGAGCATCTCTGCCCATGACCACGAAAATCGCGATCAACGGGTTCGGTCGAATCGGTCGGTGCATCGTCCGCGCCATGGCCGAGCGCAACGTGAAGAACCTCGACCTCGTCGCCATCAACGACCTGACGGACGCGAAGACTCTCGCGCATCTCTACAACTTCGACAGCGTGCACGGCCGCGCCGCTCACCCCGCGAAGGCGCTCGAGGGGGCGATCGACTTCGGGGTCGGCAAGCCGAAGGTCCTCGCCGAGAAGGACCCCGCCAAGCTGCCGTGGAAGGACCTCGGCGTCGACATCGTGCTCGAGAGCACGGGCCTCTTCACCGACAAGGAGAAGGCGGCGGCTCACCTCACGGCGGGCGCGAAGAAGGTCATCATCAGCGCGCCGGCCAAGGGCCACGACGCGACGATCGTCCTCGGCGTCAACACAGCGGCGTACGACCCCGCCAAGCACACGGTCATCTCCTGCGGCTCGTGCACGACGAACTGTCTGGCCCCCGTGGCCAAGGTCCTGCTCGACAACTTCGGCCTGCAGCGCGGGCTGATGACGACCATCCACTCGTACACGAACGACCAGGCGGTCCTCGACATCCCGCATCGCAAGGGCGACCTGCGCCGCGCGCGCGCGGCGGCCGTCAACATGATCCCGGCGTCGACCGGCGCGGCGAAGGCCCTGGCGGAGGTCATCCCGGCGCTCAAGGGCAAGTTCGACGGCCAGGCCGTGCGCGTCCCGACGATGGACGTCAGCCTCGTCGACCTCACGTTCGAGACCGAGAAGGCCATCACGAAGGACTCGATCCACGCGGCGATGCAGGCCGCGGCCGAGGGACCGATGAGGGGCATCCTCGAGTACATCGACATCCCGCTCGTCTCGGGCGACTTCATCGGCCAGCCGGCGTCGTCGATCTTCGACGCGACGGTCACGCAGGTGCTCGGCGACAAGTTCGCGAAGATCTTCGCCTGGTACGACAACGAGTGGGGCTTCTCGAACCGCATGGTGGAGCTCTCGCAGCTCGTCGCGTCGAAGCTCTGAACCGAGAAAGACAACGGCGATGAACCCCCTTCAGGGCATAAAGAGCATTCGCGAGCTCCCCGTCGAGAACAAGCGTGTCTTTCTGCGGATCGACTTCAACGTCCCGCTCGACGGCAAGAAGATCACCGACGACTCGCGCATCCGCGAGGCGGTCCCCACGATCAAGCACGCGCTCGAGCGTGGGGCGCGCCTCGTCTGCGCGAGCCATCTCGGGCGCCCGAAGAAGGGGCCGGACCCCAAGTACTCGCTCGAGCCGGCGGCGTCGCGCCTCGCGGAGATCCTCGGGCAGGACGTGTCGCTCCCGGAGGACTGCGTGGGCGACGCCGCCAAGAAGGTGGTGTTCGACCTTCGCGCCGGCCAGGTCTGTCTGCTCGAGAACCTGCGCTTTCACCCCGAGGAGGAGAAGGACGACGAGGCCTTCTGCCGCCAGCTGGCCGAGCTCGCCGACGTGTACGTGGACGACGCGTTCGGGTCGGTGCACCGCGCGCACGCGAGCGTCCATGGCCTGGCCAAGCTGTACCGGGAGCGCGGCTGCGGCTTCCTCCTCGAGAAGGAGATCGCCTCGCTCGGGAAGATCGTCGGCGCGCCCGAGAAGCCGTACGTCGCCGTGCTCGGCGGCGCCAAGGTGAGCGACAAGATCGCGGTCGTCGAGTCGCTGCTCGAACGGGTGAGCGCGCTCCTCATCGGGGGGGCGATGGCGAACACGTTCCTCGCGGCGCAGGGCAAGAACCTGCAGGCCTCCCTCGTCGAGGCGGACAAGCTGCCGCTCGCGCGAACCCTCCTCGAGAAGGCGCGCGAGAAGGGCGTCGACGTGCTCCTCCCGGTCGACGTCGTCGTCGCCGCGAGCATCGAGGCATCCGCGGGCGAGACGGTCTCGGTGGACGCGATCCCCGCGGGCAAGATGGCGCTCGACATCGGTCCGAAGACGACGGACCTCTTCGGCAAGCGCTTCGGCGACGCGAAGACCGTCTTCTGGAACGGTCCGATGGGGCTGTTCGAGAAGGCGCCGTTCGCGGCGGGCACCTTCGGCGTCGCGCGAGCGATGGCCGAGTCGCGAGCGTTCACGGTCGTCGGCGGCGGCGACAGCGCGGCGGCCGTTCACGCGGCCGGCGAGGGCATCGCCAAGAAGATGAAGCACATCTCGACGGGCGGGGGCGCTTCGCTCGAGCTCGTCGAGGGGAAGAAGCTGCCGGGTATCGAGGTCCTGCGCCAGGGAGACGGAGCGTGAATCCCCGACGCCGGCCGCTCGTCGCTGGCAACTGGAAGATGCACCACGGTGGGCCCTCGGGCGTGCAGCTCGCCGCCGCGATCGTTCCGTTGGCGATCGAGCTGCCCCACGTGGACATGGTCATTGCCCCGCCCTTCACGGCGCTCGCCGCCTGCGCACACGAATGCGACGGCAGCCGGGTCGAGGTCGCCGGGCAGAACCTCTATCCCAAGCCGTCCGGCGCCTACACCGGGGAGGTGAGCGGCCCCATGCTCGTCGAGTCGGGCTGCGCGTGGGTCATTCTGGGCCACAGCGAGCGCCGGCAGCACTTCGGCGAGAGCGACGCGTTCGTCGCCGAGAAGGTCCGCGCGGCGCTGGCGTCGGGGCTCATTGCCATCGCGTGCGTCGGCGAAACGCTCGCCGAACGGGAGGCGGGCAAGACGCTCGCGGTCGTCGAGCGTCAGGTTCGCGCGCTGCTCGAGCCTCTGGCGTCCGGCGGCAAACCGACCGCCATCGCTTATGAGCCGGTGTGGGCCATCGGGACGGGGAAGACCGCCGGTCCTGCCGAAGCCCAGGAGGTCCACTCCGCCATTCGCGGGTGGCTCGGGCAGGTCTCGGCAGAGCTGGCGTCCGAGACGCGTATCCTCTATGGAGGCTCCGTCAAGCCGGACAACGCCCGCGACTTGCTGGCCGCGCCCGACGTCGACGGAGCTCTCGTCGGCGGGGCCAGCCTGGACGCGGCATCCTTCGGTGCCATCGCGCGCGCCGCCGAAAAGCTCGCCGCCCGGTAGCGCCGCCCCCCGAGGTCGCTTCCCCCCATGCTCACCACGCTACTCGAAATCCTGCACATCTCGGCGTGCGTCTTCCTGATGCTCGTGGTGCTGCTCCAGCAGGGCAAAGGCGGGGGCATGGGAGCGGCGTTCGGCGGCGGCGCGACGCAGCAGGTGTTCGGCGGCCGCGGCGCCGGCAACCTGCTCACGCGGGCGACGGCCGTCTGCGCCACCATCTTCATGCTCACCAGCGTTTCGCTCGCGTACGTCGCATCGGCGGGCGATCGCGATCTCAAGGCTCACATCCTCGAAGAGCAGCGCAAGGGCAAGGGCAACGAAGGGACGCGCGTGAAGGCGACCAAGCCGAAGCCGCCGGCGACGCCGGCGGAGGGCGCTCCCGCCGCTCCAACTGCCCCGACCGACACGCCGACGCCGACGCCGACGCCGGCGCCACCGGCGCCGTCCACCCAGCCGTAGTGACCCGGGAGGCTTCGCGCGTGGTGGACGCGCTCGCGCTCGGCGCGTTCAAGCTTGCGCTCGGCGTCTGGGTCCTGCACACCGGCTTCACACACGTCTCGGACGACGACTACGCCCGTACGGCCATCGCCGAGGGGTTCGCGCACGCGCCGAGGCTCGACCCGAGCGGCACGAGCTGGCTGCCATTTCCGTTCTGGGTCGAAGGGCTGACGATGATGGCGACGGAGCGGTCGCTCGGCGTCGCGCGCGCCGTTGCCCTCGTGCTCGGCGCCGCGGCGGTGGGCGCTCCCTATCTCGCGATGCGAGCCGTGGGCATGGATCGCATCGGCGCGTTCGCTGCATCCGTCGTGGGGGCCGCGCTGCCGTACAGCGCCTGGCTGGGAGCGGCGACCGTCCCCGAGGGATGGGCGGGCGCGCTGACCGCCGCGGCGCTCCTCGCGTTGCCGGCGTCGCGAGCCCGTCCCTGGGGCGCGGCTGCGCTGCTCGTTGCGTCGCTGTCGCGCTACGAGGCATGGGCGGCCTGCGCCGTGTTCGCCTTCTTCTGCGTGCGGAGGCCGACGAAGGGGGGCGCACGCGGCCGCGAGGTCGGGTGCGCCCTCCTGGCCGTGGCGGGTCCCCTCGCGTGGATGGCGTGGAATGCGTACGCGCACGGGAGCCCCGTGCATTTCGTGACCCGCGTCACGACGTTTCGCCACGCGATCGGCGCGGCGGACGTTCCTCTCGCGACGAAGGCGCTCGGTTACCCGCTGGCGCTGCTCTCGGACACGCCCGAGGTGGCGGCGCTCGCCCTGGCCGGCGCCGTCGGAATCGGGGCCTCTGCCACGTTGCGCGCGCGCTGGTTGTGGGCGGCGATCGGCGCGGCGGGCATCCTGGCGTTTCTCGTCGCGGGCGATCTCGGCGACGGCGCTCCGACGCACCACCCCGCAAGGGCGCTGTCCGCGGTGTGGTGGCTGGGCGTGGCGATCGGCGCCGACGCCGTGGTCGCAGCCATCCTGCGCACGCGACGACCGTGGCGGCCCGGAGCGGTCATCGCGGCGGGAGCGCTCGCGGGGGCGTGGGCGATCCTCCTTCCGGCCCGTTGGCGCGCGGCCCCCGGCGAGACCGAGGCAGAGCGAAGGGACGCGCAGATCGCTCGGGGTCTCGCCTTGCGCGCGCGGGGCGTCGCGTCCGTCGAGATCACGCCGTGCGCATTCGAGCACTTCGCGCTGATCGCGGCGTGGGGCGCGCCCGAGCGCGCGAAGGTCAACCCGCGCACGGGGGAGCCGCTCACCGCGGCCTGTCCGCGCGTGGACGAGCGCTGAGACGCGGGCCCTCAGAACCCGTACTGCAGACCGAGCTCGGGGCCGACGGTCGGGATCGCGCCGTTTCCACCGATGGCCAGGTTGAGGCGGAGCCCCAGCATTGCGCCCAGCCTGTCGCTGAGTCCCCAGCGCACACCCGCGCCGGCCAGGAGAAAGCCGGGACCGTCGGTCCGCCAGATGTTCACCTTGCCGATGAGCGGCATCCCCCCGTTGGCCGGGTACAGCGCGACGTTGTCGCTCGTGTGGGCATCGAACTCGGACACGCCTCCGCCGAGGAACACCATCGGGGCGAACCCCTTCGCGAGCGGGTCCTTGCCGAAGAGGTAGGTCCCGCGAAGCTCGAGGTGAAGGCGCCCCAGGCTGGACGCACGGCCGTCATTGACCGCGGCGTTCGACGAGTTCTGCGCGTCGACCGCGGGTGACCCGCCCGGATACGTGAAGAGGACGACGCCGAGCCGCGCGCCGAGCAGGATGTTCTTCGTGACCGCGTAGTCGAAGGACAGCATGAGGCGCACGTTCCCGACGACGATGCTGTCGGAGACGTTCCCTGCCGTACCCGGGTGCAGCGCGAGGTCCTGCGCGCCGCCGTCCATTCGCGATGGGAAGTCGCTGCCGTCCTGGTTGGTGCAGTAGTAGTCGAGGGGGTTCGAGGGCTGGGCGACGTTCGCCGAGCCCGGCGGATTCAGGTGGCAGACGTTCTGCCCGGCCGGCATGTGCATGAAGTCGAGCGCGCCGGCCACACCGATCCAGATCCGCCTGGACTTCTTCCCGCCCTCGTCGGCGCCTTCCTTCTTGCCCTCGCCCTCGCCTTCTCCCCCTTCTCCCCCGCTTTCGCCTTCACCCTTCTCGCCGGAACCGCCTTCGCTGTCGCCCTTGCTGCAGCCGGGGAAATCGGGCGGGCAGTCGGCGGAAGCGCCCCCGCATTGCTTGGGGGGCTTCATGTTGGGAAGGTGCGGCTCGTCGCCGGAGATGTCGTTCTTGATCGCGACGGTGAACGGGTGCTTCGCGTCGCCGGAGTTGGCGATGGGCTCCTTGTGCGCGTTGAGCCCCTGGATGTAGTAGCGCATCGTGCCCGACGTCACGTCCGAGCACGGGATGAGGCCACCAAAGCCGTCGCCGACCTTGTCGAGGTCGACCTTCCGCCAGGTGCTCATCGTCGCGCCCTTGTACTTGACGATGACCTGCGTCACTTCATCGGATGCACCCTCGACGTACACGGGCAGGGGCGTGTTGACCTTCTGCTCCATCGCGGGGTAGTGCGTGAAATCTCCCGCGGGCGGCGGCCCGCCTGCTCCGCCTGCTCCTCCGCGTCCTCCGCCTGCCGCGCCGGCCGCGCCGGCCGTGGCGTCCTCGAACGCAGAGCGAAGGTCCGGCGAGTCGTAGGCCGGGTTCAGCGCGATGCCCGGCTGAAGCTTCGCCGCGCTCACCCACGACTTCTTCGCGCCCTCTTTGTCGCCCTTGCGAAAGTGCATCGATCCGATGTCGCGCAGCAGAGCCGCGCGCGTGGCCGCGCCGCACTTGTTGCCCGCGCACCCCTTGAGCGCCTTCTGCAAGCGCGAGGCGCCGGAGCCATAGTTCATGCCGACGTAGTCGGCTTCGGCGCTCTTCAGCGCTTCCTTTGCGGCCGCTTCGGCGCGTGCGTCCGCACGCGCGGGCTGCGCGATCGCAAGGCTGGCGAGAGACAGACAGAGGATGATGGCGACACGCACGGCCGCTTCATACACCGTCGGCGGGGCAGCGTGTATCGGCCTGTGGCCGCGCGAAACCTCCGCGAGGCGCTGGTCAAAGGTCGACACGCACGTAGCGGATTTTTCCGTGCGCTGAGAGGGATCGGTGCCGCTGCGACAGCACGGTGGTGCCTAGCGGTGGGGCAGCGCACATCCAGCAACCGGCAGCTTCGCCGGTGGAGTGCGGCCGCGCCCTCGTCGCATGTGCACGCAGGGGCCGTGGTTTTTTTCCGTGCGCCGATCGCGCGCTCCCGGGGAGCAGCTCTTGCAAGTCCCCATCTTCTCATGATGCTTGTCCGCGTCCGCACGGGGGGCGTGACGCACGGCGCGCTCCTCGCCCTCTCGGTTTTTGTAGGGGCAGCGCTGTTCGCCTGCGGCAGCAGCTCCCCCAACTCGTTGCTCTCGGGAGGCGCTGGCGGTTGGGGTGGCGGCGATCCAGGCGCTTCTCCCGTGAGCGCGGGGCCTGCACCTCCCGGCACGTCGGGCGGCAGCGGCACGGGCGGCACGGGACCGGGAACGGTTGGCGGCTCGGGATCGAACGGCGGCACTGGCGCCGGCAGTGGCTGGACGAGCTCCGGCACGAGCGCAGGTACCGGGTCGACCGGCAGCACCAGCGCGAGCAGCGGAGGGGCGAGCTCCGGTGCGACCGGGGGCTCCGGAGGGATTGGCGGGTCGAGCAGCGGCGGACTCGGGAGCGGAAGCGGCGGCGGCATTCCGTCGGCCGACGCATCGGTTCCCGACTCGGCGAGCGACGGCGCATTCGCCGGCGAGCCGTTCACCTTCACGTTGATCGACTCATCGATCATCGCGACCAACGGGTCACCCGTACCCGGATTCGATCCCATCCCGAACGGCGCGACCATCGACCTCGCCGCCGTGGGCTACGCCCTGAGCGTCCGCGCCAACGTCACGGATCCCAATGTGGCAGACGTCGAGTTCGACCTCGACGAGAGCTTCAGTCACACCGAGTACAGCGTCCCTTACATGCTCTGCAGCAACAACGGGCCCAAAATCTTCGACTGCAACCTGACGACCGGCGCTCACGTCCTCAGGGCGACCGTGTTCTTCCCGTCCAGGCAAGGGACGACCACCGGACCGACGTCCGTGATCGCGTTCGTCATCGTCGACAGCAGCGCCGACGCCGCTGCCGACTGATCGGCGCCGAGCGTCCTCGATCGGCTTCGAAGCGGACGCACTGCCTCGCGCGAACTCGTCAGGACGCGGCTGGTTCGATCCGCTTCGTGCGCGTCCTGAGCAGCGCGACGTTCTCCTCGTGGGAGCGCGGCACCTCGCCGAGCTGCACGAGGCGCCGGGCGAGCCAGTCGTAACGATGGAGCATGAGGGCCGCCCAGACCTGGAAGAAATCGACCCCCGAGAAGACGATCGCGCTCTCGGCGTCGCCGGCCATGGCCAGCACGATCCCCCAGGGATCG
>CALKVG010000642.1 GCA_937998045.1 uncultured Myxococcales bacterium
AGATTTCTGCCTGTCTCGTGGGCTCGGAGATGTGTATAAGAGACAGGACGCTGCCGGTTGAAGCGCCCGAGGACCTCCATCTGGTCGATTGCGCACTGGACGCAGCGGATGGCGTCGTCCCGGTGGGCGAGCGGCGCGCCCCAGAAGGCCATGATCCCGTCGCCCATGAACTTGTCGAGGGTCCCCTCGTACTTGAAGACCGTCTCGACCATCGGCTCGAAGTACTCGTTGAGCATCTCGACGATGACCTCGGCGGCCGTTCCCTCGCTCATCTGCGTGAAGCCGCGGATGTCGCTGTTGAAGACCGAGAGCTCCTGAACGAGCTGCCCGCCCTTCTTCACCTCCAGCTTTCCGCTCATCATCTGCTCGGCCACGTTCGGCGCGACGAGGCGCATGAAGCGGTCGCGCAGCACGATCTCCTGCTCCACCTTCTTGGCGAGGATCGTGTTCTCGATGAACATCGCCGCCTGTCCGGCGACCGACGTGATGACCTCGAGGTCCTTCGGCTGAAACTGCGCGAGCGACTCGCTGTCGAGCCACAGGACGCCGAGGACCTCTTTTTCGTTCTCGTGCAGGAGCGGCACGACCATCGCGCTCGAGATCCGGTTCAGGATCATCGATTTTCCCTTGGAGGACGCGAAGTCCATCGAGGCGTCGTGCGTGAGCACGCTCGCGCGCTCCTGGATGACGTGATTCAGGATCGTCGAGCTCACCTGGATGGGCGCGTCCGTCCCGTCGCGCCGGCGCGCCGCGCGCGGGTGCAGGCTGCCGTCGCCCTCCCGCAGGAGGATGACGCCGCGGTCGGCCTTCGTGAACTTGAAGAGGGCCAGGAGGATCTTGTCGAGGAGCCGATCGAGCTCGCGCTCGAGGCCGATGTCTCGCGTCAGCTCCCAGGTGATGCGCAGGCGTTCGTAATCGAGCCGCAGCTGCTGCTGGTCGTGGCCGACCGCCTCGAACGGAAGGAACCCCTTCGTGTGCGCGGCGATCTGCGTGCCTATGGCGCGCACGGCGTCGAGGACGTCGACGCGCGTCCCGCTGAAGCTGGCCGGCCGAGGCGGCGGCTGAGGGACCGGTCCGGGCGCGCCCGCGGGAGCTCCGTACGGATACGACGACTGGGGCGCCGTCGGGATCCCAGGCGTGGGCTTGGCCTGGGGCGAGAGGGCGCCGACCTGGGGGGCTTGCGGTTGCGAGGGCCACGGCGCGCCCCCGACGGAGGCTACGCCGTGCTGGACGGCGCCAGGGCCCACGGGGGGCAGCGCGAGGACTCCGCCGGAACCGTCGTCGTACCGCGCTCGCGTCGAGCCGAGGGCGATCTCGTCGCCGTGCTTGAGGAAGGTCTCGCCGCGGACGCGTTCGCCGTTGACGTACGTGCCATTCAGGCTCCCGAGGTCGCGCAGGATGAAGCGCCCGTCGCGCTGCTCGAGGATGCAGTGCTCCTTCGAGACGATCTTGTCGAGGAGCTGGATCGTGTTGTTCGGGTGCCGCCCCAGGCTGTTGATGGGCCGAAGCTCGATCGCCTGCTGTCCCTCCGCCGTGGCCAGGATCAGCCGAGGCATGGGTCACCTTCGTGCTTCTCGAGCACGAGCACGTGAGCCGAGGCAGCCATACGCTCAGTCGATGCTAGCAAGGGCCGCTCGCGCCGGACAGTGCCGACGCGTGCTACATTTTGTCTACACGGGAGCCATGAGCGGGCCGCCCCAGGTTTGATCTCGGGCTCGCGCCCCAGGTTTGGCTGTGGGGCCCGGCCTCAAAAGGCGCCCGCCGCTTGCTCCCCCACGTTGCCCCCCGATGCCGAGAACGCCGAAGTCCCGAGCCCGCACGAAGGCCGAGTCCCCTCCGACGAGGTCCGACGGGCCGGCGCCCACCGCGCGCACCGCTCCCACCGCGTCCACCCCTGCAGCCGGACACCCCGTGCGGCGGCGCCCAGGAGGCGCGAACGGCGCAAACGGAGCGCGGTCGCCCGGGGCCTCCGCCGACGACGGCGTCGGGCTCGCCCGAAGGGCGCATCGGATCGCGCCGTCCGATGTGGTCATCCGCACCGACCCGGACATCCTGCCGGAGTCGCCACGCCAGAGCCACGGGCTCTTCGAGCTCGTTCCGAGCGTCGCCCGCCGCGCCCTCGAGCTGGGGCTCTCGGCGCGCGAGCCGAGCTTCCACGTCTTCGTCGCGGCCGCTCCCGAGGTCATGATCGAGGACGATATCGTCCGCTACGCGTCTCGCTTCGCCGCCGACCGCCCCACTCCGAACGACATCGTCTACGTCCACGACTTCGATCACCCCGAGGCGCCGCTGCCCCTGATCGTTCCTCCGGGCGCGGGGCCCTGGCTCGTGGCGGCCATGGACCGCCTCATCGAGCGCCTGCAAGAGGAGATCCCCGCCGTCGTCGAAGGGGAAGAGTTCAAGCGCGCGCAGGCGCAGCTGGCCGGTGAGCTCGAAGCGAAGAACCGCGCGGTCATCCACCAGCTCGAGTCGCTCGCGAAGACGCTCGGCTTCGGCGTGCGCGCGGTCCACGGGAGCGTGCAGACGTTCCCCATCCTGCACGGCAAGCCGGTCAGCGCCGAGCAGTTCGACGTCCTCGACGAGTCGACGAAGCGCTCGCTCACCGAGGCCGAGGAGAAGCTGACGCGGGAGGTCGACAAGGCCGCGCAGCTCGTGCGCGCGCAGAGCGCCGGATTCGAGGCCGCCCGCGAGGAGGTGTTCTCGAAGGCGGCGAGCGCCGTCATCGACAGGGCGATGAAGGAGCTCAGGCGCGAGGCCAGCCACCTCGGGGACGACGTGAGAAAGTGGCTCGAGCCGGTCGAGCGCGCGCTGGTGGACGACTGGGACGATCTCGTCGAGATCGACGACGAGAACGAGCAGGAGGCCCGGCGGCGCGAGGAGAAGGAAGACCCCGAGCTCGCCGTCCGCCTCAATCGCTTCAAAGTAAACCTCCTCGTCTCCCACGAGCCGGGCACGCCGGCGCCCGTCGTCTACGAGACGAACCCGACCTACCCGAACCTCTTCGGCTACCTCGAACGTCGCGCGCGCTTCGGCGCGCTGCTGACCGATTTCACGCGGGTGCGCGCCGGCTCGCTGCACAAGGCGAGCGGCGGCGTCCTCGTCGTGCGCGCGGCCGATCTGCTCACCGATCCGATCATCTGGGAACGGATGAAGCGCGTCCTGCGCGAGCAGCGCATCGGCGCGGAAGACCCCCTGGGTCCGCTCGGCCTGTACGCGACGTCGCTGCGTCCGGTGCCCGCTCCCATCCACGTGCGCGTCGTCCTCGTGGGGCCCCCGGATCTTTACGCGACGCTCCTCGAGGCCGACCCGGACTTCGTGTCGCTCTTCCGCGTGAAGGTCGAGGTCGATCCGATCATCGCGCGGACGCCGAAGAGCCTCATGGCGCTCGACGCGTACTTGATGGCGATGGCCGCCGAGCGGCAATGGGGCCACTTCGATCGCGGCGCTCGCGCGCGACTGCTCGACCTGGCGACGCGCCTCTCGGTCGATCGCGAGAAGCTCGCGCTCATCCTCTCGCCGCTCGAGGAGACGATGGCCTTCGCGAGCGCGCTGGCCGCGGCGAAGGCGACCGGCCACGGCGAAGGCGGCGGGCGATCCGCGGGCGAGGAGAACGACCCCGAGGTCCTCGCTCGTCCGTCGTTCCGCGCGTCAATCACGCCTCCGGAGCAGAGCGTCGTCGGCCCCGAGGACATCGAGACCGCGTGGATGGAGCGCCGCGAACGCGCCGGGAGCGCCGAGCGGCACATCCGCGAGATCACGCTGCGCGGCGAGGTGGCGCTCGACACGCAGGGCTCGCGGGTAGGCGTGGTCAACGGCCTGAGCGTCTTCAGCGCGGGCGACGTCGAGTTCGGGCAACCGATGCGGATCACCGCGGTGGTCGGCATCGGCCGCGAGGGAATCATCGACGTCGAGCGCGAGGCGCAGCTCGGCGGGAGCATTCACACCAAGGGCGTCGCGATCCTCCGCGGGTACCTCTCGCGCATGTTCGGGCAACAGCGGCCGCTCAGCCTGCGCGCGCAGCTCGCGTTCGAGCAGAGCTACGGCGAGATCGACGGCGACAGCGCGAGCTCGAGCGAGCTCTTCGCCGTCCTGAGCGCGCTCGCCGACGTGGGCATCGACCAGGGCGTCGCCGTGACCGGCAGCGTGAACCAGCTCGGCGAGATGCAGGCGATCGGCGGAGTTTGCGCGAAGATCGAGGGGTTCTACGATCTGTGCCGCGCGCGCGGGCTGACCGCCCATCAGGGCGTCCTCGTCCCGCGGGCGAACTTGCCGCACCTCGTGCTCCGCGACGACGTGGCCGACGCGGTCGCGCGCGGCGAGTTTCACCTCTACGCCGTCGACACGGCCGCCCAGGGCGTCGAGATCCTCACCGGCCTCCCGGCGGGGGAGCGCGACGACAGCGGCCGGTTCCCCGCGTCGAGCGTCTTCGGGCGCGTCGAGCGGCGGCTCATCGAGATCGCCGAGAGGCTGCGCGAGGCCGAGGGCCACATCGTGCACGAAGCGGCCGAGGCGCTCGAGGAGGCCGGGGGCGCGGACGCGATGGAAGGGACGAGCGCCCGCGTTCGCAAGTGAGTTCGCGCCGGTCCTCGAGGAGTGACCGGCGATATCGACCGAGCGAGCGTCGGTCGCCCAGGAGCGAGCGACGAGATCGACCGAGCGAGCGTCGGTCGCGCCGGAGCGAGCGACGAGATCGACCGAGCGAGCGTCGGTCGCGCCGGAGCGAGCGAAGGGACCGACGCAGCGAGCGTCGGTCCGGAAAGACCGAGCGGCGAGCCGGACGGATTGAGCGAAGTTCCCCGCGGACCGAGCGAAGAGATCGAGGGACCGAGCGACACTCCGGCGGGACCGAGCGGAGAGTTCGACGGCATGAGCGACGCTCCTTGCGGACTGAGCGACGAGATGCCTCGGGTGAGCGACAGTCCGGGCGGAACGAGCGACGAGATGCACCGGGTGAGCGACAGTCCGGGCGGAGGGAGCGAAGAAATCGACCGCTCGATGTCGATTTTCGCTGCGGGCCGCGGAATCGGCGTCTGGCCTCAGAGTGGTTCTTTAAGGGGAGCGAAACAAGGCACGCCCGCCCGGAGCGCCTCGCTCCGCCGCGGCTCGCCGGACATTCGGCGAGCGTGCGCCCCCGGAAAGCAGGCTCTCATCGCCGGCGCGCAGCAGCACTTTCCCACGAACGCCAGCACAGCGGCCACGCTATGGCGGTTCTGCTCGTCGCAGAACGGAGAAATCACGCCGTTTGCAAAGCTAAGGTTCCGGCACAGAGGCTGCTAGGAGCTGTTTCATCCCATCGCATCCCAGGGGATGCCTAAAGACGGGAGCGCCTGCGAATGCCTGGAGAAAACGCGAAGCAGTACACGTTTCGACTTCCTGAAGCGCTCGTCGCCCGTGTCGACGAGTGCCTGACGCGCATCCAGCGCTCCGGGCTCACCGTCACGCGGACTGACGTCGTGCGCATGCTGATCAAGCATGCGCTCGACACGGTCCATTGCGACGCGAACGAGCTTCTGTCCGGCGGTGATCGCGAAAGCCCCGTCGTTTAGGCGCGCAGAGGAGAACGGCGCATGCTCGTCGAGCACCGAGTGTCCAGCTTCGACTTCGTCCGCGCGATGCTTCTCGCGGGATACCAGCTGATCGGGACCACGATGGGGCACACCGTGCTGGAGAAGTGGGACCAGGATCTTCTCGTGCCGCAGCGAGACGAACTTCCGAAAGACTTTCAGGAGGCGGGCGTGCTGCCCATGCAATTCGCCGCGCTTCTGAATCGTCTCGGCAGCGATACGTGGCCTGAGCAAGGGGAAATTCTCCCGGTCGTGGGTGCTGCATTTCGACGCACGTCGTCCATGTGAACAAGCCCGCAGAGTAAGTCGTGACACCTGAAGGGTCGCCCCAACTAGAGCGTGCAGTGGATGACGTGGCCGATGACGGTCACGATCATGACAGCACCGCTCTCCGCGCCGCTGCTGAGCGATGGTGGCCGGACGTCCCGCGCGCGTCCGGCGCAGCCATCGCGTGGGCGTTGACTCGACTCGGGCTCAAAGCGCACCTTGGTGGACCGGATCACATCGTTGTCATGCGAGGGCGGAGCGCGAGCGCGATCGTCCCCCTGGAAAGCACCACCGTGCACCCTGCGATCGTGCGAGCGATTCTCCACACGCTACGCATTTCGGTCGAGGAACTCGCCGCGGCCCTCGCCGCCGATGCCGGGCCAGCGCCCTGATGGTCGGACGGGTCTTGCTCGTCTGCGACCGATGCAAGCACTTCTTCCACGAGGACAGGCGCTCCCCAGAACCGCACCGTCCTAACGAGTGGGAACAAACGGCGGCCTCGTTGGGCAGACCCAGATAAACTTTTGCCGGCTGCTCGCGCGGCCGGGTGACGGCGCGACGACAGTCTGCCTGCGCGATGGTCGTGCCCCGATTGCCTGGCGAAGAAGTAGCTTTCACGAAGCGCGCGAGCGCAACGCACGCTCCGCTTGCTCTGACGTGATCTCGCCGGCCGACCACGCGCGAAGAAGCCCCCGGACCTCTGAGAGCCTTCGTCCCCGCTCGTCGCAAGTGACACCCGTCTCCGCAAGACGCGCATCCTCGTCGAGGACAGCGAGCACCGCAGCGAGCACGTTGGACGGCATGGGGGCAGGCTCAATCGTACGCGTCCCCTTGCGCATCCCACGCGCGTTAGGCGTCTTCACGACGCCGCGTGAAGTGGAAGCGTGAAGAGGAACGTGCTTCCGTGGCCGGGCACGCTCTCGGCCCGGATTTGACCGCCATGTCCCTCCACGATGCACTTCGAGATGTACAGCCCCAGCCCCATTCCACGGCGATCGTCGCGGACCTGGACGAAGCGCTCGAACACGGACTCCAGGCGGTCCGCGGGAATTCCGGCGCCTGTGTCGCGGACCGCGAAGCACAGGTCTGTTCCGACGCACTCGATGTGGACGACAATCCTCCCTCCTCGCGGCGTGAACTTGACCGCGTTGCTGAGGAGATTGATGAGCACCTGGAAGATTCGCGCAGCATCGAGAGGGACGCGCGGCACCGGCTGGACGATGTCCACCGCGAGCGTGACGCCGTTGGCCGACGCCTGTGCCTGAAAGGCCTCGACCGCCTCCATCACCGCGGGAAGGGGGTCTCCTACCTCACGCGCGACCGCGAGCCGGCCGGCCTCGATGCTGGCGACATCGACCAGATCGCCGATGAGGCGGTTCATCCGGGCTCCGGAGCGCTGGATGCGCTGGGCGTACGTGAGGACGTGTTCCCGGCGGTCGTCCACGGACCCTTCCTTCGCGATGAGCGCCGCGAAGCCCATCACCGAGCCGAGCATGTTCCTCAGGTCGTGGCTCACGAGACCGAGAAACTCGTCCCGCGTCGCAACCGCGTGGTCGGACAGCGCGCGTTCATGCGACAGGTCCTTGTCCGTCTCGTCGCGTTCGAGCACTAGAGCGGCCGCCCGCTCGGAGCGTTCAGTTCGAAGGTCTTCGTCCGCGTCGGCGCGCTCTTTCCGGAGGATGTTGTCCTCCTGCACCCTCTCCCGTTCGACGACCTTGGGAGACGCCGCCCCGGGAGCGGCCGCGCGCCGGTCCGACCTTTTGCGAGCTTCTGCGAGCACTGCGTCGGCGCGCCTGCGAGCCTTCTCCAGGACGGCATCCGCCGTCTCATCGACGCCGGTTGGCTCCTCGCCAATGACCGCGTCCGCCTTTTCGCGTTCGATGCGTAGGCTTTCGTCGGTGCTCTTTCGCTCGGGGCTGGGCGGTGTGTCTTGGGTGGGCGGCATGGGATCCGGTGCACGCTGCGATCTAGCCGTGCAGCGCACGGATTGCCGCCGCGTTTCGCACAGCCGTCACGAGATCGTCGGGGTCGAACGGCTTGCGCAAGATGCCCACGGCGCCCAGCCTTGCGACCGTGTCAATCGACTCATCCGTGAGGACGGTGATGAGAACGACGGGCAGTTTCCATTTCGTGTGCTGCAAGGCGGCGAGAACACCGAGGCCCGAGAGCCCCGGCATCTTGACGTCTGCGACAATTACGTCGGAGCGCAGATCCGCCCCGTCGAGCTCGTTCTGAAGGAGATCGAGAAGCTCTCGTCCGTCGTGCGCCTCCACGGTCGAGCACCCGTCGGCGTGCAAGGTGGCGGTGACCAAGGCACGCATCTCCTCGTCGTCGTCGGCGACGAGGATTCGCAGTGGTCTCGGTGGTCCTGATGAGCACATGCCGGCTCCACGCCCCAAGATCGGTCGAGGCGTTGTCCCCCCATTCAGACGGAACTTCCAGCTCGGCCAGCCAGGCAAGATCAGTTCCGCATCCAGCGCCGGCAGCTGGTTGTCGAGATGAAGGCATCGTGAGGTTACGCAATGCGGCATCTGAGAGAGATTTTTCGGCAGAGGTTCGTGAGCGGTCTGGCGCACCGCGCGTTCGCGCAGAGCGTCGGCGTCAGCCTCGGCGCCGTGGCGACCGCGCTGATGCGGGCTCACACGCTGGGTTGGACTGGGCGCGGGTCTCGAAGCTCGGCGACGACGCACTCGAGCAACGACTGTACGGCGGGCGCGGAGGCCGTCGAACCGACCGCGCTTGCATTGCCACGATCCTGCCCAGCTGCACATGGCGCTGCCCAGGACCGCTGCGACGTTTCAGTTGCTCCATCTGAAGTGACCGGCGAGCAACTTCAACGGTTACCCCTCCACGCGTTGGCCGGTGTCGCCGGGGGCAGGTCCCTTTAACGCGAGCGGCCGGCCTCGAGGCGGGAGCCGCTGGCGAAGCCACCAGGGCGACGGTCCGGTCGAGCAGCACCCGGTCCATGTCGTGCGCGATCATGCGCTCGCGGAAAGCCACGAGCGCGCCCTGCGAGAACGGCGGCGTTGCCGCCCTCAAGCAGTCGAGGACCATCTGCCAGCGAAGGTCCACCAACGACAGCTCTACGGCTTCCGCATCCGAGGCGCCCACGTAGCCCTGAAGCAGCAACACCATGCAGAGCAGCGCGGGCGGATGTGGCTCATCGCCAGCTCCGGTCGTGCGATACATCCCTTCGAGCTGCTCCTGGAACGCGCCATCTTCTCTTGCGGCGAAGCGCCACCGGGGAGTCTTGCGGCGAAGCGCCACCGGGGGAGTCCACCTTTGCATCCTCGTACCTCCGGCAGTCACGAGATCATGGCGAAGCTGTGGTTGTCGATCCCCCTCTGGAAGCGATCGATATCACGACGTTTCTTCATGATCGGTGCTCTAGGCGAAGTGGAGCGCGGAGGGCGCCGGCAGGTCACGCGGATGTCCGCGCCCCCACGGAGCATGCGCAGACTTCAGACCGCGTCGTAGACCCCGCGGGAAGCGGCCGACGGCGAGCCTGCTTCAGTTGGCTTCCTGCGTCACGGTCGCGTGTGGTCACAGGCCGGTGGGGGCCGAAACGAGTTTCGCCGCAGTCCGAATAAGCGTGTCGACGTCGGCCGGCTTCGCAAGATGACACTGGTAGCCGACTTGATGCGCACGTTGCACGTCCTCGCCTCGCGCGTACGCCGTCAACGCGAGCGCGGGGGTCTGGCCTCCGCGGTCCGCGGGCAGTGCGCGAACACGCCGCATGAGAGAAAACCCGTCCTCCACGGGCATGCCGATGTCGCTGATCATGAGGTCCAGGCGGTGGCTCTCGATGAAGGCGATCGCCGCGCGAGCGGAGTCCACGGCCGTTACGGAGGCTCCCGCCTCCCGAAGAGCTCTTTCGACCAGAAGCCTCGAATCTTCGTCGTCGTCGACGACCAAGATCGCCACGCCGGAGAGCGCGCCCGCCGGCTGGGAAGGGGCGATCGATGGCGCCGCCTTCACTTCCGCCTCCGGGGGGGCGTCCGTCTCGGCCTGGCGGACAGGTCGAATCGGCAGGTCGACGGTGAATGCGGCGCCGAGCCCGGGTCCGCCGCTCTCGACCGTCACCGTGCCTCCGTGCATCTCGACGAGGTGGCGCACGATCGCCAGCCCGAGCCCGAGCCCGGCGTATCTTCTCGTCGTCGAGCTGTCGACTTGGCGGAAGCGCTCGAAAACGAAGGGCAGATGCTCACGAGGGATGCCTATGCCCGTGTCGCGCACGCTCAAGCGCTGCGTGCTTCCGATGCGCTCGACGTCGACGGAAACCGTTCCTTCCGGCGGAGTGAACTTGACCGCGTTGCTCAAGAGATTCCACACGACCTGTTGAAGTCTGTCCGCGTCGCCTACGAGCCGGTGCACGCCCTCGTCCGGCGCGAGGTTCACCCCCAAGCAGACCCCCTTTGCCTCGGCCGCCGGTCGCACGACGTCGACGGCTGCACAGACGATCGCGTTCATGTCCACGCGGCGCATCTCGAGGCGGAGCTTGCCGCTGATAATGCGCGAAACGTCGAGCATGTCGTCGATGAGCCGCGCCTGCGCCCTCGCGTTCCGCTCGATCGTCGCAAGGGTACGCTCGACGGCCCTCTGGTCGCCGGTTCCGCGACGCAGGAGCGAAGCCCATCCGAGGATCGCGTTGAGCGGCGTGCGAAGCTCGTGGCTCATCGTCGCCAGGAACTCGTCTTTCACGCGGTTCGCCGCCTCCGCGTCCTCGCGCGCCTCGCGTTCGGACACGAGCAGCCGGGCGCGCTCCTCCGCCGCGCGCTTCTGGTCGTCGATGTCCACGTTGGTGCCAAACCAGCGGACGATATCCCCGGCGTCGTCGCGCAGCGGCATCGCGCGTGAGAGAAACCATCGAAACTGTCCGTCGTGACGTCGAAGGCGAAACTCGTCCTCCCAGGGCTCCCCGCGCGACAGCGCAGCCTTCCATTTGGCAACGACGCGTGGCAGGTCTTCCGGATCGTGGACCGACTGCCACTTCCAACCTTCTTGTTCGCCGAAGGTCTTGCCGGTGTACTCGTACCAGCGCCGGTTGTACCAAGCGATGGCCCCGTCGGCGTTCGCGTACCAGGCGAGGACCGGTATCGTGTCGGCGAGCAGACGGGTAGCCTCCTCGCTCGCTCGGAGCTCCTGCGTCGTCGCCTCGGCCGCCGCGACCTCTTCCTGCGCGCGCAGCGTCGAGAGGACGAGCTGCTCGTTCACCTCGCATTGCGTAACCAGAAGCTCGTGGTCCGTCGACTCGGCTTTGCCGCTACCGCCGTCGCTTCTTCGTTTCGAGGTCATGGCGTTTCCCCACCCCAACAGGCTGCGCGTCCCGCTTGGTTGGCGCTCCGGTCAGGAGGCCCTCATAGCCTTTAAGCGCGACACCCACTACCACCACGCCATCCTTGGTGATTTCGTACTCTCTCAAGTCTCGGCTGTGAGCGCTCGAGCGTAGCTTCACGACCGAGAGCGCTCGCCTGAGCTGGCCGTCGATCTGGACATAGCGCAGGATCACGATGGCGTCGGTCAGGAACCCGATATTCTGCGGGCTAAGCCGGAGCTCGGTGTACGCATCTTCGAGCTCGGCGGTTGCCATCACGGTCACGCCGCTCCCGGTGAGCGATCCCATCATCCGGTATATCGACTCGCGAAAGTCTCGGCGGAAGGCGGGCGCGAGCGCGAGCTCGAGGCCGGAGAGGGAGTCGATGACGGCGCGCTTGGCCCCGATCCGGTGCACCGCCTCGCGCAGCGCCACGAGCGCCTCGTCGATCGAGAGGTCGAGAGGCCGCAAATAGAGGATCTCAAGCTTCTTCTCCTGGACCAGGCGCTCGAACTCACGACCGTGCGGCGTCGTCTGCAGATAGTCCTCCGGACGACTCTCGAAGACGGCGATGACGCCCGGCTCCCCGCGCCGCGCTCCCTCGACGATGAACTGATTGGATAGGACGGTCTTGCCCGAGCCTGACGGTCCGGCGACGAGCACCGAATAGCCCTGCGGTATCCCTCCATGCGTCATCTCGTCGAGGGCGGATACGCCCGTGGAGAGGCGCACATCGAGCGGGTGCCACTTGCGCGGACGCGGCTCGGGCTTCGGGAGGCGCGGAATGACGCTGAGCCCGGCGTGGGTGATGCGCGCCGTATGCAGGCCGGGGATCTGCCCCTGGCCCCGCATCTTCACCACCTGGGCCTTGCGGACCACGGAGTTGCGATCGACGGCTTGATAGAGCCAGATGATCCCGTCGGCCACGGTGAAGAGCGCGCTGTCCTGCTCGGTCTCGCCGTACTCTCCGAGCAAGAACGTCGTGGCCTCCCAGTTGGTCAGGTGCAGCGCGAGCCGCTGGACGAAGTCTTGCATCTCGAGCTCGCCGTTCCCCTCCGCGAGAACCCTTCGGATCATCGAGCGAAACGAGTCGACGAAGACGAATGCAGGGTTCGTCGCGTCGACCTCCTTCTCGATGCGCGCGAGCACCACCGCGAGCTCACCTTCCTTCGCCTCCTCGCCGAGATGGATGAAGCGGATCGAGTCCTCCACCTTCGCGACGTCGAAAAACGAAAACTGCTGCTGGTAGCGGAGCATCTTGATAGGCGGTTCGCCGATGATCGTGAAGTAGAGCGCCTTGCGCTCGGGCGTTGCGTTCGCGAACATGATCTGGTGCCCGAGTGTCGTCTTGCCGCAACCCGCACCGCCGGCGATCACGTTGAACGAGAACTCCGGGATGCCGCCGCCCAGCACCTCGTCGAAGCCGGGTACCCCCGACGTCAACTTCCGGATCGGAACCCTATCGCTCATCGCTTGGTCTCCTCGTTGGTCCCGTCGAACGCGGGCCATACGCTTTGCAACACCTTGGTCGTGAGCGGCTCCCCGATGAGTGTCGCGAGCAGGGAGAGCAGGGTGGCGCATAGCGCCACCGAGGCTTCTGCGATCACTGCCGGCGGTTCTCCGAGCAACGCCTTGCCGAGCAGCTCGCTCACGGGCGCCTCGGCGTTGAAGTCGGCGTTGCGGAAGCTCGGGAAGTCGGTCGCCGCCAGCTTCGTGCTGCGCGCGAAGAGAGCGCGAGCGCCGGCCGTGCCGACGAGCGAGGCGAGGCTCGAGAACAGCTTCTCGTGAACGCGCGCCCCGACCGCCGCGCTCCCCTCTGCGTCCTCCGCCTCCGAAGTCTCCAGTGCGAGCAGGCGGCGCGCGGCAGCATACTGTGCGGCCTCCGGTCTTCTCATGCCCCCTCGAGGGAGAACTCAGCCGTCATCTCAAACCCGTGGTGGATAGCGCAGCCGCCGAAAGCCGGGAAGTCAAGTGGTCGTCTGAACGTCGATCGCGCTAGGCACTTCCGGAGGCGACGGCTACGGTCGCACTGACGTTTCGGGAAGAAGTCCGGAACATGCCGGAACGCAAGGTCATCGTTCTTTGCCTGCGACCCCGCCGTTTGCAACCGTGCTTGGTCAAGTATGGCACCACGGCGATGCAGAACGGTCCCCTCTGGTGGTCGAGCCGGCATCGTCGCCATCATCGCTTCAGCGACACGCCTCAGGACATGCACTCGCCGGTGCAAGGCGGCTTCTGGCATGCGCATATCGGTTGGATCCTCAGTATTGAATACGACGACCGCGACCTGTCGAACGTCCGCGATCTCGTGCGCTACCCGGAGCTCTGCTTCCTCGACAACCACGAGTGGATGCCGCTCGTCGCCTATGCGCTGATCTGCTTCGTGATTGCTGGGCTGCCCGGCGTCGTCTGGGGCTTTGTCGTCAGCACCCTCGCCGTCTTCCACGCCACGATGCTCATCAACTCGCTTGGGCACGTCTGGGGCACGCGCCGCTACGTCACCACCGATGCGTCGCGCAACAATGCGCTGGCACCGCGCGCCGGTTCACTCGGCGCGATTTAGCCCGCATCTGGCTTGCCTTCAGACTGCCCGTGGGTGACCAAGCGATCGAGAGCGTCGCTGGCGCGCGCGACCAAGCGTGGTCGGCGGGTTCGACTCCTGTCGAAACCCCTTTGGCGACAAACGTAGGCAGGCCAAAGGCGCCAGCCGACGCTCCGACTCGTGGTTTCGTAGCGCCTCCGAGCCGAGGTCGTGATGGAAGCGGCAGCACGCGACCCGGTGCCATAGGGTCTGCCGTTTACTCGGCCGCCGTAGCCCTCGCATTGGCCCCGCTGGTCCGGGCAATGCCCAGAGAATCGGTCATCGTCCCACCGGGGTCTTGGCGAACCGCCTCCAGCGCGCGGTTGCGTCCGCGGGCCCGTCCCCCAGCGCGTCCGAT
>CALKVG010000643.1 GCA_937998045.1 uncultured Myxococcales bacterium
CACGCGTAAGATCGTCGGCAGCGTCAGATGTGTATAAGAGACAGGTCCAGGAAGACGTCGATCGCCACGGTCGCCGCAATCACCCGCCGGTACCCGAGCCGCACGCGCGGCACGATGGCGCCGAAGGTCGCCGACTGGAACTCCGGATCCGTCGGCGACACCACCAGATGTTCGTACCCCACCCCCGGCGCGATAAACCACTGGTTATCCCATTCCCCGCCCATCGGGAACCGAAACTCGTACCCGATCTGCGACGTGAGTCCCCCGATCGTCGCGGCGTCGACGCTCGTCGTGTTGAAGTGCTCGTATCCCGCTTCGAGAAAGAGGGCCCCCGAGCGCCCGAACGAGTAGCGGACCTGGAGGCCGACGCTCTCGCTCCAGGTGCTCGCGTCGCCGAACGACGAGCCCGACGCGATCCACTTGTGCTCGGCGAAGAATGGCGCGAAGGCGAAGCCATTCCCCCATCGGTACGGCGATCGGGACTCGGTGTCGTCGTCCCGGTCGACGTACTCCATCTTGTCGCGACGGGTGGCGCCGGACTGCGATCCCGTGGAGACGCTCGCGCTGCCACGGGACCCCCCGTCCGAAGCCCCGGCGTTCGGCGCGTTCTCGGGCACGTCGCTGGACGCCGACGAACGACCTGTCGTCTCCTGCTCGAGTCTCACGAGGCGCTGGCGGATGCCTTCGGCGTCCGGCGCGTCGGGCTCTGCGGTGAGGTACGTGCGGTAGTCGTCGATCGCCGGGTACGGCTGACCGAGCTGCTCGTGGCACATGCCGCGATCGCGATTGATGGCGGGGTCCACGGCCGTCCTCAGGGCCGCGTCGAACGCGTCGAGCGCTCCAGCGCAATCGCCGTTGCGCATGCGAGAGCGACCGACTCCGGCCAGCGACTCGGCGCCGAACTGCTCTTTCTGCAGGATGAGCGGCTGCGGCTTGTACTTCGGCTTCGGGGCGGGCGACGACGACGTCTGCGCCCCGGCCGCACCCGTGCCGAGCGCGAAGGCCAGGGCGAGGGCGGCCACGGGCAGGACTGTGCGCATTGTGAAAGATTACGGCATCGGCTTCTGCATGGCCGAATTATTGCTGGGGCGCTTGGAAGCAAGGCACCGGGGTAGCTCGGCTGTCTCCTCAACGGCTACTCGTCCTGCACGACCTCTGCGGCAATCGTGGCGGTCACCGCCCGATCGAGCCACCGCTCGAGCACCCCCAGATCCGAACACCCGAGGATCTGCTCGCGCACTTGCGTCGGGACCGCCACGCCCCGCGCGGTGAGCACGCGGAGAATGGCTTTCGCCCGCCCCTCAGCTAGCCCCTGCGCTAGGCCCTCGGCTCGCCCTCGCGCCAAGCCTTCCACCCGCCCTTGTTCGATCAGCGTCTCACCCGCGTTCACGATGTCCTCCTGGCCGAGGGGTCCCCCTACCTGCATCAGGATAGTCCGCACCTCTTCGACTTCAACGTCCGGCTGCGCTGCTCGCAGAAGGTAGACGTAGAGCTGGGTCAGCAGCTCTCGCGTCCGCTCGTTGCGCTCCAGCGTCGCGCCAATTTCGGCCATGAAGGGCGCCGCTGCACGAAGCCGGTGCATCGAGCGCGACGACCAGAACGCCATCGCCACCAGACGCGCCAAGGCGTGCACCGTGCGCGAGGACAGCGCTTCGAGTGAGGCAGTCGCGAGGTCGTCGAGCACGAATCGGAACAGTGGCAAGAATGGCCGCGCAGCGGCGAGCAGCTCTTTGCTCGCGTCCAGCGCGGAACCCAGCTCGGGTGCCTTTTGCCAGCCAGTCGGCCCCTGATGCAAGACCACGGGTAGCACCAGTGGCACCGCCTTCGCTTCGGGGTGCTCCGCCACCCAGCGGTCCCACACCCGCACGATGTACCGAAGGAGCCGCAGGGGCATCCATACGTCGAACGACGATTGGTGCTCGAACAGCACGTAGACGAGCGCCTCCCCGCCCTGCGCAGTGCGTACCGTGTAGAGTAAGTCCGTTTCGGAACGGCCCAACTCCTCGTCCACGAACGAGCCGGGGTGCACGCTGAGCGTCCCCATGTCGAGGTGTGCGCACACCTCGGGAGGAAGGACCAGCTCGAGCTCGCTGCGAGCAATGTCTGCGTGCGCGAAGGCGGCCTTGAACAGGGCGTCGTGCGGGGTCGGGGGCATGCTCCGCCCCCCTTGTCGGTCGGCGCACAGGCCCGGTTGCGACGGGTCCGCCTTCCCCCCGCCCTCCGTCCTTGCTAACGCGAGAGCCGTGAACTGGAGCGACGTCGTCCGGGAACTGACGGCATCCGCGGCGACGGGACCCGCGCTGCTCGATCTGGAGCTTTCGCACATTGCCGCGGCACCGGGACCCCCGATCGTCGCGCTCGGCATCGAGGCCCTGAGGGAATTCACCGACGCGCGAACGCTCGGGGACCTGGTGCGCGACCCCGACATCGAGGGGCTCCTGCAAGATGCGCTTCCTCGCGGTGAGCGTCGCGCTTTTCTGCGCACGCTTCCGACGGTCCTTCGGCGACTGGCCAGCAGCGAGCGTGCGGAAGCGACGACCCCCAGCCGGCGGTCGCCGGCGGGCGCGTTCGACGCCGAGGACGTGCCGAGGGGCGGGGAGGAGCTCGAAGCGTGGGCGCGGCACTTCGGCCTCTCGGAGCTTCTCGACCAGCCAATCGGGATCAAGCTGGGACCGCGCGCTCGGGACCTCGTCCACTTGCCGCTTCGGCACTGCGTCGATCTCGTGCTGTACCCGGATGCAGGCCGACCGTGGCGTGTCGACCGGGAGATGCTGCGTCGAGTGTCGGAGGGGGAGCTGCACCGCCGGGCAAGGGAGAACGCGCCCCTCGTCGCGCAGCGGGCGGCATTCCTCGGGCGCCGCAAGCCGCCCGAAGACCCGTGGGTGGCGGACCGCATGCGCGTGCTGATGGAGCTCGCGAGCACGCGCGGCGGCGCGGATGGCGGCGACCCGCCCTTGGCGCTCACGTACCCGCTCGCGTCGGTCGCGTTCGGGTCCAACCCGCCGCGCTTGCTCGTCCGCCCCAGGGAGGACCGCCGCGACAGCGTGATCGACCTCACCAGCGGCGCTCTCACGAATGCGGGGCCGTACTGGCACGGGAGCCCAGAGCGCGTCCGCGCCGACCGCGCCATCCTCCAGTGCGCCGTCGACGCGCTGTCGGATCCCGAGGGCGCGGCGCTGCGCGATCTGCTCGCGTGGCGGGCGGTACCGGCGTGGCGGCACATGCTCGGCGCGTTCCAGGAGGCCGTCGCCGCCGAGCGAACTCGAAGCACGTCTCCCTCCGCCGAGGACGAGGAGCGCGTGGCCTTTCGCCTCTCGACGGCCATGGGCGGAACGCCCATGGTGCTGCTGCAGCGCGCGCGCAAAGGGGGCGCCAGCTTCACGGTGGGCCGTCAAGCCGAAGCCTTCGATGCGCTGGCGCTCCCGAACCTCACGCCCCTCGAGCGCGAGGCGCTCGAGACGATCGCGCTTCTCGGGCCCGCGGCTTTCTACGGTCGCGAGCACACCCGAACGCGCCTTCGGTTGCTGGACCTGCTCGCGGACCACCCGCGCGTCTACGTCGAGGGCGATTCCAGAACGACCGTGCGCCTGCGGCGTGCGCGTCCCGCGCTGCGCGTGCTTCCGGTCCAATCGTCTTTCCGAGTGGAGGTGGCGCTGGGTGGCTGCGTGATCTCGCCCGCCGAGGCGCTGAGCTGCACCCGGATGACGCAGATCCTCTGCGCCCGCGATCCGCGCGACAGCACGGTGTACTTCGCCGAGATCGACGACATTTCGATGGCTCTCTTCTCGGCGCTCGCCTCCCACGAGCAAGTTCTGCCCGGCGACGGCCTCGACGCCCTGCTCACGCTGCTGTCGTCCTTCCCCGAGCTCGGTCTCGACTTCGATCTTCCTGAAGACGCGCGCGGGACGCCGGTCGCCCCCGATCCTCGTCTGGTCGTGCAGCTCGCGCTCGCTGCGGACGGAGGCCTGTCGCTCGCGCTCCGGACGCGTGCCCTGCCGCGCGCGCCGGCCACCATGCCCGGGGCACAGCCACGTCGCGTGTACGGCACGGGACCGGACGGGGCCCGCGTCTTCGCGACGCGCGATCTCGACGACGAGGAGGCCCGCGCCGAGCATCTGCTGGCGGAGCTTCCCGTTGCCGGGTCGGTGCGGCGCGGGCCATTCGATCTGCGGGTCGACGATCCGGAGCGGGCGTGCGACATCGTTGCGACCCTCGCGGAGCTCGGCGACGGCGTCGTCGTGGAATGGCCGGAGGGCCAGCGGCTCCGTGTGGCATCGACGCTCGGGCCTCGCGCCCTCAAGCTGCGCATCGAGCGAAAGCGCGACTGGTTCGGGATCGACGGCGGCGCCGACGTGGACGGGACCGGCGTGAGCATCCACGCGCTGCTGGAAGCCGTGAGGGCCGGACGTCGTTTCGTCCGAGTCGGGGACCGGACGCTCGCGGCGATAGGCCGCGATCTGCGCTCCCGGCTGGAGCGCGCCGACGACGTGCTTCAGGCCGGGCGGGAGGGAATCGTGGCCCACGCGCCGGCGGTGGCCGCGGTGTGCGAGCTGGTCGAAGACGAGAAGGAGCAGCTCTCGGCCGACACGAGCTGGCTGGAGCTGCGCGCGCGGCTCGCCCGCGCGCAGGGGGTCGAACCCGTCGTGCCCGGCGGCCTGACCGCGCAGCTCCGTCCGTACCAGGAGCAGGGGTATCGATGGCTGATGCGCCTGGCGGAATGCGGGGCGGGCGCCTGCCTGGCAGACGACATGGGGCTCGGAAAGACGCTGCAGTCGCTCGCGGTACTCGAAGCCCGGCGGGCGCTCGGGCCGGCTCTCGTGGTGGCGCCGACGTCCGTCTGCGCGAACTGGGCTGCCGAGGGGGCACGTTTCGCACCGGAGCTCGGGATCGTGACCTACCGAGGGGCCGATCGAGCGGGCAAGCTCGCGGCGCTGCGGGCCGGCGCGGTCCTCGTGACGAGCTACGACGTGATGCACCGAGATATCGTGGCTCTCGAGTCCGTCGAGTTCGCGACGGCGATCTTCGACGAAGCGCATGCCATGAAGAACGGCAACTCGAAGCGCGCCGCCGCTGCGCGCCGCGTTCGCGCGGCGTTCCGCGTGGCGCTGACGGGTACGCCCGTCGAGAACCACACCGGGGAGCTCTGGAGCCTGTTTCGCGTCATTCTCCCGGGGCTGTTCGGATCCTGGGAGCGTTTCCGCGAGCGGTTCGCGGCTCCGATCGAGCGCGAGCGCGATCCGGCTCGCCGTGCGGCCCTGGCCAGGGTCATTCGTCCGTACCTCTTGCGCCGCGCGAAGCGCGATGTCTCCCCCGAGCTCCCCCCGCGCACCGATCTCGTACGCTTCGTCGATCTCTCGGCGGCCGAGCGCGATCTCTACGAAGCGGAGCGCGTGCGGGCGGTCGACGCCGTGAAGGCGGGCGCGGACGGCGAGGACGCACGCTTTGCCATCCTCGCGGCGCTCACGCGCCTGCGACAGCTCGCCTGCCATCCGCGCCTTCGGCATCCCGACTCCACCGCGCCGTCTTCCAAGCTCCGGAGCATCCTCGCCCTCGTCGACGAGCTCCGCGAGGCGGGACACCGCGCGCTCGTCTTCAGCCAGTTCACGAGCCACCTCGCGCTGGTCGCCGACGCGCTCACGGCGAAGGGCGTGTCTTTCGTAGAGCTCGACGGATCGACCCCTGCCGAGGCGCGCGCCGAGCGCGTACGGCGCTTCCAGGCAGGAGAGGTCGACCTCTTTCTCCTGTCCCTCAAGGCCGGCGGCGTCGGCTTGAACCTCACGGCCGCGGACTCCGTGCTCCACCTCGATCCGTGGTGGAACCCTGCGGCCGAGGATCAAGCGAGCGATCGCGCCCACCGGATCGGTCAGGACAAGCCGGTGACCGTGGTTCGGTTCATTGCCCGCGGTACCATCGAGGAAGCGGTTCTCGCGCTGCACGCCGAGAAGCGCGAGCTTGCGGAAGCCCTGCTCTCGGGCGGCGACGTCGCAGCGCGGCTCACTTCTCGCGAGCTACTTTCGTTGATGGAGCGGGGCGCGGCAAGCGACGAGGAACCGGATCTCCAGGACGACGAGCCATAGATCGCCGGGCTCGACTGGGGTCGCGGAAGGGACACCGGAGGTTCCCCGAGAGCGTTCCGCCGGTGGAGCCCGACGAGCAATCGGGGGCGTACTTCGAAGCTCGGGCCTACGGCTGCGGCGGCGGCGGCACCATCTGCCTGCGAATGGGCCCGTGCATCATCGGCATCGGCCGCACTCCGCCATCGGCCATCGCCTGCGCGACCGCCACCCCGGGGCCAGCGTCGCCCGCGGCGGCTCCGACCGGCGCACCGCCACCGGGCACCGTCCACGTGACCTTCGCGAAGCGCGAGGCCTTGTGGAAGTTGCCTTGGCCGAGGATGGGCGACCACGCGACCCCGCCGTTTTGCTTCATCGCGTAGAAGTTGATGCGCCACACGTCTCCCGCCTTCGGCGGATGATTGGCGGCCTTGCCGTACGCCGTCCAGGGGATCGCAACCTCGACATCGTAGCCGGTGGTCTTGCCGTCGGCGCCCTTGTTGACGTGTACCGCGCTCTTGAGCTTCGGATCCCAGTCTTCGTGGCCGAACGGGCCGTTGGGCCCGCCGCTCGGCTGCTGCAAGGTGTCGAACTGCGACTTGAAGATCTTGTTCTGCGGGTTGATCTGAAGCTCGTAGTAGTTCGTGTTCGTGCCGGCAGCATCGGGCTCGACCATCATCTCGATGGTGTCCTTGGTCCAGAGCTTCGGCTGCCCGGCGGCCGTGAAGTCGTTGGGCTGCGACTTGGCGTCGTTGAAGCCCGTATAGAAGTCGGCTTCCTGCACCTGGGCGAAGACGTACAGGTGGCTGTCGTCCCACATCAGCTTCGCCATGGCGTTGACGGGGAACGCGGTATTCGGCTTACCCGTCCCCACGTCGACGAAAGGGCCGGTGCTCACGGCGCCTCCCCACTCGGTCTCGTCGGCCTTGCCGTCGACGGTAATCTTCGCGTTCTGCGCGAGCTTGTTGATGGTTACGACGGGTACGTCGTTGGACGTGTGCTCGTCCTCGGCCTTCGGCTTGATGCCGGTGCTGATCTTGCCGACGATCGCGCTGTTGTCGCCGTCGTTCGGGCCGCTGATGACACGCAGTCGCGCATCGCCCTTCCAGATACCGGTGAACACCGTGATCTCCGAGCCGGTCACGTCGTCGGGCACCTTGTAGGTCTGCTCGTCGACGTAGACCTTGCCCTTCTCCCAGCGGTCGGGGCCGAGGATCTGGTGGTTTCCCTTCTGCTCGCGAAGGGGGCCCACGAAATCGAGGTTGCCCATCTTGCCCGAGCCCTCGTCCTTCGTGTGCGTGAAGAGCAGCCAGCCGTTGTCGAGCGTGTCGTCGACGCGCCAGTAGTACGTGAGCTTGGTCTCCTGGCCGGGGCGAGCCGTCTCCGGGTCGAACTTGTAGCCAACCAGGTGAATCTTGTTCTCGAAGTTCACGTCGAGCTTGTGCGCCAGGTTCGCCGGCGGCGCGTCCAGGACGAAGGTCTTGAGCTTCTCCTTGTCCTCCGCGCTAAGCCCCTTGCTGCCGCCCACGCAGGCGAGGCTCCCGAGGGAGCTCGCCGTCAGCACAACCGCCGAAAGTCCGTACCAAACGCGCATGTGCGGGCTTTTACAACCAACGAGGGCGCGGGTCGAGCCTTGGTGTTAGGTTTGGCCGGTGAGCGCATCCTCGCCGCCCGTTTCCGTCTCCGGCGTCCCCGGACCGAGGGCCGAGCTGCGGTTTCTGCTCCACGGCGTGCCCTGGTGGACGTATGTCGCCCTCCGCGACGCACTGGACACCACCGGCGTGCGCATGACCTACCTCGAGGGGGAGCTCGAGCTCATGAGTCCGTCCGACCTGCACGAAGAGTCGAAGTCCATCATCGGCCGGCTCCTCGAGGTCTGGGCGGAGGAGAGGGACGTCGACCTGCGCGCGTTCGGGAGCACGACGTTCCGACGCGAGGCCACCGAGCGCGGTCTCGAGCCGGACGAGTGCTACACGCTCGGCCCGAAGCAGCCGGACGGCGTTCCCCACCTCGCAATCGAGGTCGTCGTCGACAACCCTCTCGTCGAGAAGCTCGCGGTTTACTCCGGTCTCGGCGTGCCGGAGGTGTGGATCTGGCTGGATGCGCGCAAGAGCATCCAGATTCATTGCTTCGTCGGCAACGGTTACGAGGTCCGCCCGAAGAGTGACCTCTTGCCCGAAATCGACGTCGCGCTGCTATCGCGCTTCGTGCGACCGGGCGACAGCCACACCGCCCTCGCCAGGGCCTATCGCGCCGCGATCGCGCGGCATTGACCCGGCCAGACTCTCCCCCGTCCCGTTCCCCGCGTCCCTGCCCGAGAAACGGACGCCCTCCGGCGCTAGCGCCGG
>CALKVG010000644.1 GCA_937998045.1 uncultured Myxococcales bacterium
CGAGGTACACCGCGATGGCGGCGACGGTCAGCACGGCGATCGTACCGAGCACTATCCATATTCGCCTGCTGCCGGTTCTTCGGGGCTGTTCGTCCGAGGCCGGCGCCGTCGCGGCGGTTGCGTCGAAGGTTCCGGGCGAGGCGGTCGTCGTCATCGGTCACGCCTCCACGTGGATCTGCGGGAGGGCCGCTTTTTCTGGGCCGGATTTGAGGAAGTAAAGCAGGGGAAGGACGAAGAGGAAGACGACGCCCGCCAGCACGAAGACCCGCTCGTACGCGATCACGCTGGCCTGAGTCTGCACCGCGGCGTCGAGGGCGCGCAGCGCGGCGGCGTGCGCCTCCGGACCGGGAACGCTGCCGGAAGCTTCGAGTGCGTGCGCCATGCCGTCGACCGCTTGCTGCGTGGCAACGCTCGTCGGTCGGACGGTCGCGACCAGCCCGACCCGCGCCTGGTCGGTGTAGCGCTCGAGGAGCGTGGCGAAGACGGCCAGGCCGATCGCGCCGCCGATCTGGCGGATGAGCGAGTTCATCCCCGTGGCGTCGGCGAGTCGGTGGCGCGGCACCTGCGAGAGCGCCACGGTCGTGAGGGGAACGAAGAGGCACGCGAAGCCGGTGCCCTGGACGACGATGGCTGCGACGATGTCCCGCGACCCGCTCTCCAGCGTGAGATGGCTCATCTCGTAGGAGCCGAGGGCATATGCGAGGATCCCGGCGCCCACGAGCAGCCGCGGCGAAACGTGGTTGTACAGACGTCCGACGACGGGCGTAGCGACCATCATGACGAGCACCCGAGGCATTAGCGCAAGCCCCGACTGCGTGGCGGTGAACCCGAGGAGCGTCTGCATGAACAGCGGGAGAAGGAACATGTTCGCCATGAGCATCGCGAACATCAGCCCGCCGATGAGCGTCCCCGAGGCGAAGACCGGGTCGCGAAAGAGGCGCAAGTTCACGACGGGCGCGATCGCGGTCAGCTCGCGTACGACGAACGCCGCGAGCGCGAAGATCGACACAAGGAAACATGCGGTGACACCGGACGAGTCGAACCAGTCGTAGCGTTGTCCCTCCTCGAGGAAGAACTCCATCGTCGAGAGGGCGATCGCGAGGAGGACGATGCCGATCCAGTCGACGTGGCGCTTCTCGCGCTCGGCCAGGGCGTGGTTCTGCTGTCGAATGCGTTCGTCTTCGTGGACGAACGTGGCGACCATCGAGAGGCCGAGCGCGCCGATGGGTAGGTTGATGAAGAAGATCCACGACCAGTGCCAATGGTCGACGATCACGCCTCCCAGCGTAGGTCCGATCGCCGGGCCGAGCATGACGACCATCCCGAACAAGGCCATCGCCACGCCCTGCTCCTGGAGCGGAAAGGTTTGCCGCAGGATGGCCTGCTCGGTAGGCTGCAGCGCTCCAGCTCCCAGACCCTGTAGCGCGCGGAACGCGACGAGCTGTGGAAGCGTCGTGGCCGTGCCGCAAAGGGCGGAGCCGACCAGAAAGAGCAGGAGGCAGGTCATGTAGACGCGCTTCTGCCCGAACATGCGGCCGAGGAAAGCCGTGAGGGGCATGAGCAGCACCAGGGCGACCGCGTAGCCGGTGCTCACCCATGTGACCTCCTGGACGGTGGCTCCGAGCGCGCCCTGGATGTGGGGCAATGCCACGTTCACGATGGATGAGTCGACGGCGCCCATCAGCGTCCCGAAGCTGATCGAGACGGTCACGATCCACTTGTTCGTGGTCTCCCCCCCACCCGCACCGCGGCTCAGCGGCGATGTGGCGTCGTCCATGACGTGTTTCACCCCGCAGCGCGACTTTCACGGGCCGTGCCTGGGCCTTGGCCCGTCGTGGGGGTCGCAGCTCGGCCGGGTTGCGCGCGCCTCAGCCGGGTGGGCTCACGTGGCGCCCTTCTCCCGCCGGCGCCTCGCCTTGTAATGGATGCGCACCGGCGAACCCTCGAAGCCGAAGTGCTTTCGCAACTGGTTGACGACGAACCGCCGGTACGAGAAGTGGATCGCGTCCGGTGCGTTGGTCATCACGACGAACGTGGGCGGCGCGACCTCCGCCTGCGTGACGTAGTAGAGGCGGGGCGCGCGGCCGCCCATCGTAGGGGGCGGGCGCGTCTCGAGCACCTGCTCGAAGAAGCGATTGAGCTCGCCCGTGCCGACACGCTGAAAGAACGCGGAGCGGACGGCGTCGATCGTGGCGAACAGCTCGCCGACGCCGCGGCCCTCCTTCGCGCTCGTGCGGACGATGGGGACGTAGGGGACGAACGACAGCTTCTCGCGAGCCAGCTCCTCGGCCTTCGCGAGATCGCTCTTGCCCAGCAAGTCGCACTTGCTGAGAAGGACGATCATGGCGCGCCCGCGCTCCTCGGCCAGGCCGAGGATCTTTGCGTCCTGCTCCGCCACGCCGTCGGCGGCGTCGCATACCACGACGACCACGTGGGCTCGCTCGATGCTGCGGATCGATGCCAGGACGCTCAGCGACTCCACCTCGCTGCCCTCCTTGGCGACCTTAGCCTTGCGGCGGATTCCGGCCGTGTCGATGAAGACGTACGGCTTGCCCTGGCGCTCCACCAGCGCGTCGATGGCGTCGCGCGTCGTGCCCGGGCGGTCGTCCACGAGCACGCGATCCGTTCCGAGGACCCGGTTCAACAGGCTGCTCTTGCCGGCGTTGGGACGTCCTACGAGCGCGATGCGGGGCGGCGCCGCCTCGTCGTCGCCACGAGTCGGTTCGCCCTCGGGGAGCGCGCCGACGAGCTCCGCTTCGAGTTCGCCGATTCCGCGGCCATGCAGGGCGCTCACCGGGAAGACCTTGTTCACACCGAGGCGATAGAGCTCGAACGCCTCGGCGTCTGCGCGCGTCGAGTCCGCCTTGTTGGCCGCGTAGAACACCGGCTTGCCGCTCGAACGGAGCAGTTTGACCGCGGCCCGGTCGGCGTCGTTCGGACCGGTCGTCGCGTCGGTGACGAACACGATGGCGTCGGCCTCCGCGATCGCGGCGCGCACGTGCGCGGCGATCCCGGCCTTCATCGGATCCGCGTCCTCGGGGTCGAACCCCCCCGTATCGACGATCGTGTACGAGCGGCCGAAGGCGCTCGTGTCGGCGTACTTGCGGTCGCGCGTGACGCCGGGGCTGTCGTGGACGATCGCGAGCGGGGCGCGCGCCAGCCGGTTGAAGAGCGTGGACTTGCCCACGTTTGGCCTGCCGACGATCGCCACGAGCGGCATCCCGCTCGCACCGCCCGGCACGAGGCGGCGCGCGCGGGTACGGTGATGCTTGGTCACGCGCGCCCCCCGTAGCCGAGCTCGCGGAGCTTCGCCGGATCGTTCATCCAGTCCGGTGTGGCGCGCACCCAGAGCTTCAGGTTCACGTGTTTGCCCATCATTTGCTCCACCCGAGCGCGCGCCGCGATTCCGATGCGTTTGATCATCTGACCCCGAGCGCCGACGAGGATCTTCTTGTGCGCCTCGCGCGCGACGTGAATCACGAGCTCGATCTGAGGCACGGGCGTGCTCTCGTCGAAGCGCTCCACCGCGACGGCCACGCCGTGCGGAATCTCCTGCTTGGTGTGCGTGAGGATCTGCTCGCGCACGAACTCGGCCACGAAGGCGCGTACCGGCTGGTCCGACAGAGTGTCCCGTTCGAAGAGGAAAGCTTGCTCCGGTAGCCGTTCCCGGAGCTCCTTGAGCAGACGGTCGAGCCCATCCGCCTTGCGGCCGCTGCACGGAACGATCGCGGCTGCGGGAAAGGCTTCGCCGATGGCAGCGAGCGCGGGCAAAAGGCTCGTCTTGTCCTTCGCGCGATCGACCTTGTTGAGCACGACGAGCGCCGGAGCCTTCGGCAGCTCGCGCGCGAGCGCGAGGTCTGCCTCCCGGAGGCTGAGCGCGAGGACGAGCACGACCGCGTCCGCTTCCCGCGCGGCTTCGCGGGCGACGTCGTTCATCCACCGGCCGAGCCGTGTGCGTGGCTCGTGCAAGCCCGGCGTATCGACGAAGACGTACTGCGTGTCGGCCACCGTGAGGACGCCACGGACGACGTCGCGTGTAGTCTGCGCGTGGTGGCTGGTGATCGCGATGTCCTCGCCGAGGAGGGCATTGAGCAGAGTGCTCTTGCCGACGTTCGGTCGGCCCACGATCGCGATCGTTCCGGCACGCTCCTTTCCTTGGGTCATCCGTTCGGCTCAGCCGTTAGAGGTCGGTGTATTTCGGCCGAAACCGAGCGAGGCCGCGCCGGGGCGCGGAGCCGCACTCGCGTACGGCGACCCCCGGCGACCGGATCGCGAAGGGATCGGCCGAAAGACACCGGCCTTCTAGCATGCGCGGGTTGCGCCGCGTGGCGGCTTGGAAGTAGTGTCCGCGCTGTTCTTTGGCCCGGTATGTCTGCGGGCTCGGTCCCCTTAAGAACAGTGCCCATGCCCGACGCTCCCCCCAAGGACACCCCTGCCGAAATCGCCACCGCAGCGAAGGCCCCCGCGCCGGCGGCGGCGCCTGCCGATCGCTGGCCTGCGTGGGTACCGCTCGCGGTCGCCGCGGCGTTTCCTACCCTTCTGTTTCTGCTCGTGCCCCCGCTCACCAAGAGCGGCATGTGGGATCCCTACGAGCTGAACGTGGCCGATCTCTCGCGTCGTGTCGCGCTAAACCTCTACGGGGCCGGGAACCTGGCGCTCGAAGGCGCGGACAATTCGCTGCCCCACCTGAACGATTTGGGAAGGCCCCAGCTGCCGTTCTCCTCGATCGCTCTGGGCTTCAAGATCTTCGGGCTGCACGAGTGGGCAGGTCGCTTGCCGCTGGCCCTCTGGGGGATCGTCGGCGTCCTGGCGACGTACGCCTTCGTGGCGCGGCTCTTCGACCGTCGGACCGGGGCCTATGCGGCCATCGCGCTCAGTACGATGCCGCTGTACTTCGTCCAGGCGCGCTCGATGTTGGGCGACGTGTGCTCGATGGCGGGTCTGGCGATGTCCTTCGGCGGGCTCGCGGTTGCTGCGTTCGATCGCGACGAGCAAGGCCCCACCGCGCTGCGCAAGCGGGCGCCTTGGCTGGCCATGGCGGCGGTCGGTTTGTTGGTCGGACTCGAGAGTCGAGGAGCGCTGCTCGGGATCGGCGTGCCGGCGCTCGGCGTGGGTCTCGCCTGGGTCGCCGCGAGGGTCGCGTCGCCCCCCCGCACGGCGTCCGGCGGCTCCACGGCGGCAGGCGCGCCCGATCGTACGGGTGACGTCGTGGGCGCGACCTCGTTGGCCGCGGGCATCGTCTGCGCGGCGTTTGCCGCGCGCGTCATCGCCGCGGGCGACAGCAAGGATCTGAATCTGTGGATCGGCGCGCTGCTTCACACGCCCTCCAAGTACCCGACCTTCGACCTTTACGTGGCATCGATCGGCCATGCTCTGGCGCCGTGGAGCGCCTTCTTGCCGTTCGCGATGGGACGGTTGTTCCTCGCTCCTCCTGGACGCAGCGGACCTGTCGCCGAGCGCGAGAGCCTCGGCCGATCGGCGATCGTCGTCGGGGCCGCAGTCGCGCTGGTCGCGCACGGCTACATCTCGGCGCGAACGGACCTGATCGCGTTCTGCGGCCCGGCCCTCTGCGCGGTCGCATGCGCCGTCGCCATCCGCGATTTCGAAAGAGGCGCGCACGCGTCGATCGCCGTGGGGCTGGGCACACTGCTCTTCGCGGCCGTCCTTCATCACGATTTCCACGAGCTCCCGGAGAAGGCCTACCAGGCGTTCGGCGTGACCGGCGCTTCGTTTCCCGAGAGCTTCAAGGCGACGGCCTTGAACCTGTGGTGGGTCGTCCTCGGCGGCTTCGCGCTCTGCGCGTTCCTCACCTGGGTGGAGCGAGACACCGACCGCGAGCCGTTCGACCCGGCAAACTACAGCAAGCTCTTGGCGCTTCTGCGCGAGGCCTTCGATGGAATGCTCGCGCTCGTGTACCTCGCGACGATAGCCGGCGCCTCGCTCGCGGGTCTGTTCGTCTGGATCGGCGCGCGGACGCACGCGCACTGGATGCCGCAGATGTCGTCGTCGATCAAAGACGGCGTCCTCAACGCATGGTGGATCGTCGCCTTCGTCCCCCTGGGGGGCATCTTCGGGCTGCTCTTTGCGTGCGACGTCTGGCTCTGGGCCTTCGGCCGATCTCGACCGCTTTCCCGACTGTCGTTGACGCGCGGCTTCGATCCGTTCGAAAAGCTACTATCGCGGCTTCGTCCCGCGGAGGGCGAGGCGAGTCTCGATCGTACGGACTGGTGGGTCAGTCTGCTCGTTCTCGTCCCCCTCATGTTGCTGGCCATCCCGGCCGTGGCATTCGCGGCCTGGTACGCCGTCGGTTTCAGGCCCTACCTCGCGGCCTTGATCGCGGTCCCGTCGGGCATCGCCTTCTTCCTGGGCATGGGGTTCATCGGCGACCTGCTGCGACACCGCGCGCCGGCCATGGCTCTCGGGGGGGCGGTCGTCGGCTTCGTGCTGTGCTTTTTCTACTACCCCGCGCTGGCAAACCAGCTTTCGCCAAAAGAGGTGTTCGAGAGCTACCGGCACGTGTGTCCGGGCTCTCCTCTCGCGCTTCTAGGGGTAGGAGGACGAACGTCCGCGTATTACGCGGGAGGTCAGCCGCAGACGCTCAACGATCCCGCGAGCGCGTACAACTGGCTCACCGCCGGTGGCTCGGGGCAGAGGCGCTGCCTGGCCATGAAGGCGGAAGAGCTGCCGAAGCTCAACCAGCTCTGGCGCGAGCGTTCGCCCGAGCCCAGGACCAACCTCCCCGTCCTCGACGCAAGGTCGAGCCAGATCCTCCTCGCGGCATCTTCCCTCGGAACGGACGGCAAGAACGAGAACCCGCTCTCGTCGATCGTGCTCTCGTCGCCCCCGCACCCCCAGCGGAAAATCGACGCGAACATGGATGACAAGCTCGAGGTGATCGGCATCGACCTGCTCGACGAGCGCGGTCGGCTGGTCGACGCGATCAGCGCGGGGCGCACCTACCACTTGATGACGTACTACCGCGTCCTCGCGCCCGTCACGACAGAGTGGGAGGCTTTCATCCACATCGACGGCTATCACCGTCGGCACAACGGCGATCACAAGCCGATGAACGGCAAGTACCCGATGAGTCTCTGGCTGCCCGGGGACCTTCTGGTCGACGATCACGAGTTCAAGCTCGAGCCGAACTTCACGCCGGGCACGTACACGGTTTACTTTGGCTTGTTCGTGGGCGATACGCGGCTCAAGGTAAAGAGCGGCCCGAGCGACGGCGACAACCGAGTCAACGGGGGTCCGTTGCGAGTACAGTAAGAAACGCGTGGGCGCGCTCGCCGGCGTCCGCGAGGGAACTGGGAGGGCGACCATGGCGACGACGAGCAAGAACACGAAGGCGCCCACCGCAGGCGGCCTCGAGGATCCGGACCCGATGCCGAGGCGCGACGAGCGCCGGAGCTACGATCGCTTCGATGTGGAGTGGGCCGTCGACTGCATCGCGGACGACACATTCCTGTACGCATCGATTGCGAACATCAGCGCCATGGGGATCTTCGTGAAGACGACCGATCCCCTGCCCGTGGGCACGCGCCTGGTGCTGTCGTTCGAACCACCGGGCTATCAGCCCTTCAAGCTGCAGGGCCAGATCGCGTGGGTCAACAAGGTTCGCCCCGATGGCGACAACCCGAACCCAGGGATGGGCGTGCGCTTCGTCGACCTTCGACCCGAAGAGCGGGAGCGGCTCGTGGAAGTGATCCGAACGATCGCGTACGTTCGCGAGCCTTCGTAGGCGGCTACCAAGCCGGGCCGTCGTCTCGGTGCCGCGCGCCTCAGCGCCGTTCCGCGGGTCGTACTTCGATGCCGACGAGAGCGAGGGCGTCGACGACCGCGGCTTGAGCGCGCTCGCCGCCTGCGACCACGGCTCGCCGGATGCCCCTGGCGGTAGCGCCCTTCGCCACGCGGGCGGCCCACGCGGCGACCACCTCGTCGTCGTCCGAGGGGTGCCCCGCTGCGATCGCGGCCGCCGCTTCGCCGAGTGGCACGGAGCAAGCCGGGAACTCCCACGAGCGCATGTCCTCCTGGCGCACGCCTTCGACGAGCGCCGCGGCGAATCCCTCGGCCAGCGCCGCGCGCGCCGAGACCAGCCACGGAGGATTGCGCGCGGGCAGCGCGTCGCACAGGTGGTCCAGCGTCGCGGACGCGAGGGTCGGAGACCCGGCACGTTGCGCGATGAGCCGACCCAAAACCGCGCAAGCATCGTAGAGCTCGTCCTCGGGCCCGCCATCGAGGACGAGGTCCAGGATGAGGGTGCGCACGGCGCTCGACGCGTCGACGATCTCGCGGTCGGCGGAAAGCACTGCGCGCCCGCGGTCTTTTGCGCACCACGAGACGACGACGGCTTCGCGATTGATCGGCTCCATCGGATGCACCTCCGCGAGCGTAGGCCAGCTCACTTAAATTCGCTGGTAGCTGCTGGTGGCGACGCAGGCGCAGAGTTCGGTGCGGCCACCTTGGCCGCTGGAGGTGGCGCCGCCGAGGGCGGGCCTTGCTGCAACTGGTCGAGACGCTCGAGCTCGGCCCGCGCACGCTCCCTGCGCGAATCGACTCGCATCAGGGCGTTCAGTCGTGCCCGCGCCTCGCTGTAGCTGGCGAGGGCGCGATAGCAGAGAGCGCCCTCGAGCAAAGCGTCCCACGCGGAGGGGGTCCCCTGGGCCCGCTGCGCCAGTTGATCGAAGCGGCCGACCGCGGCGCGGCACCCCTTGCCCTCGCGGACCGAGCGCGCCGCCCACAGCTCGGCGTTCGCATCACCAGGCGCGAGGCCGTCGAAAGCGCGCGCGGCTTCGTCGAAACGACCGGCCCGATACTGCGCGAGCGCAGCGTCGAACGGCGATGCGCCGCCGCGAGGAAGGTACGACCCGGAGGCGTTGCCTGCACCCCCGGCGGCGGCCGCCCCTGCGGCCATGGGCGGCGGCGCAGCGGGAGCGGGAGGAGAGGGTGCGAGCGCGTTCTGAGCGAGCGTCTCCTCGTCCGCTTTCATGCGCGCGGGGGCCTTGGCGAACGCCCGAGACGCCCGTGTGTCGTCGGTCGGAGTGTCGGTCGCGAGCGGCAGCGGGGCGGGCCCCCCTTTCGCCTCCGCCGGCCGCGGCTGGTTCTGAGCCGATGCGACGAGCGTGGGTGCGACGACGGAATCCGCCGGTTGTCGGGCGACCGGCTCGAAGGGTGGGGCAGGGGAGCCCTGCTCGGTCACCGTCACCGGGGCGTGCGCCACTTCGCGCGCCTTCCCCCGCAAGAGGAGGACACTCGTGCCGATCATCACGAGGAACACGGCCGCCATGGCCGTTTGCGGGCGCATCGCCCAGCTGCCAGCGAACGACACCGCGCGCGCGACACGACTCCGTAGCGGCACTATGGTCGCGGCTTCGCGCGCAGCCTCGAGGATCCGCTCCTCGAGCCCCGCCGGAGGGTCCACGAGAGGCACCGTTGCCACGCGCCTCGTCGCACGCAGACCCCCGATGCGCGAGGCGCACCGCGCACAGCCAGCGACATGCCGCTTGGCGGCGGCGCTGGTGAGCTCGTCGAGCTCGCCGTAGAGCTCGTCGATCATCGCGGCTTCGAACTTCTCGCAGTCCATGGGTTGCGGGTCGTGGTTCTTTCAGCGCAGGGCGCGTGCATACTCCTCGAACTCGCTGAGCGCAGCCTGCAGACGCTCGAGCGCGTACCGCATGCGGCTCTTGATCGTATTCTCCGACACCCCGACGATCTCAGCGATTTCTTTGAACGGGAGATTCGAAACCTCTCGCATGAGAAACACCTCGCGCTGGTCGTCGGGCAGCGCGTCGATGGCCGCGAGAACCCGTTCGCGGATCTCGGTCGAGCTCGCGGCTCGCTCCACGTTGGCACGGCCGTCTGCCGTCTGATCGCCGAGGGTCGGGCCGTCACCCTCCCCCGCGCGCTTGGGCTCGTCCAACGATGGATGCTGGCGCAGCGCGCGCTTGCGCGCCTGGTCGATGCACAAGTTGCGCGCGATCGTATAGAGCCAGGTCACGAAGCGCGCTTCGTGCTTGAACTCGGCCGCGTTGTGGACCACGCGAAGGAAGGCGTCTTGCACGATCTCCTCCGCCAAGGGTGCGCTGCGGAGCTGGCGGAGCGCGAAGTTGTAGAGCGAGGCTTGGTGTCGCCGCACCAGCACTGCGAACGCCGAACGGTCCCCGCTTTGATAGCGGACCATCAACGCTTCGTCCGTGCCCTCCGTGCGTAAAGATGACACCCGATCTCCCGAGTCTTCTTTGCCTGACGGCCACTGAGACGGTGCTTCGCGCGGGGGCCATGGGTGGGAGCTCCGAAATCCTTGGGTGGATCCGACGCGCGAAGCTCCCGTTCGATCTTCGCTCATCCGCGAGGTGGATTTCCAGCTGCCACGGTGGTGTCCCGGTAGAAGGTCGCGCCCAAGCCCTAGCTAGCTCTGCGAGAACGCGGGGTGTTTTTATCTACCCCCCGCAGCGGGCGCAGTTGCCAACGTCGCGTCCACGAACATACACTCATCCCGCGGTCGGGGCTGCCCGCATCGTCTTTGTTTGCCGAATCCATGTGTGCACATACGGCGCCCGCCTTCGGGGCGCCCACGCTCGAAGAGAAGGGAAATCGACATGCGACGTCGAGTGACGATGGTCCTGAGCCTGGCTTGCCTCGCCGTTCCTCTCGCGGCGTACTCCGCGGCGGCGGTCGCCCAAACCAAACCGGCCAGTTCCACACCCGTCGCCCCCTCGACGGCGCCGGCAGCCTCCGCTGGCGTGGCATCGGCTGCGGCCCCGGCTGTCCCCAGCAGCTCCCCCACGCCGTCGGCCGTGGCCGCACCCGGAACCACCGCTCCCCCGGCGGTCAGCGTCGATATGACGGCCAAGCCGGCCGATCAGGGGATGAGCGGCGCAACGTATGCCGTCCGCCTCCGTGACCTCGAACAGCGCGTCGACGAGCTCAAGGATCAGATTCGACGGAGCCACACACGTCTGGCCCTCCTCAGCGACACCATCATCGGTGGCGGGTCGGCCGGATCGCGCTCGGAGGTCGAGTTCAAGAACGAGATGTCGAGCGCCTTCTTGCTGACGCGGGCGCTCTTCGTCATCGACGGGCAGGCACAGTACAACCGCCAGGACGACTCGGGCGCCCTCGCCGATCAGAAGGACATCCCGATCTACAGCGGCTCGATGCCGCCCGGCGACCACACCATCCAGGTGGCGCTCACGTTCCAGGGAAACGGGTACGGGGTCTTCTCGTATCTGCGAGGCTACAAGTTCGACGTGAAGTCCAGCCACGCATTCACCGCGATCGAGGGCAAGACGTTGACGATCACGGCGACGGCCTTCGAGAAGGGGGGAGTTACTACCCCGCTCGAGCAGCGCCCGACCATCGAGTGGCAGGAGAAGCTGCAGCCGCTCACCGTCGGCGCAGCTGCCGCGCCGGCACCGTCCCCTGCGGCGGCGCCCCCCGGCGCACAGGGAGGCGCGTCGGTTTCGGGTAGCGTCTCCGTAGGCGGGGGCAAGAAATGAGGCTTCGCCGGCTCGCAGCCGCTGCGTCCAGTGCGACGCTCCTTTTGGGGGGGCTGGCTTCGCCGGCGTGGGCTGGTTCGAGCGATGCGCTATCGAGCGCCGGCAACACTCTCGTCACGGTCGGTCGTGAGGTAGGTGGCGTCCAAGCGGCGGTGAATCGCGCAACGACCGAGCGGCAGACGCCGGAGCAGCGCCTCGCGAACGGCGAGCTTCTCTACCGCATGAAGGATTACGGGCGCGCCACCGTCGTCCTCAGCGAGATCCTCGAGGAGTTTCCCAACACGCCGAGCTACCCGGACGCGCTGTGGCTGCGCGGCGAGACGTATTACGCCGCGCACGACTACCTCGCGGCTCGTCGCGACTACCGAGCCCTGGTCGACCGCGGGACGGAGCCGCGCTTTCAGGCCTACTTCGGCAAGGCGCTCGCACGTCTGGTCGACGTCGCGTTGCGCCTCAACGATCCGCCCGAGACGCTCGCCCCGATCTTCGAGAAGCTCAACCAGGTGCCGCCTGCGCAGGTGGATGCGGCGCTCCTGTATGCGAAGGGGAAGGCCTACTTCCGGCAAGGCTCGTGGAACGACGCGATGCAGGCCCTGACGCAAGTTGGCCAGGGGAACGCGTACACGCATCAGGCGCGGTATTTTCAGGGTCTCATCGCGATGAAGATCGCCCGCGCCTCCGCGCCGGGCGATTCGCACAAGGCTTCGGACCGCGCGAACTACAAGCAAGCGATCGAGACCTTCCGGCGAGTGGCAGAGCTGCCGCCCGACACGCCCGACCACCGGCACGTGATCGATCTCGCCTGGATGGCCATCGGGCGCCTTTTTTACGAGCTGGAGCAGTACCAGCAGGCGAGCGAGGCGTACGCGAAGGTCGGCCGGGACAGCCCCGAGTTCGACACGATGCTCTACGAGCTTGCCTGGGTATACGTCCGCCTCGGAGACGTCCAGCGAGCGGAGCGTGCGCTGGAAGTGCTCATGGTGAGCGACCCCAACAGCCAGTACATCGGGGACGGCACGTTGCTTCGCGCGGACCTCCTGCTTCGAGCAGGGGCATTCGACCGGGCGCTGCAGCTCTATCAGAGCGTTCTCACCCAGTACGATCCGATGCGGGTCAAGGTCGAATCGTTCCTGGACTCGACCAAGGACGTGAGCGTCTACTACGAAAAGCTCGCGCAGCAGCAGCTGGATCTTCTGGATCAAAACGAGCAGCTCCCGCCGATTGCCGTCCGATGGGCGCGGGAAGCGGAGGACGGGCCCGCCGCTTTCGCCGTGATCGACGACGTCAACGAGTGCAAGACGCTGATCCGGCAGTCCAGTCAGCTCATCGACAAACTGACCGCGCTGACCGCCGCCGCCAACCGCGTGCGGGCCTTTCCCGAGCTCGAGGCCGGCGAGGAGGCCGCGCTCTCGCTCTTGAACCGCATCTCCCGCGCCCGGCTCACGCTCGCGCACGCGCTCGACGACGAGGAGCCCGGCGATCTGGGAGGGGAGGTGGGGCAGGTACGGCAGCAGCGCCGCGCGCTCATGGCCGCGATCGAGGGCCTGCCGGTGGCGCCGGAGGATTTCGCGAAGCGAGAGCAGCAAGGCCTGTCGCAGTGGAACACGCTCTCGCAGCAGCTGACGCAACGCACGTCCGAGGTGGACGCTCTGCAGGCGGCCATCAACGGGCTGCGCCGCATGTTGACCGAAGGCCCCCAGCAGGGCGTCGCGCGCGATCCCGCCAGCGTCCAGCGCTTCCAGGCGGAGCTCGACGCGAACGAGCATGATCTGAAGCGCTACCAGGACCAAATCGGCGAGCTTCGCCGGCAGATCGAGATGGGGCGCGTTCAGATCGGGCTCGGCGACGCGCGCTACCAGAACGACGCGGTGGCTCGCGATCAGTTCCGTGAGGTGCTCGAACGCGAGGTGCAACTCGCTTCGGGTGGTTCGGCCGGGGGCGGCGCGCAGCGGTTTGCCGGTCAGGCGTCGCCGCTCCTCTTCCAGGCGAGCCAGTACGAATCGCAGCTGCTCACGGCGCTCCAGCAGCTCGAGGCCCAGGTGGCCGATCGCTCGGGCCAGCTTCAACAGAAGGTCGAGGCCGAACGGGTCCACCTGGCCGGATACCAGCAGCAGCTCGACGCGCTCGACAACGAAGCGCGCGATCTCGTCGGTCATGTCGCGCAGCGGAACTTCGGGCTAGTGCGCGACAAGCTGCGGGGCATGATCCTGCGGGCCGATGTCGGCATCACCGAGCAGGCCTGGGAAGTCCGCGAAGAGGAGCTTGACCGTGTGCGCAGCCTGCAGTCCGAGCGCGCGCGTCAAGAGCAACTTCTCGATGAGGAGCTCAAGGAAGTCAGGGACGACGGCGTCGAACCCGGGCAGCCGAGCAACAAGTGACGGCTGAAAGCGACCGAGGATGACGATGGGGATGCGAGCTTCGAAACGGTTCATGTGGCCGCGCGCGGTGGCCGGTGTCGCAGCGACGATAGTGATCGCGTCGACGTTGACCGTCGCGGCTCAGCCGCGAGGCGCGAAACCAAGTGGTTCGCGAGCGAGCGCGGATGCGGGCACGGCTGCGGCTACGACAAGCGCGGCGGGTGCCGGCGGGACGAGCGGCGCCGGGGGCACGACAGCGTCGAGTAGCGATGCCGGCGCTCCTGCGACGGCGAGCGGCGACGCCGGGGCGGGCTCGTACTTCGTGACGGCCGATGGCTCCGCGCCGGCCACCTCGTCGGCCACACCCATGGCCGTCCCGACGTTTCGACCGCATGCCCCGCCGCTTCCGCCGCCGAGCCCGCAGCAAGCAGCGGCCTTCGAAGCGATGCGTCAGGAGTCCGACGCGTACGAGAAGGGCGCGCGCGACTACAAGGACACGATCACGGGGATCATCACCCTGCACTACGAGGAGAAGAAGCGAGCCATCCTCGGGGGGTTGGATCGCGAGATCGGGATCGAAAAGGACGAGCTCAAGAAGGCGCGCGAGACCGCGATCAAGCGGCTCGAGGATTTCGTCGCCAAGTACAGCGGGGTCAACGCTCAGCCCGAAGCGACTCCCGATGCGATGTATCGGCTTGCCGCCCTCTACGAGGAGCGGGGCCGCGCCGACGACGATCCGAACGCCGATCCCGCGGTCACGTTGAAGCCCGCCATCTCGCTCTACAAGAGGGTGATTCGCGAGTTCCCCAACTACAAGGAGCTCGCCGGCATCTACTACTTCCTGGGCCACGCGCTGAACGACGCGCGCCACTCCGAGGAAGCGCAGCAGGTGTGGCGATCGCTCGTCTGCCACAACCATTACAACTATCCCGTCGCCACGGACCCGAAGAACCCCGACGTCGATCAGATCACGCCGATGCCGCAGGATCACGATGAGGCGTATTGGAAGATCTGGAGGAGCAAGTTTTCGCGGCCGGAGCTTCTGAAGAAGGGGCCCGCCGACGAGACGGTCTTCAACGATCCGTATCCGCAGAATTGCACGACGATTGCTCAGCCGGACGTGCTCCCCGGGCAGGAGCCGAAATACGTCGCCGAGGTCTGGTGGCGTATCGGCGACTGGGAGTTCGATCAGCTCGATCTGCCCGGGGGAGTCGTCGAGTACGAGCCCTTCGCCGTATGGGACTACAATCGCGCGGCGAGCGCTTACACGCACTCGATGCAGTACAAGAAGCCGCCGCTGTACGGTGTCGCTCTGTACAAGTACGCGTGGACGCTGTTCAAACAGCAGCGATACGAGGCCGCCGTCCACGAATTCGTGCACTTGCTCAATTACACGGACGAGCAGCAGCAATTGACGGGCGACCCTGGCGCCGACTTCCGTCAGGAGGCGTACACGTACATCGCGGGTTCGCTCGACAACTACGACTTCGTCGGCCCCGGGCCGGAGGAGCCCTACGTCGCGCGCCCTGACATTCTGGACACTGCAAAGAGTCCGGCCGACGCCGAAGCGAAGCTTCGGATCGCGATTGACCGCGTTCAGGACGGCCGGCTCATCCCCCAGGACAAGCCGTGGACAATCGAGGTCTACAAGGCTCTCGCGCTCGAGTTCCGGGCCATCAACCACTACAAGAACGCGCTCGCCGTGTATCAGCTGACGCTCGACAAGTGGCCGATGGACCCGTCGGCGCCCGACACGCAGAGCGCGATTGCCGAGGTGTACGAGCTTCTCGCGCGCGCCACGAAGGTCGGTGACGAGCGGCGTGACTACGAGCGCAAGGTCCTCGAGTCCCGAACGGCGCTGGCAAAGTACATCGGCGATACGCCCTGGGTCGACGCGAACAAGGACAACCCCGCAGCCCTCCAGCGCGCCGAGGAGCTGGTGCGCACCGGCCTGAAGGGCGCGGCGATCACGCATACGCGCAATGGTCAGGCCGCGGTCGAGCAGGCGGTGCAGACCGGCGACCCGAAGGAGCAGATTCGTCTCCTCAACTATGGGTTGCAGGAGTACAAGCTCGCGGCGCTCGGCTGGCTCGGGTATCTGAAGCAGGACGAGAACGCTCCGGACGCGTACAAGAGCCGCTACTTTTACGCGGACTCCTTGCACAATCAGGTTCGCCTCGAGGTCGAGCTGCACAAGGCCGACCCCCGTCAGTACGCCGAGCCGACGTCGCAGGAGATCGGGACGGCCATTCAAGCGGCCGTCGACGTGCGCGACTCGGACGAGGACGATCAGTTCATCGACAACGCCGGTCTTTTCGTCGTCGACCTGGCGGACGTCGACCGCGATCTCGCGTTCCAGCGGTTCAAGGACTCGGGCGGTACGCAGGGCGTCGAGGAGCGCAAGGACGTCAAGCTCGAGGGGCCCGAGGGCGACAAGAAGGTCGTGGTCGAGGAGATTCCTGCGGTCATCCAGAAGTCGATGCAGGCGCGGGACGAGTACATTCAGCGCGTCCCACCGGAGCGTGACAAGCAGAATCACGCCGAGGACTACGCGTTTTACACCGCGGACCAGTATTACTACTACGGCCACTTCAAGGACGCGCAGGAGCGCTACCAGGCGATTTACGACCAGCACTGCGGGAAGGATCCGCTCGGGTACGAGGCCTGGAAACGTTTGCTCGTCATGAGCAACCTCCAGAAGGACGCGGCCCGCTCGCGTCAGCTGGCAGAGGCCGAGGCGAAGAATTCGTGCGCGGTCTCGGACGTCCAGAAGAACGAGTCGAAGGACTTTACGAAAGTCGTTCTGCAGAACGCGGCCTACGAGGACGCCAACAAGATCTTCAAGCAGGCGCAGGACGCGCCGCCCGGAGCGCAGAAAGACGCGCTCTGGCGCAAGGCCGGCAAGATGTACGAGGACGCCCTGCGGGCCGCCCCCGGCCACAAGGACGCGCCGGCTGCCGCGATCAACTCCGCGTTCTGTTACAAGCAGGTCGGGGAGTTCAACCGCGCGATCGAGCTCTATCAGCTCTTCATCAGCAACTACGGGAGCGAAGAGAACCTGCAGCGCCTGCAGCACGGCGACGGTAAGAAGGTGGCGCCGGATCTCGATCAGTACAAGGAGCGCATCAAGTACCTGGGCATGGCTTACGACGCCTTGTCGAGCACGTACTACGGCTTCTTCGCGTACCAGCGTGCGGCCGAGTCGTTCGGGAAGATCGCGACGAACCCGCGCTTCGACGACGAGCGGCGCGCGAACGCGGCGCAGGTCGCGATGGTCCTCTACTCGAACCTCGGTGACCGGGGGAACATGACCAAGATGTACGACATCCTGGTCGACCCGAAGAACCACCTGTCCGTGCCCAAGCGCGCCGAGACCGACTATCTCAAGTCGTCCTTCGACTACGCTCAGTGGAACCCGACCGGCGCCGACTCGGCGAGCAACGCCGCGGCGCGGTCGCAGGCGATCGCCGCGCTCACGCAGTTTCACACGCAAAACCACAACAAACCGGAGTCTGCGCGGTTCGAGCTGGAGTCCGCTTTCCGGATCGCCAAGATGATGCAAGCGGCCAACGACCCCGGGTACCGCAACTGGATGAAGACCACGATTGCGGACTGGGAGTATTTCAAGTCGCACCCGGTCACCGTCACGACGCCGGACGGCAAGTCGCAGCAGATCCAGGCGAGCGACGCGCCCTTTTCGGATTACGGCGGCGAAGCGGATTTCACGCTGGTGGACGAGCAGGTGCACGGCCGCTTCGACTACTCGACCGGTCATCATCACTACGCGGGTACCGTCGGCGACGTGCTGAAGAAGGTCGACGCGGATCTCGGGGAGGCCGAGAAGACCTGGCGGCCGCAGCTCGAGCAGGTCGCGCAGCGCTACGGTTCCTTCGAATGGGCCGCGGCGGCGACCGCGCGTATCGGCTCGCTCTACGACTCGATCCGGAGTGGATTGGATCTGGTGGTGCCCAAGTACTTCACGCCGCAACAGGAGGCGCTGCTGAACAAGCTGCAAAAGATCGCCGACCAGCTCAACGCCGCGGGCCAGAGCGGCAAGGCCGACCAGGTCCAGCAGCAGATCGACGACACGAATGATCAGGTTCGCAGCAAGTGGCGTGAGCAGAAGGACAAGTACCTCGAGGTGTGCAACCAAAAGATGGTCGGTCGGTACGTCACCGCTGCGCTGATCGCTCGGAAGTACAACGTCAAGGACACCGCCGTTCAGAGCGCGGTGGCGCGCCTCGCGTTCTTCTCCGACTACCTCGGAGACGACAAGATGAAGGCCTACGTACAGAACACGCCCGATCCGCTCAGCAGCGGGTCGAATCTCGTCTACGTGAACGGCGAATTCTTGCAGTGGCGCGCGGGCGTCGTCGCCACGCCGCCTCCGAATGGGGCTCCTGCGCCCTTGCCTGCGGCGCCCTGAGGGAGGTGAAGCAGAATGCGACGCTTTGGCTCGGGTATTCTCTGCGTGTCGGCGACTGCGTTGCTCGCAGCGTGCGGCGGCGCAACGCCCACTACGAAATCCCCGAAGGCCGACACCGGCGACGCGGGTGCTTACGTCCCGCCCCCGGTCGCGAACCCCGCGGGACAGCAAGTGGCCGTCTCGGCGGGCCCCGCGGCGGACGACGAACTTACGGGGGACGCGAAGTCGGCTTACGACAAGGGGTTTCAGGCCTGGATGGCGGGCGACCTCCAGGCGGCGAAGGCGGCGTTCTCCGACGCCGCGAGTCGCGCGCCGCACGCGGGCAGTCCGCGTTATTCCCTCGGGTGTGTGCTCGAGCGGCTCGGGGACAACTCCGGGGCGCTGGACGCCTACCGCGCGTCCTTCAGCGCGAACCCCAAGTACGAAGTGGCCATGGGCGGATACGCGCTCTTGCAGGCGGAAACAGGCCACGGCATCGACGCGGAGCAGTTTCTCAACGGCAAGCAGGCGCAAAACTCGGTGCGGCTGCTCACCTATCTTGCCGAGGTGAAGTCCATCGAGGGAGACAGTCCCGGATGCCAGCAGCTCGCGCAGCAGGCCCTCACGAAGCAGCCCGACTACCGAGACGCGATGGTGGTCATCGCGCGCGACTACTATCGCGGTCACCGCTGGGATCTGGCGAAGTACGCCTTGAAGGCCATCCTCGACGGCGCCGACGACGGCTCGATCCCGCCCCGTGACAAGGGAAATGCCGCTGCCCTCCTGCTCCGTGGGCTCATCGAACGCGAACAGGGCGAACGGCAGCAGGCGCTGAGCGATTTTCAGCAGGCGGTCGCAAAACGGCCCGATCTTTTCGAGTCATACGTCAACCTGGGCGAGATGAAGCTCGAGGCGGGCAACGCCACGGAGGCTCTCGCGCCGCTGGAGAAGGCGGTGCGTTTTGCTCCAACGGTCGCGGTGGCGCACCTCGACTTGGGTGACTGCTATCGCCTGCTAGGGCGTCCCGGCGACGCGAAGAGTCAGTTCGACAAGGCGTTGGCCAGCGATTCGACGCTCGCAGGTGTGCAC
>CALKVG010000645.1 GCA_937998045.1 uncultured Myxococcales bacterium
GGGCGCGATCGCCTCTCCGGTGGCGGCCGCGAGCCCCGGGCCGGCGCTCGAGCCTCTCGCGGCGCCTTCGGCTTGCGTGAGCGCGCCGTCGATCGCGGCGAGGGCGTCCACGAGCTGCTTGCGGGCCTCGCCCGCGAACGGGTTGTCGCGCGCGATGGCCGCGAACAAGTGGCCGGCGTCCGAGCGGACGGTCTCGATGGCGCGCGCCATGGCCTGGAAGCTCGGCGGGGCGAACGGCACCTCGAGCCCCGCCCCTGCGTCGATCATCCCCTTGGCGACGAAGAACGTGAGCGCGTGCGTATGCGCCATCACGCGATCGTGCCCCTCCGGCGTCTGCTCGATGACCTCGCAGCCGATGCGCTGATAGAGCTCGCGTACGCGCGCGGTGGCGTCGCGCGCGCGCGGGTACTTCTCCGGAGCGGGGCACACGACGACGCGGAGCGGCCGCTCGGCGAGCGCCAGGCTGGTGGGTCCGAAGAGCGGATGGGTCGCGCACCACGGGATGTCGTCTCCCATGACTTCGGCGAGCGCCGCGGCAGGAAAGACTTTCACGCTTCCCACGTCGAGGACGACCTGGGCCTCCGTAAGGTGCGGGCGAAGGTCGGTGAGGGCCGCGCGCATGCGCGTGACCGGGACGGCGACGACGACAAAAGCCGCTGTCTTTACGAGGTCATGGAGCGACTCGGCGCGATACTCCTCCGGTACGTGGGAGGCGGGATCGAGCGCCCGGTGCGGAATCCCGGCCTCCGCGAGGAGGCCCCCGAGCGCGCGACCGAAGCGGCCGTACCCCAGGATGGCGACAAGGTCGGACATCGCAGGCGCGGTGCCAGGCGGAGGGCCAGACGCGGTGCCAAGCGCGGTGCCAAGCGGAGGGCCGGGCGAGCGGTCGGGGATGCGCGGCGGCGGCGGCATATGTCCCACTCTACCGATCACAGCCCTGGTGCGCACGCGGCTCAGGCGTGTTCTCATGACATCATGGCCCGACCCCAAATGCGCCCTGTCCCCGCTCACCTGGAAGCGCGGCGATTGCGTGCGGTGGGCATGGTCGCACGGGGGACATCGCAGGCGGAGGTCGCTCGCCGCCTCGGCGTCACGCGCGAAGCCGTTCGTCAGTGGGTCGCCGCATGGAACACCGGCGGCCGCGCTGCGCTGGCGCCGCGGCCGCGCGGCAAGCAAGGCCGCGTCGCGCTCGCCCGCGTCGCGCATGTGATCGAACGAACGCTGGCCGCGACGTCGTCCATGCTGACCACGCGTCGCGTCCGGCAAGCGATCGAACGCAGCCTCGGCGTTGCCTACAGCGCTTCGAGCGTGCGGGCGATTCTTCATCGGCTCGGCTACGCCCATACCCGGACGCGCGGCTGGCATCGGCCCGAGGGTCACTCCGGGCGGTCGCATGGGCACGACGCGAAGCTGGGAGTCGCCTGAAGACTCGCGACGGTACATCCTAGGGACGTGCCCGATCGTCGCGCCGCTGCGCTGGCCGGCCTGCTCGCCCTCTCGGCGGTGGCGTGCGGCCGAGCCCCGGTCGTCGTGAGCCCGGCGGCGCCGGCGGCGTCCGCCTGTCCGGTGGGCGGCTGCGGCAAGGAGCGCCTCGCCGCGAGCACGGGACCGACGTGGATGGGCTGCCTGGGCGCCGGCGGCGTCGTCTGCCGGGGAGCGTCCGCCGAGGACTGCGGGCGCCGCGCGATGCAGGCGTGGAGCACCGCGCAGGACGAGCGAGGCGTCGCCTGCGTGACGCACATGCTGACGGAGGCGTGCTCGCTCGGCGACGCCGCGTCCTGCGGATTCGCCGGCCGGCTGTGGCTCGACGGGCGCGGCGTGCCGCGCGATCCCGTGCAGGGCCTCGCGATGATCGTGCGCGCTTGCGACGGGGGCCAGGCGCTCGCGTGCATGGCGGCCGCGCGCTGGCTCGCCGACGCCGACCACGTGCGCGAGGCCCACGCAGACACCGGGCTCCGCGGTCGGCTCATCGCGGAGCACGGCTGCCTCGGGGGCGACTCGGCCGACTGCCTTCGCGCCGCGGTCGCGTTCGAGGGCGGCGAGGGCGAGCCGCCGCGCGACGAGGCCCGCGCCGTCGACCAGTACACGCGCGGCTGCGACCTGGGAAACTCGCTCGCCTGCAACGCCCTCGGCGTCGCGCTCGACTACGGCGAAGGCGTCCCGCGCGATCCCGAGCGTTCGGTCGCTGCGTTCGAACGAGCGTGCAAGCTCGCCGACGCGCTCGGCTGCGCCAACCTCGGCTACATGTTCGAGAACGGTGAGGGCCTCGCCCGCGACCGAACGCGCGCGCGGTCTCTCTACCGCGATGCGTGCACGAGCGGCATCGTCTACGGATGCCTTCACGACGAGATGCTCGCCGCGCAGGACGCGGGAGCCCCGCGCGACCGCGAGCGAGCGTTTGCGTACTGGCGCCGAGCCTGCGACGCGCGCGACGCCCGCGCGTGCGCCTTCGTCGGCGTGATGTACGAAGACGGGCCGGACGGCGTGGCGCGCGACGAATCGAAGAGCCAGCAAGCGATGAAGCGCGCATGCGAGCTCGGCGATCGGCGCGCGTGCGAATGGTCGAAGATGCGCCCTGGGGATTGAGCCGGCGCTCCCTATGTTCTTTTCGTGCGCTTCCGTATCGTCTTCGTGCCGGTCGCTGCCGGCGTCCTCCTCGCCACCGCGGAGGACGCCGGGGCGTACTGCAGAACCAGCACGGCCCAGATCCCTGCTGGTTACGACCCGGCCGTCTACGGCTGCTGGCAAGAGGGCACGCCGGTCGCATGGACGGCAGGGCGCGTCGGGTACTCGCTCGACTCTGCCGCAAGCCGCCAGGTGAGCCTCGCCGACGCCACGCGCGTCGCCCACCAGGCGTTCGCCGCGTGGAACAACGCGCCCTGCCAGGGAGGCAACCCCATCGTCCAAGCGTTCGACAACGGGCCGGTCAGCTCCAGCGCCGCGGCCGACGACTGCGGCCTCGACAAGTGCGACCCGACCTATCACGACTCGCTGCACGTCATCGTCTTCCGAGACACCTCGTGGCCGTACGACGACAACACGAACACGCTCGCGCTCACGACGGTCACATACGGCGTCGACTCCGCCGAGATCTTCGACGCCGACATCGAGATCAACTCGTCTCAGCACGCGCTCACGGTGCACGAGCCTCCCCCGTCCGGCTATTACGACCTGCAGGCGATCCTCACGCACGAAGCCGGCCACTTCTTCGGTCTCGCGCACGCGACGAGCACGAGCGCCATCATGTACGCGTTCTACAAGCCGGGCGCGGTGTCGCTCTCTCCGGACGACGTCGACGGCGTCTGCACGGTGTACTCGCCGCTGAACACGTCGCCCAGCGGGGTCGCGTGCGCGTGCGACGCGGTGGGCAGGACCGCGCGCGGTACGCTCGGCGCAGCGGCCTCCGTCCTCGCGCTCCTCGGCGCGATCACTTGCCGATCGAGAAGACGGCTTTCCCGTTGGAAGCGTCGTACGCGCTGAGGCGGCCCCACTGCGAGACGAACACGCGCTGGTCGGTCGCCTCGATGGCGCTGAGGGGCGCCTGGAGCGGGAGCGCAACCTCCCACTGACGGTGGCCGCCGAGGTCGAAGCAGACGATCGAGTGCGGCTTCGAAGGATCGGTGTACCCGAACTCGGTGAAAGCCCGGCTGCCGGTGACCGCGCCGAGCTCCGGAGCAAACGGTCCGGTCTCGAGCGGGCGGGTGCTCGCGAGATCGCTCTTCCAGTTGCGCGAGGCCTCCTCGAACACCGCCGCGATCATCGGGACGGTGGTGCCCTTCTCCCGCGTGCCGAGCGCGATCTTCGGGCCGCCCGCGCGCTGCACGACGGCGCGAACGGTCATCCCTTCGACGGGCACCTCGTAGGAGCTCGCGCTGCGAACCTCGTAGGCCGGGTCCCCGGTCTTGCCGTCGTCGGACGCGAGGCGGGCGCAGCTCTCGTTCTCCTTCTCCTTGCCGTGGGACGCGTGGGCGGTCGTTGGCGCCGGGGCAGGGGCTCCGGTCGCCTGGCCGTCGCTCAGCCGCAGCTCTACCGAGCGCTGGTCCGCCAGCCGAATCCGAACGTAGCCCGCGCGGTCGCCCTTGCAGAATCCGGCGGCTTTCTCCGGCAGGCTGCTCGTCCATCGCTTCTTTCCGTCGCGCACCCCGAACGCGCGCACCTCGCCGTTCGGCGACGCGAAGAGCAGGGTGTCCTCCGCCAATCCGAGCGCTCCCTGGTACGTCTGCTTGTACGTCCCGAGCGAGTCGCTCTCCCACAGCTTGCTTCCGCTGCTCCCGTCGTACGCCCCGAGCGTCAGGCGATCGCCGCCGAGCACGTACCGTAGCCGCCCGACGACATCGGGCACGCGATCGCCGTTCACGTCCGTCAGGATCGCTCCGTGCGCTCCTTCCCAGTCCACGCTCGTCACGCCCACGATCGGGACCCGCAGCCCGTCCGTGAGGAGCGATTTGCCTTGCTTCATGGCGTACTGGACGGCCGCGACGATCAGGATCGCAACGAGGATGACGACCCGCAAAAGGAGGCGCAGGGCGTTCGACGACCGCCGGCGCGGAGCCGGGACGAACGGGCGAACCATCGCCGGCGGCGCCGGAGGCGGGCGAGGGGCCTCGACCTGGTTGACCGTCCCGCAGTACGTGCAGCGAACGCCTTCCGCGCCCCTCGGCGGGGCAAGCGCGGCGCCGCAATTCGAGCACTTGGTGACGTCCGTATGCAAAGGGGACGCTCGAGTCTCGCAGCATGCGAGCTCGCTCCGCAAGCTTTGACCTCGCCCGCCGAAGGCCTCGTGGCGCCTCTCTCCTTTCTGCTCCGCTCTAGTCTGCGCCGGCGTCGTCGCCAGGGTCTCCGGGCGCGTAGTTGCCGCCGCCAAGGTCGTACGCTCCGGCGTCGGTCCCCGGCACGCACGCAACGATCCAGGCGTAGAGAACCGAGAGATCGGCCGCCGTGGGCCGCGCGATGGTGGGATACCCCGGCATCGTCAGCGGCGGCATTCCGCCCTGTCCGCCGCCCAGGCCCTGCGCGACGCGCATGTAGAGGTACGAGTGCAGAGGATCCCCGGGCACGACCAGGCGGAGCGGCTTCCCGGCGTCGTCGGTCGCGGACTGGGACAGCGCGCCGGCGAGCTGGGCGTCGTCGAGCATGAAGTTGATGCCTGCCTGATCGGCGGGCGCCTGGTGGCACGTCGCGCAGTACGTCTGGCGGACGGCGTTCGCCGCCTCCTCGATCTCGACGCACGGATCGACGGTGGTCGACCCGTCGGCGAGGTAGATGGGCGGCGTCTGGTCGAGGTACGGGACCTGGCCGTTCGGGAGATCGCAAGCGGGCGACTGGCAAAGCTGCCAGGTCGTGTACGCGCTCGGGTCCTGGGACGGTCCCCCGTCGACGGCGCCCGGGACGGCGCCGCCCCGGTCTGCGCCCGGGTCGAGCTCCTGAAAACATCCGCTCGCGACGCCGGCGGCGCCGAGCGCGACGCCCGACATGGCGAGCAAGAGGACGCGAGGGACGGTCGGCGCGTTCATTGGGAGCACCGAGCGTTCGGCGGGCCGCCGCATTCGCGGACCACGAACTCGGAGAACATGTGGCTGACGTTGATCATCGCCGGCTTTGCGATGACCACGGGGCTCTGTGTGTCCCGGCTGGGCGGGACGCCGTTCAGCGTGATCGGCTGCGTGTTGTGGCAGCTGAAGCAGTTGGGGAACGAAACGGGCGCCTGGGTGAACGACTCCATCGCCGTGCTGGAGAGTCGGTCTTCGCCGCCCAGAATCGAGAAGGGGCTGCTCGTCCCGTTGGCGAGGACGTCCTGCTCGATCGCCTGCTGCGGCGTCGGACCTCTCGCCACGACGTCGGCGCGCGTCGCGCAGCCGGGGACCGTGTTCGGCGCGCCCGGGACGTTGCCGCTGCCTCCGCTGGGGCCGAGCGGGGTGCCGCAGGTGGTGCCCTCGTTGAGCTCGGGGTGAAGGTTGCCGCTGGCGATCGCGTCGAGCGCCAGCGGATTCGTACCGTCGTCGTTCTGCAGCGAGAGGCCCTGCCCGTCGCGGCCGAGTCCGAAGAGCGACGGCTTGTCCATCCAGACGGCCGCGACCACGTGGTAGTTCAGCCTGACGTCGACGGGCCCCGATAGTTGCTGCTCGTGGGCGATCGCGGTCAGGTTCGCGTTGAGCGAGACGATGGCGGTGTCGGGGCTGAGCTGCTGGGACTTGGAGCCGGGGAACATCCGGTAGATCGACGTCTGCTGCCCGGGGAACGACTGCGTCGTCTCGTCGAACATCAGCTCCTGGTTCGTGTACGGCTGATTGGCCAGGTTCTCGGGTGTCCCCCCCTTGTAAAGGAGGAAGCCCGTCTGGCTCAGGACCGCGCCCACCTGCAGGTTGTTCGGATCGCCGGGGCCGCCGTCGGGCGCGAAGATGACCGGGATGGCGCCGGGATCGGGCTGGTTGTCGGGAGCGCCGTACATCGCCGCGCCCTGCGCCGCGGAGGCCGTCCGATCGACCGCGCCCAGGTTGACGTGCTGCACGCTTCCCCAGACGAACTCGGGGTGCCCGGGCAACGTGTACACCGCGTGGAGCGCGACGAGCGCCACCTTGATGAGGCGGGGGCTGTTCGGGTCCTCGACGAGGATCCCCGTTTGCGGATCTTTGCTGAGATGCGGGACCCACGCCCTCGTCGTGATGTAGTTCGAATAGTCGCCCGGGTCTCCGGGGAAGCCGCTGGGTGGAGGGACCTTGCCGCCCGGGAAATCGGCGGGGTCGATGTCTTTCCAGGCCGTCTTGACCTCGACGAGGCCGGGAGGAAAGGACAGATTCGGATCGACGTTCAGGATTCCCTTGACGGTCCGCAGGTCGTTCGCCCGGATGAAGTCGACGAACGCCTGGTTCATGTGAAGGCCGTAGTAGAGCGTGTGGCCGTCCTGATCGATGAGGACGCTGCGGTAGCCCGCTTGACGGACCACGCCGAGCCACGCCCTGCTCTGCGTGTTGCGTTGCGCGTGCGGCGCACCGACGAAGGCGTCGTCGAGAGTCGCCCAGTGGACGAGCGCCGGATCGCCGCTCGTGTCGGGCTGCGTCGAGACGAGGAAGTTCTCGTATGCGCCGCGGTAGAAGGGGCACTCGGTGTCGGGGTGCGGCGACGGCACGAACATCCGTACCGGAGGAGTGCTCGGGAACCATTCCGCGCTGATCGGGCAGTCTTCGTTCGCGGTGAGGGCCGTCGCGGAGCTCGTCGGCGCGAGGGTGAGGGGCCTCGCGTTGAACGGCAACGGGTCCTTGCAGGACGCGAGCGGCGGCAGCCCGAGGACGATCGCGATCGCGCCGGCGAAGACGCAGCGCCGCATTCAGAACGCTCCGCGGAACGTCGCCAGCGCTCCCGAAGCTACCGGCTGCACGTCCACCCGGAACGGCGCCGAGGCTCCGGACTTCGCCGCCGCGGTGACGGCGTCGCTCGGACGGGAAGTGAAAAACAGGAAAGCAGCTCCCCCCAGCGCAGCGAGCCCCGTGGCAAACGTGATGTCGGCCCCGAGATAGAGCTGCCGGATATGGTTCACGGCGGACGGCCGGCAGTCCGGCGCGCACCCGCTGAGGGCGTCGTCGTCCGTCTTCCCCCAGTACGTGAGCAAGGCCGCGGCGCCCAGACTGGCCGCGCCGAGCCCCCCGAGCGCGTACACCCAGAGGGTGGGCTTTCGGGGCCGCCGGACCGCGGGCGCCTCGGGCGCCTTCGCCGCGCCCTCTGCCGGCGCCGGGGCGTCGTCCGCGTTTTCCGGCGGAACGCACGCCGCCAGCGTGGGCTTCGGATCGGCGTCGTCGGGCGCGGGCAGCTCGATCGACACCGGACCGCGCTGGCCCTCCACGATCATGACCCTCTGTGCGGTCGAGACCTCGCGCGGCGGGTGCCCGACGCGGGCGCTGAACGCGAACTCGTGCACCCCCGGGTCGAGAGGATAGGCGCGGCCGTCCAGGTGCGCCGTCAGCAGCTGCCCGTCCACCTTCACGCGCACGTCGACGAGCGGCGCGCCCTCCGAATCCGTGACCACCGGGGCGATCCAGGCGATGGCGGAGCTGAGCTGACCGGCGGTGCTCGCGCACCGCTTCTGCAGTCCACCGCACGGTGTCCTCGCGCACTCGAGCAGGAGCCCGCGTGCCTCCCGCAGGTGGCCGGCGCGCTGGTACTCTTGGGCAGCGTCGAAGGTCGCCCGGCACGCGCGCAGGGGTGGGTCTGCGGCGGCAGACGATGGCCAGCAAAGAGCGATCGCCGCGGCGACCGGGCCGTGGAGACGGAGTCGCCGTAGGAGGCGTGCGTCCGGCATCGTGCTCGGCGACTCCCCGAAGCAACGCAAGTGCCGACCGATGCGAGGCGAATCTTCGAGCGCCGGAACCGCGATGTCGCCCTGGAAGCGGGATTTTCCGTCGGCGCATCTCCTTCGTCGCGCACGAATGGCTCGCACGTGGGGGACCCAAGATCCACCTGCCGAGGGTCCTTCGGGCGGCCGATGGCCGCGAATCCCTACGCGGCGACGAGCCGGAAGTGTGGGACCGGCGCCCGCTCCACCCGCAGGAGCATCCCCTCTTCGATCTCCTGCCAGGGCTCTTCGGTCATCCGCTCGGATGCGACGAACACGGCAATGCGGTGCTGCGACCACGGTGTCATGACGGCGCTGCCGTCGCGGCTCATTCGCCGAACGCGCACGGGATCCTCCGGCGTGCGCTCGAGCAGGTAGAGCGTGCGGCCGTGGCGATGCGCGTACGTCGTGACGCCGTCGGACAGGAGGAACGTGAACGCGCCGAAGTCGGCGCGCTCCCGAGCCGTTCGAACGGCATGGCCGATCACGCGATCGGTCGCCGGGGAAGCGGGGACGTCGGCGGCGCCGGCCTCGTCGAGCTTGGTCAGCAGCCACGCGAAGAGGAGCTCGCTGTCGGTCTCGCCGCCCATCTCGGCGAGCCGTTCGGTAGACGTCTGCGACCGCACCCAGTCGGTGTGCGCGACCGTTCCGTTGTGCGCGAAGACCCAGCGGCCGTTCTCGAACGGATGCGTGTTCACGAGCGACGTCGCGCCCACCGTCTTCCGGCGCACGTGGCATATGAGCATCTCACCCCGAGCGCCGAGCGCCAGCTCGTGGAAGCGCTCGTCCTCGCCGGCGCACACGACGCTCTTGTCCACGCGCCACCCGTGCTCGTCTTCGAAGATGGCGATCCCCCAGCCGTCGCGGTGCTCGCGCGAGAGGGCGGCGAGAGAGCGCGGAGACTCCCGCAGCACGATCTGGAAGTTGGTGGGTTCGCTCGAAGCAATTCCAAGCAGGCGACACATCAGCGACCATCAAATCATAGCAGCGCCGGGCCGCCTGTGGCGGTCCCGATACGCCGTATCCCCCGGAAATCGGCCAGACGCGCCGGCCACGACCGGCGAAACGCGCAAATGCTGCGCGGATTGTTTCGATTGTTTGTCCGGGCGGCGCGCTCTTCCAAAGTCGGCGCCGTCGGCATCGTTGGCGCTCGGCCCGGTCCCCCCGCGCCATCGCGCGCGAATTCTGCGAAGCTCGCGCCTCTCGATGCTCGCCGCGCAAGGTTCGATCGTTCGGCGGTGGCGCCCGCGACGCGCTGCCCCCGGCTCCTTCTCGCTCCCCGGGCTCCTCGGGCTCGTCGCCCTGGTGCCGCCCCTCGCCTGGAGTCGAGAGCTGCGCGCGCAGAGCGCGCCGCCGCCCGCGGAGCGCTTGCAGGTCTACTCGCCCTACGAGGAGCAAACGATCGACGAGGTCCTCGCGGGCCTGCACCGGGTGCGCGACCCGAATCCCGAGGGCAAGATCGTCGAGCGCGTCGACATCGTGCGCCTCGACGTGTTCGAGAAGCGCGATGTCCTGCCCCACTGGCTCAACGTCTTTCACGTCGAGACGCGCGAGTCCGTCATTCGAGACGAAGTGCTCCTGCGCGAGGGTCAGCCCTTTCGGCAAGCGCTCGTCGACGACACGGTCCGCAACCTGCGACGCCTTCCGGGCGTTCCGCAGCTGTCGACGGTGCTCGCCATCCCGACCGTCGGGAGCGAGCCCGACCGGGTCGTCCTCGTCGTCATCACGAAGGATGTCTGGAGTCTGCGCCTGAACTGGAACCTGGTCGCGACGCAGCTCTCCGTCACGGGCGGCAAGCTGCGCGGGATCGAGCAGCTCGAGCTCCTGCCGGCGGAGACGAACTTCCTCGGGACACACCAGATCGTCAACCTGCACTTCGTCCTCGAGCCGTCCGCGTACACGTTCGGCGCCGGCGCGATGGTGCCCCGGATCGGCGACTCGCGGATCGCGGCGCTCGCCGCGGCGAACGTGATGGTGAACGAGTCCGGGAGCCTGGAGGGAACGTACGGATCCCTGGTCGCCGGCCAGCCGCTCTTCTCGGGGACCACCGAGTGGGCCTGGGACTCGAGCGTCGCTTGGCAGGACGTGGTCGTCCGCCGCTACGTCAACGCGCAGCTCAGCGAGTACGTCGACCCCGCGACGCACCAGAGCATGCCCTTTCAGTACCGCTCGCGAACGTACACGGCCAACTACGAGCTCACGCGCTCCTTCGGCTGGGACTATAACCACGACTTCACGATCGGCGCCGCCGTGACGCGCGCCGTGTACCAGAACCAGTTCCCCGGCGCCGACCCGCGCACCGCCGAGGACTTCATACGGACGTACATCCCCGTGAGCGACACGCGCGTAGGACCCTTCCTCCAGTACCACACGTACGAGATGCGCTTCCTCCGCGTCATCGACTTCGACACGCTGGCGCTGCAGGAGGACTACCGCCTCGGGCACGACGTCGTCCTCCGCGCCCTGCCCAGCGCCCACGCGCTCGGCTCGTCGCGGGACGTCCTCGAGCTCTACGGCGCCGCCCAGTACACGTGGCCGATGCGCGACGGGCTGGGGCGCCTGTCTTTCGCGTCGACTCTCGATACCCAGTCGGATCGCATCTCCGACGCGGCGATCCAGCCCACCGGACACCTGGTGACGCCGAGCCTGGGCCACATCGGTCGCCTGGTCTTCGACGCTTCGCTCATCTGGAGATGGCGCAATTACCTGAACCAGACGTCGATCCTGGGCGGAGACGACCGGCTGCGCGGCTTCCCCACCAACTTCTTCGTCGGGCAAGACCTCGTCGCGTACAACGTCGAGTTTCGCTCGCGACCGCTCGAGATCCTCTCGATGGAGCTCGCCGGCGTCGCGTTCTTCGACGCGGGAGACGCCTTCACGGGGTTCGATCACCTCCGTCCTTACCAGTCGGCGGGCGTCGGAGTCCGCGTGCTGTTCCCGTGGCTCGACCGCACCGTCTTCCGGGCCGACCTGGGATTCCCCTTCGTGCGTCCGATCGATCCGTCTACGGGAGCTCCGATTGCGTCGCAGGCGCTCCTGATCTCTTTCGGCCAAGCGTTCTCGACCCCGACGGTGGCTCCCACTCCGGTGCTGCCGACCGGCCAGGGACCCGATTCGCCGTGACAGCCTCCAGCACCTCGCGCAACGCCGCCGCGCTCTCCCTCCACGAGCGCGGCCCGCAGGCCCGCACCGCGTTCTCGTCCCACGTCGCATGAAGCGCGTGCGCGATCGCGTCCCTCAGCGCGCGCGCATCTCGGGGTGGGACGAGTAGCCCGGCGCGGTCGTCGCGAAGGACGTCGGGGATACCGCCGACGCGCGACGCGACGACCGGGCGACCGCTCGCGAGCGCCTCGAGAACCACGTTCGGCGTCCCCTCCGCCCAGCTCGGGAGCGTGAGCACGTCGCACGCCGCCATCCACGCCGCGACCTGTTCGTGGGGC
>CALKVG010000646.1 GCA_937998045.1 uncultured Myxococcales bacterium
ACTCACGCCGCTACTCCCGCCGCTACTCCCGCCGCTACTCCCGCCGCTACTGGAGCCGCTGCTGCTGCTCGTCGCGTCTCCCCCGTCATTCGTTCCGTTGCCTACGGTGCTACTGCTCCCTCCGCATGCGGCGAACGCGCCCGCCAGGAGCGGCAGCGAGACCACCACGGCCCACACGACAAGCAAACGTCGGCGCATCGTCATGCGGCCCTAGCAAGGCACCCGGCGTACCAGCCCCAACTTGCGCCGAAGATCGCGAAAGCTCGTTCTCTACGCGGGGGCGATCGCGCGGCCGGTTGTCATCACTCGGTCAGTGAGCCTACCACCAGGCGGCCAGCGCCCGTCCTCCCACACCTCGGCGGACGTCGCGAAACGGGCGGCCCTCAGCAGCTGCGATGGCCGACGGCGGGGAAGATCTTGCCGGGATTGAGCAGCCCGCGGGGGTCGAACACTCGCTTCAGGTCGCGCTCGAGCGCAATGAGCTCGGGGCTCTGCTCGAGCGCGAGGTAAGGAGCCTTCGTCACGCCGATGCCGTGCTCTCCCGTCAGCGTTCCGCCAAGGTCGATCGTCGCGCGCATGAGCATCCCGATCGCCCGTTCGACGGCGGTTCGCTCGGACGGGTCGTCCCAGAGGAAGCTCACGTGCAGGTTGCCGTCACCGGCGTGGCCGTAAGCCAGGTGCCTTACGCCTGTCTCATCGCCGATCTCGTCGGTGCGCGCGAGCAGATCGGAGATGCGCGTGCGCGGGACGACGACGTCCTCGCTGATCTTGTGGCGGGCGAGCTTACGGGTCGCGTGCGAGAGCATCCTGCGCGCGGCCCAGAGCCGATCGCGCTGAGAGCCGTCCTGCGCGACGAGGACGTCGATGCACCCTGCGGACGCGCTCGCGACCTCCCCGACGCGCAGCAACGCCGCCTCGGTGGACTCACCGTCGACCTCGATGAGGAGCATGGCACCCGCCCGATCGTCGACGGCCACGCCGGCCGAGCGAACGGCGCCGAGCGAGGGGGAGTCGAGCAACTCGAGACAACGCGGGACGACGCCCGCGGCGACGATGGCGCCGACCGCCGCGGCGGCCTGCCTCACGTCGGTGTAGAGCGCGAGCGCCGTCGCGAGCGCGGCGGGCTTCGGTACGAGGCGCAGCGTCGCCTCGGTAAAGACGGCCAGCGTCCCCTCGCTGCCTACGAGGAGCGAGGTCACGTCGTAACCGGTGACCCCCTTCACGGTGCGCTTGCCCGTCCGCAGGACGCGCCCCCCGACGAGGCACGCCTCGAGGCCGAGGACCCAGTCGCGCGTGGCTCCGTACTTGAAGACCCGGGGCCCACCCGCGTTTTCGGCCAGATTGCCCCCGATCCGGCAGCTCGCGAGCGAGTTCGGGTCCGGCGCGTAGAAGAGCCCCTCTCGCTCGACGGCTGCATGGAGATCGCCCGTCACCACGCCCGGCTCGACGACGGCGACGAGGTTGGCCCGGTCGATCTCCTTGATCTGCGCGAGCGCGTGCGTTGCCAGAACGATCCCGCCGGCCACCGGGACGGCGCCCCCCGTTCGCCCCGTGCCGCCTGCGCGCGGGGTGACGGGGACCTCGCACGCCTCGGCGACGGCCAGAGTCGCCGCGACGTCGGCGGCGGACGCGGCGAGAACGACGACGTCAGGCATCCGGCCCTGGACGTCGCTGTCATCGGCCGCGTACGGGGCGCAGGCGTCCGGGCTCGTGAGCACTTTCGAAGGGCCGAGCCGGCGGTCGAGCTCGCGCCTCGCACGGTCGACGGCGGCTTGCGAGGGCGGCTCGGGTACGAGGGTGAGAGGCGCGGCCATGGGCCTATGGAGCGTAGCGCGGCTGGCAAGGCCAGCTACGCCCGCAGCACCGGAAGCCGGAGCAAGCTACGCTCCTGGGGTCGGCCCAGGATGTTTGTTCCCTTCCTCTTCGAGCTGCGCAAGCGCGCGATCAAGGTGGGGCTGCAGGAAGCGACCGCGCTCGCCCGCGCGCTCACGATGGGTTTGCACGACAGCTCGCTCGACGGCTTCTACCACGTCGCTCGCGCTCTCTGCGTTCACACCGAGGCCGACCTCGACGCCTTCGACGAGGCGTTTCTCGCTTCCTTCCGCGGGGTTCAGGGCGCATCGCTCGAACTGGCGAAGGAGCTCGACGAGTGGCTGCGCGACCCCCGCGCCCGCAAGGAGCTCACGCCAGAGGAGATCGCGCTGCTCGAGTCGCTCGACCTGCCAGAGCTGCGGCGCCTCTTCGAGGAACGGATGCGCGAGCAGGAGGGGCGCCACGACGGCGGCAACCGATGGATCGGGACGGGTGGGACGAGCCCCTTCGGGGCGCACGGCGCGCACCCGACGGGAGTGCGTGTCGGCCCGAACGGCGGAGGGCGCGGCGCGATGGCCGTCGCAGACGCGCGCAAGTACCGGCCGTACCGCTCGGACTTGGTGCTCGACGTCCGGCAGATGGAGGTCGCGCTCCGCAAGCTCCGCAGCCTGACGCGCGAAGGCTCCGAGCGAGAGCTCGACCTCGAGGACACGATCGATCAGACGGCGAGGAACGGCGGCGAGCTCGAGATCGTCCTGCGGCCCCCGCGCAAACCGAACGTCCGCGTGCTGCTACTCATGGACGTCGGCGGTTCGATGGATCCGCACGCTCACCTCGTCAGCCAGCTGTTCTCGGCGGCGAGGCGCGCGTCGAACTTCCGGCAGCTCAAGAGCTACTACTTTCACAATTGCATCTACGGCAACGTCTATTCGAGCGAGACGCTGAGCGAGCCGGTGCGCGTCAGGGACGTCCTCCTCTCCGGCCTCTCCTGCGACCGAACATGGAAGCTCGTCGTCGTCGGGGATGCGGCGATGCACCCCGCCGAGCTCCTGGGCGCAGGAGACTGGTTCTCGACGCGGCACCTGGGGGACGACTCGATGCCCGGTGTCCGCTGGATGCAGGCGATCGCGGATCACTTCGACAAGAGCGTGTGGCTCAATCCGGATCCGCCGAACTACTGGAAAGGCGGGACCGCGGAGACCCTCTCGGGCATCTTCGCGATGTACCCGCTGACGCTCGAGGGACTGGGCGACGCGATGGCGCACCTCTCGAAGGGACCGGCGAGACGACGCTGACCTCGCGAAGTTCGTCCGCCGTTCTCGTCCATCGCCCGGCCGCGGTTCGTAATCCCGGCGGGGTGTTCTCACCCGCCGGAGCGGATCCGAGCGGCGCAGGCCCAGGCAACGACAATGATCTCCACAAAGAGGGCACTCGGACTGCTCGTCGCCGCCTCGCTGAGCATGGGCTGTAGCTCCGCTGACCGGCCGGGTGGTTCGGCCAGCCTGGGCCAAGCCGCCGTCTCCGGGAACTTCGGTACGACGAACTTCGACCAAGCTCCGAGCGCTTTCTGGATCGGTCACCCGGACGTCCCCGATACGATTGCGATGTACTTGAGCGCGAAGCCAATGACCTGCAACGAGGCAGCGAACATCGGCTGGAACCAGATGCTCCCACCAGGAGTGGCCGTTCTCGAAATGATCCTCGAAGGCACGTCGCCCGGCGTCTACGTTGTAACGGCCGCAGACCCGGTGGCACCCGGCGATGCAGAGGTCAACTTCATCGTCTCGGGGCCAGAGCTGGACGAGTGGCGAGCGCCGAGCGGAACGGTGGCGGTGGCGAGCGCGTCGGACGCGGACGGCATCGTGACGGGGCAGTTCGACGTCTCGTGGCTCGACGGCTCGCGGATCCGTGGCTCTTTCAGCGCAGCGGAGTGCGCCGCCGCGCACGAGGTTCACAAGCGCACGTCGATGTAAACCTTGTCGCGGAGCTCCTGCAGCCACTGCTTGCGGGCGCGCTCGAGGCCCTCGAGCAGCGCCCGCTGCATCATCTCGTTCTTCACCTGCTCGAAGGCCGGCACCGCGGCCTGACCCATCGGCTGGACAATGATGAGCACTTCGTCGGTACCGGACTGCACGCGAACCGGGTCCGACACAGTGCCCGGTTTGGCGTTGCGAACGGCGTTCTGTATGCCCGGCAGCAGCGTGGCCAGCGACTGCGGACCATGGGAGCCGCAGGTGTCACGCGTCGACGCGTCGTCCGTGTATTGAAAAACGAGCTGGCAGAAGTCCGCGCCGTCCTGCGCTCGCCTCGCAAGCTCGTCCATGAGCGTCGAGAGCGCCTGGTATTGCGTCGCCGTGGCCTGCGGCGGGACCCGCTTCACCAGCAACCGGACGTCGACCTGCGCTTCCGCAGTTTCCTGCGCCCAGCGCTGGTACGCCGTCCGTGCGTCCTGATCCGTCACCCGGACGCGGGGCCGCACCCGGAGTTCGATGAGCTTACCTTCGAGGATCTGCCGGCGAATCTCGTCGCGAAAGTCCTGGTCGGTCATCCCGCGTTCGCGCGCCACGGCCAGGACGTTCTGGACCGTAACCGGATGCCCCTGCGCCGACTGGGCCTGCGCGGCGATGTTCTCGATGCCTCGATCGACCTCTTCCGCGGTGACCGTGACGTGCGCCCGGTCGGCCTGCTGCTCCTCCAGGCGGTCGTCGATGATGCGCTGGAGGAGCTCCTTGTACATCTCCTGCTCCTGAGCGCTGATGATGTTCACATCCCGCGTTTGCATCCGGATCTGGACGCGCGACGCCGCCGCCCTCTTGAGCAGCTCCGTCCAGAGCACTGGCCGCTCGCCGATGACCGCGACGACGCGCTCGACGATAGTCGCCCGTGCCGGCGCCGCCGACCCCAGAGCTGCGCCCGCGATGAGAACCGCCAGAGCCGCCGAGGGGAGCCGCCTCATGCGCCAGCACCCCGCCACGCTAGCGCTTGCTGTACTGGAACCGCTTGCGCGCTCCAGGTCGGCCGTACTTCTTGCGTTCCTTCTTGCGCGCATCTCGAGTGAGGAAACCCGCTCGCTTGAGCGCGGCTCGCTTTTCCGCATCGAACACGCAGAGGGCGCGCGAAATTCCGTGGCGCATTGCCTCGGCCTGCGCATTTTTGCCCCCGCCGCGGCAGGTCGCCCAGACGTCGAACTGGTCCTGCGCCTCGATGAGCTCGAGCGCCTGTCGGAGCACCATGCGCGAGGTCTCGCGCTCGAAGTACTCGTCGCACGGGAGCCCGTTGACCAAGATGTTGCCGCTGCCGGGCTTCAGCCAAACGCGCGCGATGGCGGTCTTGCGCTTTCCGGTGGCGTACGTGCGATTGTCGGTCGAAGCGGTGGCCATGGGATTCGTCGGGGTGCCTTTGGGGCGGGCCTCACCCGAGGCCCGGAGGATAGGCTACTTCTGCTTGAGGGGAAGAGGAGAGGGCTTTTGCGCGACGTGGGGGTGGTCGGGCGTCGCGTAAACCTTGAGCTTCGTGAACATTTGGCGGCCGAGCACCCCCTTGGGGAGCATGCCGCGGACGGCCTTTTCCACCGGAAATGTGGCCTTGCGCGCGAGGAGGTGGCGGTAGCTCTCGGCCTGGAAACCGCCGGGAATGCCCGAGTGATGGTAGAAGAACTTCTTGTCGAGCTTCTGCCCCGTCAGGAGCACCTTGTCGGCGTTGACGACGATGACGAAGTCCCCCGTGTCCTCGTGGGGTGTGTACTGCGGCTTGTGCTTGCCGCGGAGGACATGCGCAACCTCGCTCGCGAGACGGCCGAGCGGCTTTCCCGCAGCGTCGACGACCCACCAGGCGCGCGAGCCGTTGGCCTGCGCCTTGGTCATCACGAACGTCTTCCGGCCGCTTGTGGCGGGCTTCGGCGATTGGTGCGTCTCCGTGGAAGCCATGAGGGGCGCGGGAAGCTACGCGGCGACGGCCAACATGTCAAGGACTGGGCCGGAGGGGGCGAAGCCACGGGGCGAGGCGCGCTATTTGCCGCTGGATAGGAGTCCTACACGACCGTTGCGCAGACCGGCACGGGCCAGCCGTTTTCCACGCCGGCTTTACGCCGGCTCACGTCGTCCGGTCCCGCTTCGGCACGCGACGAATGCAGCCCGCCCAACGCGAATCCCGAGACGTCACAGAGGCGCTGCAGCGTGCACGTGCCGGCTTTCGTACGCTGCTCGAGCTCACGCCGGAGCCGGCGGTCTTGCATCGCGACGGGATGGTCGTCTACGCGAACCCGGCGTTTCTGCGCGCGCTTGGGCTTGCGGCGGGCGAGGAACTCGCCGGAACATTTGTCGAGCCTCTCCTTCACCCGGACGACCGCGCGGCGTTCGACGCTCGATTCCGAGCTCCCGCCGCGAACGCCGGCCACGAACCGTTGGTGCTGACTCTCCGCTGGCGTTCGGCGTCGGGCCGATACCGGTCGACCGAGGCGGCGGGCGCTCCGGTCGAGTTCGAGGGGTCACCCGCCGTCCTGATCGTGGCGCGTGACGTCACCGAGCGCGCGGAGTTCCAGCACCAGCTCGTAGAGCGCGACCGCATGTCCGCGCTCGGCACGCTCTCTGCGGGCGTTGCCCACGAGATCAACAACCCGCTGACGTATCTGCTCGTGAACCTCGAGCACGTCCTTCGCCGGCTTCGGGCTGCGAGCGCCAGCGACGATCCCATCGCGGAGCTCACCGCCCCGGAAGCTGGCCAAAAGCCCGGCGAAGAGAGAAAGGGGCTCGGGGGTCACGGCAGCCTGGTGGGACTCGTGCAGTCGCTTCAGCAGGCCGTCGAGGGCGCCAACCGCGTCCGCCAGATCGTGCGTGACCTCCTCACGTTCTCCCAAGGTCACGTCGAGAACCGCGGCGCGGTCGACGCGCGCGGCCTCGTGGAGAGCGCGGTCCAGATGGCATGGCACGAGATCCGTCACCGCGCACACCTGGCGAAGGCGCTCGCCGACGTTCCGCCCGTGAACGCCAACGAGGCGCGGCTCGGGCAGGTGTTTCTCAACCTGCTCATCAACGCCGCGCAGGCCATCCCCGAGGGTCACGCGGACAAGAACGAAATCCGCGTGTCGACCCGCACCGACGAGAACGGAAACGCCGTCGTGGAGGTGAGCGACACCGGCGTGGGAATCTCGCCCGAGGACATGCCGCGCATCTTCGATCCCTTTTTCACCACGAAGGAGGCGGGGAGCGGTCTCGGGCTTGCGATATCCCACGGAACGGTGAAGGGCCTTGGCGGTGAGATCCAGGCTTCGAGCGTCCCGGGGCACGGATCGACGTTCCGCGTGATCCTCCCGCCCGCGAAGTCGTGGCGCAGCTCCGTCCCGGCCAGCGCCCAGGAGATACGCGCCCTCCCCCGCCGGCGGATGCTCGTCATCGACGACGAGCGCCTGGTGTGCGAAGCGATCGCCCGTGCTCTCTCCGACGACGGCGACGTCGAGGTCGAGACCGAGGCGCAGCAGGCGCTCGCGCGCATCGCTGCGGGAGCCCGCTACGACCTCGTGCTCTGCGACCTGATGATGCCGGTGATGACCGGCATGGACCTCTACGCCGAGATCGTACGCATCGCGCCGATGCTCGCCGGTCGCTTCGTATTCATGACAGGAGGAGCCTTTACCCCGCGAGCGCGTGCCTTCCTCGCGAGCGTCGTCAACCCATGCCTCGAGAAACCTCTCGACATGGGCAAACTCCGAAGCCTCCTTGCGCGCGCCCGCCGCGAATAGGGAACGGTCGCGCTCAACGGTTTGCAATCCTCGCAATCGGCGAGGGACACGCGTTTCGTTGATCCGCTGGCTGTCCGAGCGCAGAGTAGTGTCATGAACGTCACGATTTCTATCGCCTTGGTCGTTTGCGCCGGGTGCGCATCGAGCGCGCTGCCGACGGAGATCGCGCCGCCCACGGGCGAGCATCCGGTCATCGGGCAGCTGCGAACCCGCGATCGCAGGATGACGCTGCTGGCGTCGCACGACGGGCTGCGCGTCACGCTGGAGGACGCGAACGGGGCGACGGTCGCTCGTGACGTTCCCGTCGAGGAGCTGCAAAGGCGCGACCCCGAGACGTACGAGCTCCTCCGAGCGTCCGTGGCGGCGCGCGCGCCGGCGCTCGACGCGCGGCTCGACCTCTCGCCGGGGCTTTCGAAGTAAGGAGCAGGAGGCGGCTTGAGCGATGGAATCCGCAACGAGGAAGCGCTTTACTGGCGCGCGCTCGTCGAGAACTCTCCGGATATCGTCATAATCGTCGACACCGAGGGGACCGCGCTCTTCGTGAACCAGACGCGTCCCCCGTTCACGGGGCGCGCGGTGGTGGGCGCGAAGCTCTGGGAGTTCACGCCGGACGCGGGCGAGGCCCGGATCCGGGCCGTCCTGCGACGGCTCGCCGACACGGGCGAGGCGGTGCGGTACGAGTGGCCGGGCTATGGGCCGGACGGCGGCACCGCCTGGTACGAGGTCTCTGCCATTCCGCTGAGGATCGGCGGCAAGGTCGACCGGGTGCTCTGGACGGCGACGGACGTGACGGCCAGAAAAAGACTGGAGGAGCAGCTACGCCAATCGCAGAAGATGGAGGCGATCGGTCTCCTCGCGGGCGGCGTCGCGCACGACTTCAACAACCTGCTGGCGATCATCGTGGGCCATGCCGAGCTGGCGAAGCACAAGCTGGCCGCGGGGGAATCTGCGCTCGCCGAGAACGACGAGATCATGGCCGCGGCGCAGCGCGGTGCAGCCCTGACGCGCAAGCTCCTCGCGTTCTCTCGCAAGCAGATCATCCAGCCGCGTCCGATCGACGTGCGCGCCGCCGTCGACGACTTCGTGCGCATGCTCAATCGCATCGTCGGGGAGGACGTCGAGGTCGTACTCGAGTCGGAGGACGCGCCCCGGGACATGTCCAGGGTGATCGTCGTGCGGGCCGACGCCGTCCAGTTCGAGCAGATCCTGCTCAACCTGTGCACGAACGCGAGACAGGCGATGCCCGAGGGAGGGACGCTGCGCCTGCGCACCGGGGCGATCACGTTCGACGAGGCGTTCGCCAGGGACAACCCCTGGGCGCGCGCGGGATCTTTCGCCGAGATCGTGGTGACGGATACGGGCATCGGGATGGACGAGGCGACACGCGCACGCGCGTTCGAGCCGTTCTTCACGACGAAGAGCGAAGGGACCGGCCTCGGGCTTGCCACCGTCTACGGCATCGTGCAGCAGCACCAGGGCTTCGTCGACGTCGCGAGCAAGCCCGGCGCGGGGACGACCGTACGCGTTTACCTGCCGCTTGCTACGGTGGAGAGCCCGCGCGCGGAGGCGGCGGTCAGCCGACCGCCCAATCCTGCGCAGGGGAGAGAGACCATTCTCCTGGCCGAGGACGAGCCGGCCCTACGTCGGGTCGTGAGCGCGATGCTCTCCGAGCTCGGCTATCGCGTCATCACGGCGAGCGACGGTGAGCAGGCCCTGGCTGTGTTCGAGCGCAGCGCGCACGAGATCGACCTCGCGGTCCTCGACGTGGTCATGCCCCGACTCGACGCGCGGCAAGCCTATGATCAGATGCGCGAGATCCGGCCGGACCTCAAGGTGATCTTCACAACCGGGTACGCGCCGGAATCGACGCGCCTCCGCGAGCTCCTGGACGACGCTCACCAGAACGTCCTCTTGAAGCCCTTCACCGCCCAGGCACTGGCGAAGAAGGTGCGTAGCGCGCTGGACGAGTAGGCCTTCTTAGGCCCGCGGGACCGGGTCAAAAGGCCATTTCGTCATGACGCCATTGTAGAATCTCATCGAAGCTAAAACGCGCAGTACGGAAGCTATCCATCGTTGTGCTTTGAGTGGCTGGCGGTGATAGAAGCTCGCCGATGGAGTACCAGAGGATCCCTTCCGTCTTCGTGGTCCTGCTTGCCGCGGCCGGCGTGGTGGCGGCTGCAGCGTGCTCGTCCCAACCGTGCAACGAAGACCCTTTTCAGTGCGGCGGCGGCCAGACGTGCGCGCTCACCGCGCCTGGGCTCTATTCGTGCGTGAACGCGGGCACGGCGTCCGCCGGCGCGCCGTGCGACGACGTCCAGGGGACGGCACCGTGTGGTGAGAAGCTCTTTTGCTATCTCGGCACGTGCGCGCCGTTCTGCGATCCGTCTCACGGCTGCTCGGACGGGACGATGTGTCAGCCCGTTTCACCGAGCGGCGAGGCGTCGACGGTTCCGGTCTGCGTGGGGGGGGTGCCTTCGAACGGAAGCTCGTCGGGCAGCTCGAGCAGCAGCTCCGGGGCGAGCACGTCGTCGTCCGGCAGCGGCAGCTCAGGGAGCGGCTCCACGAGCGGGAGCACGTCCGGGAGCAGCAGCGGATCCACCAGCGGCAGCACGTCGGGGAGCGCGAGCGGTGGCTCGGGGACGAGCTCGGGCGGCGGGGCCGATGCCGGAGACGACGCGGGAGACGCCACCACCGGGACCAGCAGCGGAGCCACCAGCGGGAGCAGCAGCGGATCGACGAGCGGAAGTACGTCCGGGAGCAGCGGATCCACCAGCGGCAGCAGCTCGGGCAGCAGCACCGGATCGACGAGCGGAAGTACGTCCGGGAGCAGCAGCGGATCGAGCAGTGGAAGCAGCTCGGGCGGCAGCGGCGGCAGCTCGGGAGCCGGCAGCTCCGGCGGGATGGACGCGGGGTGCGGACCCACGGATACGGCGGACAACTGCGGCGCGTGCGGGCGCTCGTGCTCCACGGCGAACGCATCGGCCACCGCGTGCACGAGCGGCGGGGTGTGTTCGCCGACCTGCAACAGCGGGTACTCGAGCTGTCAGAACCCCACGGCTCCGTCCGCGGACGACGGGTGCGAGTGCGCGACGCCCGGGTGCTGTACGACGACGGGAGGCTGTGCGGTCACCCATCAAAACTGCATCGGAAGCGGCGGTGCCTGCGGCGCCGGACGCGACGCCATCGGCCAAAGCTACTGGGTCGCCTCCGACTATTGCGCCGCCGTTGGTGTACCCGGAATGGACTCGACGTACACGATGGAGATGGCCCTCGCCGCCGCGAACGCCGCCCCGCAAGCTACGTTTTGCTCCAACCCGCCCTGCGTGGGCGTGAGCACGTGCACCGCGAACACGACGGCGCAGGACGCCGTGTACGACGACCTGACGGACACGGGGGGGCCGTGCATCGTCTGGACCTTCGAATCGACGGGATCCGGACGGACGCAGGCCCCTGCAGGTCACGTCCACATGGACTCGACCGCCTGCTATTGCCCGACGCCGAGCGATCCCACGTGGGACTGAACTGCGACGACGGCGAAAGAGAAGCTACCTGCGCAGACGCCGCGTCCACGCGGCGAGCGCCTCGACGTACTGGCGGACTACAGCGCGAGTCGGCTCGTCTACCAGCTTGCCGGCCTCGTCGAACACGGTCTGCGCGTTGCGGATGAACACCTCGGGCTTGTTGAAGGGGTGCAGGTCGATGAAAACCGCGATCTGGCGCAGGTGGTATTGCGCGCGCATCGTCCCGCTCATCCCTCCGCTGGCGCCCATGATGCCGACAGGTTTCCCGGCGAAGGGCTGATTGGGCGGACGCGACGCCCAGTCGATCGCGTTCTTCAGCACGCCGGGGACCGAGTAGTTGTACTCCGGCGTGACGAAGAGCACGGCGTCGGCGCGTTCGATGCGATCTCGCAGCCCGGTGACCGACGGGGGCAAGCCGGCCACGCGCACGTCCTCGTTGTACGGCGGAATACTCGCGATGTCGGCGGTTTCGATTCGGACGTCGCGAGGCGCGAGCTCGACGGCGGCGCGCAGGAGCGCCGTGTTGTAGGAGCCCTTGCGAAGACTCCCCGAAATGCCGAGCACCACGATTTCGTCGCTCATGTCCCCTGTTCTCCTCGTTCCTAGTTGCCGAGCCGCCAGATAGGTCGTTCCTGCATCTCGGGGCGTCCGGTCAGCAGCTCGTGCGGGCGGAAGGAGGCCTTGTAGCGGAGCGACGCGCAGCCCGCCACGCGGTACCCGAGGTACACGTACGGCAATCCGGACGCGCGCGCCTCGTCGATGAGCGCGAGGACATTCGCCGTGCCCAGCGAGAAACGCGCGTACTCTGGATCGTAGAAGAAGAACGCCGCGGAAAGCGCGCGCGGCGTACGGTCGTACAGGCCGACGCCGACAAGCCTTCCGCCCTGCGAGTCGTCGTAAAACGCGGCCTCTTGCGCGCACGGATGGGGAAAGGCGAATTCGACCGAATAGCGTTCGCGCGTCTGCACGTTCGACTCCCAGCCGCGGCTGCGTTCGCGGTCGGCGTGCCATTTCGCGTACAGCGCGAGCCGTGCGACGTCGACGGCAGGACGACCCACCACGCGACGGAGGTGCGCGCACGCGCGGGCAGCTCTGCGCTGACTCTTGGACGCGAGGAATGCGTCGGTGACCACGCGCAGACTGACGCACTCTCCACAGGCGCTACAAGCCGGGCGAAAATACGCCGGCCCGAAGCGCCTCCACGCGCGCTCGAGCAGCGCATCCATTTCGACCGGGGTCACGTCCAGCATCACGCGCACCTCGAGGCTCGCGTGCTCCCGGGGCAGGTACGCGCAGGGGTGAGGTTTTTCGACGAGGCGTTCGAGGAGGTGCACGCTGGCGAACGGGGGATTGTAGCGTGCCCGCGTGCTAGGCTCGCGGTGGCCGCCCGGTGAGCACAGCCGTCCCCTCCTGCCCCGTTGGGCACGACAGCTCGATCGTCTACAGCGTTGTCGTTCCCGTGTACAACGAGGAGGGCAACGTCGAGGCGCTGGCGAAGCGCGTCGTCGCTGTCATGGACCGAATCGGACGGCCCTTCGAGCTCCTCTTCGTCGACGACGGCTCGAGCGACCGCACGCCGGAGCTCCTGCGCAGGATCGCTGGCGCCGACCACCGCATTCGGGTGGTCCGCTTCACCCGAAACTACGGGCAGGAGGCCGCCGTCGAAGCGCTGTACCTCGGCGCGCGCGGCCGCTGGCTCATCCAGATGGACGGCGACCTGCAGCATCCCCCGGAGGAGATCCCGAAGCTTCTCGCGAAGCGGGACGAGGGGTTCGACGTCGTCTACGGCGTACGCACCGGGCGGCAAGACTCGGCGCTCCGCGTGGCGGCCTCGCGCGCGATGCAGTGGGGCATGCGCACGATGATGGAGGTCGAGCTCCCCGAAGACGTCTCGACCTTTCGCCTGATGAGCGCGCCCATCGCGCGCCTGGTCGCCGCACTGCCCGAGCGCCGCAAGTTCTTCAGCGCGCTCCTCGTCTGGAGCGGCGCGCGTATCGGTTCGGTGCACGTGAGGCACGAGGCGCGGCACGCAGGGAGATCGCACTACAACTTCACCAAGCTCCTGAACCACACGTTCGACCTGATCGTCGGGTTCACGAGCAAGCCGCTGCGCTACATCGGGACGCTCGGCTTCGTGATCGCGCTCGTCGGCCTGGCCTTGGGGGTGTGGGTCATCGCGCGCAAGCTCCTGTGGAACTACGGCATCATGGGCTGGCCGTCGCTGTTCGCGGCCATCGTCATCCTGGGAGGGGTTCAGCTCATCGCGACGAGCGTGATTGGCGAGTACATCGCGCGCATCTACGTGCAGGCCCAGGCCAGGCCGCTCTACAACGTGGCCGAGCGCCTGAATTTCTACGACAGCCAGGCGCCCGACGAGCTGCAACGCGCGTCGCTCGCACCCGGCGGAATCGTCGAACGCGCGACGGATCCGGCGTCGGCGGAGGCTGTTGCGCCGGGCCCCACGGCACTGGCCAAGGGGAGCGCCTCGTGACGCGTCTCTTGATCGTCGGGTGCGGCTTCCCGCAGCTGTCTCTGATTCGCGCCGCCAAACGTCGCCGGCTCTTCGTCGTGGGCGCCGACGCAAACCCACGGGCGATCGCGGTGGAGCTTTGCGACGAGTTTCACGAAGTATCGACGGCGAACGTGGACGCACTCTGCGCCCTCGTGCGACACGCTCGGGTCGACGCGATCACGACGTCGGGCAGCGAGGTTGCGCTCGCGGCGACGGCGCAGGTCGCCGCCCGAGTGGCGCTTCCGTTCTACGCCGATCCCGAGACGGTCCGCCGGTGCCAGGACAAGGACGCCATGCGCGCCGCTTACCAGGCTGCCGGCCTGTCGGTGCCGCCGTTTGCGCGCTGCACGTCCCTCGACGATGCGCGCGCGTTTGCGCGGACGCACGGGTTCCCGCTCGTCGTGAAGCCAGCGCGAGGATGGGGGCAGCGCGGGGTTGCTCGGGTCGAATCGGACGACGAGCTTGCGGCGGCTTTCGAGGAGGCTCGCGCGCACTCGGCGAGCGCCGGTTTGGCGGTGGCCGTCGTCGAGGCGTGGCTCACGGGACGCGAGTATTCGGTCAACGGCTGGGTCGAGCGGGGGCGGCTGACGAGCTACTGCGTGACCGAGCGCATCACGGTGCCCGGGCGGCGGCCGCTCGGGGTCATGCTCGCCGAGGTGTTCCCGGCCGGGCTCTCGGCAGCCGACGAGTCGCGTGTCGTCGACGAGGCGCGGCGCGGCGCGGCGGCGCTCTCCCACGCGCGCGGACCGTGCTATTCGCAGGTCGTGCTGGGCGAGGCCGGATGCGTCCTGTTCGAGACGGCGGCCCGGCTGGGCGGCGGCTTCGACGCCGACGTCACGAGGCTCGCCAGCGGGGTGGACTTGTACGATCGCGTCCTCGGTGTCGCGCTGGGTGATGCCGCTCTCGAGGAGCAGGGTGTCGTGGATGACGCGCACGGAGGAGCGGTCGCCAAGTTCCTGATTGCCCGGCCGGGCGCGGTGCGCGCAGTGCACGGGCTCACGGACGCTCGCGCGATGCCCGGCGTCCGCGACGCGGAGGTCTTCGTGCCCGTGGGCGGTCGTGTTCTACCGTTGACCGACAGCGCGAAGCGCGCAGCATACGTCCTCGCGAGCGCCGACACACGCGTCGCCGCCGTGCAGCGCGCGGATGCAGCGCTGGATCGCATTCGAATCGAAACGGAGCAGACGTGACGCAAGCAACGACCACGAAGACGAACGGCACGGGGGCGTCGGGGGTCTGGCAGCTCTTCAAGGAACGACGGGTACGAGACACGCTCTACGGCGTCTCGGCGTACTGGGATCACCGAGCGTCGGCCCGGCGCGGAATGGCGCGATCGCTCTGGCCCTCGAATTCGTTCAACGCAATGTGGGACGAGCGCCAGCGGGTCCTCATCACCAGGGCCTTGGGGGACGTCACCGGACGGCGCATCGTCGACGTTGGCTGCGGAACCGGACGGGTCACCCGGTGGCTGGCGGAGCAGCAGCGACCCCGGCAAGTAGTCGGCGTCGACTTCTCCGCGGCGACCGTGGAGGCCGCGAGGCACGAGTCGAGCGCTCTGGTCGCGTCGGGAATCGTCCGTTTCGAACAGGGGGACGTGGTCGCGGGGCTCGATGCTCTGGGCGTGGGCGCGTTCGATGACGCGATTGTGCTCGGGTGCCTGTCGGTAGCGTGCCGTAACAAGGAGTCGTTGGAGCGCGCGATCGCGAACGTGGCGCGCCTCGTCCGTCGCGGCGGCCGCGTTCTCTTGCTCGAGCCCATCCACCGATCGCCGCTCTTGCGGCGGATCCTGGACCTCGGCCTGGAGGAGTGGATCGCCTGCGCGAACACCGCTGCGCTGTCTCTCGAGCACGCGGACCGGATGGGTTTCGTTCCCGTACGGCTGATCTTCAGCGTGCGCGACATGCCGAGACCTCTGGTCGCGCCCGTCTTCGGCGCCGGCGAGCGGCTGCTCGACCGCGCCCCCTGGCTGGCCCCCCTCTCCGACTACAAGCTTCTCCGCTTCTCCAAGGCATGAGGCGAGCCGGTCGTGACGATCGTCACTCCCGCGTTCCTGTTTCTGGCGGCCGCGGTCGGCGGGGCGCTGAACTCGGTGGCCGGAGGCGGAAGCTTCGTCGCGTTCCCTGCGCTCCTCTTCGCAGGCGTAGAGCCCGTGCCGGCCAACGCTACGAACACCATCGCTCTCTGGCCGGCGGCCGTGGCCAGCGCCATCGCCTATCGCCGCGAGATCGGCGACGTGCGCCGCGAGCTGGTTCCCCTCAGCGCGGCGTCGCTCGCGGGCGGGCTCGCGGGGTCCATCCTCCTCCTTCGAACGTCCGATCGCACGTTCGTTCTTCTGATCCCCTTCCTCTTGCTCTTCGCAACGGTCCTGTTCACGTTCGGCGGCCGGATCGCGAAGACGCTCACGCGCGGCGCTCATGCCCCGCTGCCCGTCGCCGTCTTTGTCCAGGTGCTGATCAGCATCTGTCTCTTATACACATCTGACGCTGCCGACGATCTTACGCGTG
>CALKVG010000647.1 GCA_937998045.1 uncultured Myxococcales bacterium
ACGACGAACCCGGGGCCGGGGCCGGGGCCGGGGCCCCAAACGACGAACCCGGGACCGGTCCCGACGGGATGGATGGCTTCTTTGCCGCCGTCCTCCGTCGCGTAGAGCCTCTTCCCCCTTGACGAGGAGGCCCGGTCCACATTGCCATGCGGACCCCATGTTCACGATCGACCTCTCGGGCAAGCGCGCGTTCGTTGCGGGCGTCGCCGACGATGCCGGGTTCGGCTTCGCCATCGCAAAGGCTCTCGCCGAGGCAGGCGCCAGCGTGTGCGTCGGCACGTGGCCCCCCGCGCTCGGCATCTTCCAGACGCTCTTGCGACGCGGAAAGCTCGACAGCTCGCTCGCGCTCTCCGGCGGCCGAAAGCTCGAGTTCGAGCGCATCTTCGCGCTCGACGCCGAGTACGACACGCTCGACGGCGTGCCCGCGGACGTTCGCGAGAACAAGCGATACAAGGAGCACGGCGACTTCACCATCCAGGGCTGCGCCGAGCGCCTGCGCGCCGACTTCGGCGAGAAGTGCCTCGACGTCGTCGTGCATTCGCTGGCCAATGGGCCGGAGGTGAGCCGCGACCTGCTCGAGACGAGCCGCAGGGGGTATCTCGGCGCCGTCAGCGTGAGCGCGTACTCGATGGTCTCGATGCTCCAGCGCCTCGGGCCGCTCATGCGCCCGGGGGGTGCGTCCGTGAGCCTGACGTACCTCGCCAGCGAGCGCGTGATCCCCGGCTACGGCGGCGGGATGTCGAGCGCGAAGGCTGCTCTGGAGAGCGACACGCGGGTCCTCGCGTGGGAGGCGGGCCGCAAGTGGGGGCTGCGGGTCAACTGCATCAGCGCCGGTCCGCTCGCGTCGCGTGCGGCGAGCGCCATCGGCCGCAGCCCGCAGGGAGCGGCCGCAAACGACGCGAGCGGCCGCGATGCGAGCGAGGAGACCGGCGCGAAGGGCAAGCCGTTCATCGAGCAGATGGTCGACTACGTGCGTATCAATTCGCCGGTGCCCGAGCCCCTCGCCGCGCCCGAGGTGGGCGCCACCGCCGCGTTCCTCTGCTCGCCGCTCGCGAGCGGGATCACCGGTTGCGTGATCCACGTCGACAAGGGCTACCACGCGATGGGCAAGGCGATCGGGTAGGAGGGCACTACCGCGAGTACCGGTGCTTCACCCCCACGGGGAAGTACTCCGCGTGTCCCGCCGGCCATAGCGTCACCCGCGGCCGCTGTCGCTCCGCCGGCACGTAGTTCGCGAACTCGCTGTTCAGGCGCATCAGCGCCGTCAGGATCGCCTCGGCGACGACGGCGTCGAAGCCCTCGGGCGCCTCGCGCGCGGGCGCAACCTCGACCGCGACGGACAGGCTGCGATTCCGCGCGTCGTCTTCCTTCACTTCCATCACGAACTTGCCGGTCACCCACTCGCGCGTCTCGGGCTGCTCGAGCGCGACGCCGACCATCTCCGGGAAGACGTTCGCGCCGTAATACGAGACCGCGAAGTGCGACCGGCCGAAGACCCACGCGAAAGGGAGCGCGTGCACGCCCCGGTCGCCTTCCCCGCGAGCGGCGGCCTCGGCGTCGAAGCCGAGGTCGCGAAGGCGCTCGATCATGCCTCGATACGTCGAGACGCCGCCCTTGTCGGCGATGTGATACCGCACGAGCGGAGCCCCGCTGTCGCCCGAGAACACGAGCGTCCCGGCATGCTCCTCGAAGTATCTGACGAACGGGTCGTACTGCACGAGGGTCGGCAGCCGCGCCTCGCCGAAGAGCGCCCTTGCCGCGTCCGGGCGCGTCGCGAGAAAGCGCCGGATGGCGACCGACACCGGCGTTTCGTTGCCGAGCACGCCCCCATCCGCCGTTCCGTACAGCGAAGCGCTGTCGAAGAGCGCGCGGCGCATGCCTGTACGTTCTCCCATCAACGCGCGCCACTCTTCGCTGAACACCTCGCCGGCGAGGACCAGCTTGATCGCGAATTTCTCCCACGGCACCCCTTCGGCGACGCCGGCGTCGACCACGTCCTTGAGAAACGGCGGGTACCCCAGGAGCACGGTCTGCTCGAACTCCGGCGCGAGCGCGCGGACGACGCGCAGGATCTCCGCCTTGTTGTTCCCCGGCGTGACCACGGTGATCGGGTAGCCCTTCGCCGCAAGGTGCCGGCAGCAGCTCGCCGTGAACATGCCGCCGACCCACGTCCCCAAGGGAAAGCACACCACCGCCAGCGTCGGCCTCCGGTCGGCCTCGAACCCGTCGTGGAATACCTGCTCGAACCGAGCGGCAACCGCGTACTCGTCGCTGACGAACCGCGGCCAGAACGTCGGCTCGCCCGTCGAGCCCGAAGAGACCGCGATCATGTCGCCGGACGACAGGCGCCCGTCGCGGCAGCGCTCGGCGAGCGGAAACCGCGTGACGTAGTTTGCCTTGGTGACGAGCGGCAGGCCACGGAAGTCCGCTTCCGTGCGCACCGCGCGCGGGTCGACGCCGTGCTCGCGAAGCAGCGCGCCGTACGCGGGGACGGTCTGCGCCGTCCGGTGGAAGAGCGCGAGCGCGTGGGGCGTCGGGTCCCCCTGCGCGTGATCTTCGAGCAGCCGTTCGATCGACGTTTCGAGGAACCGCTGGTGGGCGAGGAGAGCCCGCGACGTCCGCTCCGTCAGCATGCGAGCGCCGGTGGCTCGTGGTCCAGCCCCGGGCCGTGGAGGAACTCCGCCTCGGTCTCGTGCATGACCAGGAATCGCATGGGCACCTCAGCGTATCACCGGGCGATCGGCCCTGGGTCGGACGAAGCGCGACGGGAGCGGACCTCGGAACACGCCCTCACGGAGCGAGTCCGGCTTCGACCGCCTTCGCTTCGATCCAGCCATCGCACACCGATCGGCCGCTGAAATCCGAATAATCGAGCGCCCCGCTCGCCCTCGTCGGAGCGTGCGGCCGGGTCGTGATGAGCGCGTCGTGCACGCACCACGTCGCGCCCGCCCGGCATCCCGCGTCGCCCGCGTCGTACTGCCAGTAGCCGCCGGCGGACGCGTACGTCGCGCCGAGGGTCCGCATCGTGGGCAGTCGGGGCGAATCGGTGCCGGTCGTTCCGTCGTGCGCGCCCACGAAGTACGCATGGCGCAGGCGAGCGATCGACGGCGGCGTCAACCCGCTCTCGCCGCCGTCGAGATCGAAGTAGACGACACGCCCTGCGGTGACACCCTGCGCATCCACCCCGCCGGCGAGCTTCGCGAGCAGCTCGTGCGCGACGAAGCTCCCGCTCGAGTGGCCCGCCACGAGCACGAAGTGCGTCCGTGGTCCGACGAGCGGCAGCAGGGTACCGAGGATCTTCGAATTACCGATTTCGTGGTTCGAATACGTGCGATCGTTGGGGCCCTGGACGGCCCACACGTAGCGCACCCCGCGCGCGGCCAGCGCGGCTTCGTACAGCGCGTCGACCCAGGCTTCGGCGGAGTCGAGGGGTACCTGATAACCGGCGTAGCCGAGGAAGACGTTGTCGCCGGCGGCGTTCTTCGTGTCCTTGAAGGCGACGCCGTGGCCGAGCTGAGGGCCCGTTTGCCAGGGGAGTAGGGCGGCGGAGGGTGCGGGGATGGGG
>CALKVG010000648.1 GCA_937998045.1 uncultured Myxococcales bacterium
CAGGCTCCACCTTATCCGCCGACGTCTGTGGTCCGAAGAGTGGGGTCCACTTCATCCACCGGGCGCTCGCCTTCCACCGTGCCTGTGCCCTCGCAGTCGATGCATCCCAGGCCCCGGCAGCGTGCGCAACGACCAAACACGGGGATGCCGATCCGAAGGCGGGCGCCTTTGCCGGCCTCCTCGGGCGATACCGCGACCTCGACGTTCAGCTCGTCCACACGCTCGCCTTTGGGCACGGCCTCTCGTGTGAAGTTCCGCTCGAACCTCTTGAACATGGCCTCCTCGGACGGGCGCACATCCGCGAGGTCGCGCCGCATCGAGACGTCACGAACGAGTCGCTCGCGCGCGTGCGGGCGCTGCTGCTGGAGCAACTCGTCGTACTGCCGACGACGCGCGGGATCGCCGAGGACCCGGTAAGCCTCGGCTGCTTCGCGAAAGGGCCCGGCCCCGGCGGGACCGCCACGGTCCGGATGGTAGCGTTTCGCGAGATCGCGGAATGCGGCTCGCACGCCTTGCTCCGTTTCGTTCGAGGCGACGCCCAAGACGACGTAATAGTTCCGCGTTGCCATGTTTCGCCTCCTGCGCGAGGCAAAGAAAAGGGGGCGACACCAGGATGGTGACGCCCCCAGTGTGCAGGTTGCTATTTGGTACTGCGGTCAGCGAAAGAGGGGAGACCTGGGCTCAGACACGCTTGCCGATGGCGCGAAGGCCTTTTGGCTGATGAGGGGTCTCCCCGGAATGCCCGCGCATGAGCGCGACGCGGGCGGAGTTCCACCAGACGCGATGGAGCGAGCGCTTGCGAAGGTAGCCGAGCGAGTGCCGGACCACGGCATCGCGGCCACAATGGCGGGCGTCCTTGCCGTCCACGGCGCTCTTACTCGTTGAGCTGCTTGGAGTCGTGATCGTTGGAGATCTGGATCTTCCTCGGTTTGGCTTTGGCCTGCTTCGGAATGCGGATGGTCAGAACGCCCTCCTTGAGTTGAGCGGCCAGTTTCTCGTCGTCGACGTAGTCCGGCAGAGTGTACGAGCGGCTGAAAGAGCCGTATGCGCGGCCCAGCATCACCTGCTCGTCGTCCTTGCCCTCGAACTTGCGCGTCCCTTTGATCGTCAGGATGTGATTCTCGACGGTCACCTCGAGATCGTCCGGCTTGGTGCCGGGGACGTCGCAGACGAAGACCAACTCGGTGTCGCTCACGTGCACGTCGATTGACGGGTCGAACGTGCGGGTACTCGTCGCCGTACCGAGCATGGACCCCATGACGTCATCGAACATGCGGTCCAACGTCGAGACGGCGTTCCATCTGGTCAACATGAAAGGCCTCCTTTGGTTGGGTCAAGAAGCTGAACTAGCGGTTAAGCTCTCTTCGTTTGCAGTCAAGAGGGCTTCCGCCGGATTCGGAGTCCTGATGCTCCTCGGCATTGACCGGCGTAGCAGACCACGGCGGCTCCGCGACGCTCTTCGACGCGAACCGTACGCGGGCGGTGAAGCTGTCCGTCGACTCGGCGTAGATGCTCATGGCTTCCTCGTCGGCTCTACGCGGATGTCGCAACGTCCGGCCGCCGTTTCCTGATCTTCCCCGCGATGCGCCGGTGGCAATCCTGCTCATCGCGCCACCAGGGAGACGGCGGCGCTTGCAGGGTCTCGAGGAGCGACCTCAGGCCGAGCTCGCCGTCATGCGGTTCGTGAACGATGTGCTGCCTGATCTCCGGGATGGACAGGAAGTCCGCGGGCTCGTCGAGCACGGGCTCCTCGACCAACCACAGTGCATCTCTCGTCAGCATGGGTCCTCCGTCGGTGGCGCCAGGAGGTCGGTGTTCGACCGACCGCCCGGGGGGGAGGTGCCCGACCCGGCCCGAAACACGGAAGGAAACCACCGCGCCGCGGCGGAGGTCGGACGCCGTGAAGTCACCGATCCCGTAACCATGCTCGATCCGGCGTCAAGGGGGGTAAAACTCGGCGATATTCGCTGTATCGACGCCCTACACGCGCGGGAGCCCGGTCACCTTGACCGACGGCCGAGCGGTGCTTACCCGAGGGTCGCAAGGAGGCCAAGCATGATCCTGTGCGTATCCGGCGAAGGGCCCCTGAAGTCCGCGCTCGTCGCCAGATTCCAAGAGAAAGGCGAGGAGGCTCGCGTGGCGAGCCCGTCGGACGAAGACCTGTTTGGCAAGGCGCTGGGCTGCCGAGCCATGGTGTATCTACCAGCCCCCACGCTGCTGGAGGGACGCCTCCATCCCGAGCCGGCGCACGAACGCATCCGCAAAGTTCTCGGTGCCACCAACGCGCCGGGCGTCGAATTGCTGATTGTCGCGGCCCCGTCGGGTTACGACGACGAGGAGCTCGCGTTGCGCAAGTACGGCGTCCCCTACGTCATCATGCGCACGCCGCCCCTCGTCGAGGAGCTCGAGGCGCAGCCGGCTCTCCACGAGTCGTGCGCAGTCTGGCTCCCGCGCGGTCGGAATGTCGCGGTGACGTCGGCAACGCTTGCGGCCGACGCGATAGTGCGCGCCTCGCGTGACGATTCCCTCCAGGGGACGACCGTCGACGCGCCGTACGAGTCGGTCGATGCCGCCGAGGTCCTCCAGCGGGCGGCAGCCCGAGCTCGTCGCGCATCGGTCCACACGGTGGCACCCGCGCTGGATATGCTGGTCAGGCGGGTCGGTCGCTTCTTCCACGTCCCCGAGCCGGCAATCGTTGCCTTGCACGGACAGCTCGCGGGAGCGTGATCTGCAAGATGTCGCCGCCTCCACACTTCTGACAAAAGGCATCGGCCATCCGCTCCTCCTTCTAACCGTCGCAGCGCGTCCACGTCTCCACCATCGTAACGGGGCGACGTTCGCGTCGGTGCGGCGTCTCTTGGTCCTAGTCCGTGTACGAGCCCCGTACCCGCGAGCACCAGGACTGGGCCGCTCAGGCGAGCGAAGAGCTCGCGACGGCCCGAGCCGTCCACCACCACCAACTCGAGGACCTGCGCACCGAGCCTCCCGTTTGAGGCGCTTCGTCTCGGGCACAAGCTCCCGGCCAGCCCGTGATCGGCGCGATCGCGTGATCGCCCGGTGCCTCGGCGTTCCGATTGGCGCCCTTGGACGAATCGAACCGCTGGAGACTTCAGCGGCTCACCCACGGCGCGATCGGCTTCTGGTCCTTGCCACATATCGTATTCGGCTGCGCCACATGTGGCGCACCCGTCGACCGGACGCCGTGCGCGGCGTCACCGGGATGCGAGACACCGTCGCTGGACTGTCCGGCTGGTCACCGTACCTGGCGATGAACGCGAGGGCCGTCTCGAAGAACTCGAGCTTGCCGAGCGACGGGAACTCGTCGAGCAAGAGAAGGAGGCGGTGCTTGTACGCAGTCTTGCCTCCAAACTCCATCGACTCGGTGAGCCTGTGTCCGATCTGGTTGAGCATCAGACGGATAATGGGGCGCGTGCGTGCGAGGTCGCTGGGAGGAACGACGAGGTAGAGGCTCACCGGTGCGTCGGCATTCATCAGATCGGTGATGCGGAAGTCGCTGGCCGAGGTGTTGCGCGCGATCACCGGATCGCGATAGAGGCCGAGCGGTGGGTGCTGGCTGCAGAGGTGCGGCCAAGCGATTGGAAGAAGCAGGAGAGCGCGTTGGTATTGCGCGCGCGTCGCGGGCTTGGGTTCGAAACTGGAGGGGACCGATGCAACAGACGAAGACATGACAGCCCCCGAGACCGAGGCCAGCCCGGTCCTTGAGAGGGGTTCACTGCGAGCCAGCTAGGTGGGCGCGCGGCGCTGTGCGCGGCATCGCACGCCTGAGATGGAAATACTCAGACTTGATCTGACACTTACTTGGCCCGTCGGTGCCCCT
>CALKVG010000649.1 GCA_937998045.1 uncultured Myxococcales bacterium
GCATGTGCGTCACGCGGTGCCGGCGGATCTGCGCAGCGATCGTGTAGTCCTCGGCGCAGCCGCTCGCGGCGGCGGCGTTGGTCGCCCGGCGGAGGTCGTCCAGGTACGTGAGGTTGGCGAGGACGGTGTCCGTGTCGAGCCCGAAGTCGAGCAGGCAGGCGATCTCGTCGACCCCCATCTCGCGCAGCTGCTCGACGGTCGCGCGGCACGTCTCCGGGGTCCCGAAGAGGCCCGCGCTCGTGAAGTAACGCTCGAAGGCGTGCGAGAGGATCGCGTCCATATCCTCGGGCGACAGCTGATCGAGGTTCATCGTGGCATCGGCGTTCGGGCCCTTGCGGTCGTCGGCCTTCGCGAAGGCCGTGAGCTCCCAGCGCGCCTTGTTGATGAGGTCCGTCGAAGTGCGCAGGTAATCGAGGAAGGGGCCGCGCACCCGCGCGCGGACGTCGTCCATGGTGCCGCTCACGAACGTGTGGAGCATCAGCGTGACGTGCCCGTCGCCGGGGTGCCCCGCCTCGCGGTAGGCCTTTCGATACACCGCGACGTTCGAGACGAGCTCCTCGCGCTTCATCACGAGGAGATTCGTCAGAATGCTCGCGCCCATGCGCCCGGCCATCGCGAACGTCTCGGGGCTTCCGCTCGCCGTGATCCAGATCCGCGGCTCGCGCTGGACCGGCGGGGGGAACATCTTCACCTGGATCGGCTTGCCGTCCCCGGCCGTCGCGGGTACGGCCTCGCCGCGCCAGAGAGCCTTCACGGTCTCGATGCCGCGCGCCATGAGCTCGCGACGAGTCTTGAAGTTCTCCGGAGCGAGCGCGAAGTCGCTCGCGTGCCATCCGGACGCGAACGACAGGCCGACGCGCCCGTTGGAGAGGTTGTCGACGACGGACCACTCCTCGGCGCATCGTATGGGGCTGTGCAGCGGCAGGACGACGCTGCCTGCCCGGATCCCGATGCGCTTGGTGACCGCAGCAACCGCCGCGCTGGTGAGCGACGGATTCGGGTAGAGGCCGCCGAACGGGTGGAAGTGCCGCTCCGGCGTCCACACCGCCTCGAAGCCGTGCTCGTCCGCGAACTTCGCTCCCTCGAGCAGCAAGCGATACTTCCCGCCCGTGCCGCCGCTCGCGTCCGCCGCGAAGTAGAAGAGGCTGAAGCCCATGGGGCGCGAAGCCGCGCTCAGGCTTCGACCACGCTCCGGCGAAGCCGGAGACGTGCCGTCGGAGCGTTTCGCGGCCGGCGCCGCGCGCTCCGCCTCCTCCTGCACGACGACCGTGAAGCCTCGCGCGAGCGTCCAGAAGATCTCGAGCACCGAGATGTCGAACGAGATGCTCGTGAGCGCCAGCCACACCCCCGGAGTCGTTTGCCCCGAGAGCGTCGCGTCCATCGCGGCGAAGAAGTTCGCCACGTTCCGGTGCTCGATCTGCACCCCCTTGGGACGTCCGGTGGATCCCGACGTGAAGATGACGTACGCGAGGTGGTCGCCCGACGCGCGCTTGCGGGGGCGTTCGGCGCGCACGTCGTCGTCGAGCGAGTCGATCGGGATGACGACCGCGTCGGTCGCCGGCAGCGCGTGCCGCAGACGTCCCAGCGTGAGGACGACGGGCGCGCGCGTGTCCTCGAGCATCCCTCGGATGCGATCCCGCGGGTACGACGGGTCCATGGGGACATAGGCGCCGCCCGCCTTCAGGATGCCGAGCAGGCCGATCACCATCTCGAGCGATCGCTCCACGAAGATGCCCACCATGACGTCCGGACCGACGCCGCGCGCGACGAGCTCCGCGGCGACGCGATTGGCCCGGTCCTCCAGCTGCCCGTACGTCAGCGAGCTGCCGCGGAAGACGAGCGCCGTGCCGTCGGGAGTGCGGTCCACCTGCGCCTCGAACGCCTCGTGGACGCAATCGGGGCCGGGCAGCGTCGTCTTCGTGTCGTTGAAACGGTCCAGCGCTCGCGCGTCCTCGTCGGGCAGCCGCGGGAGATCGCCGACGCGCGCTTCGGGTGACGCCGAGAGCTTCGTGAGCAGGCTCCCGAGCAAACTGGCGATGCGCTCGACGTCCGAGCGCTCGAAGCGCCGTCGGTCGTAGGAGAGCTTGAACGAGATCTCCGGTTCGTCGTACGCCATCACGTTGAACGCGAAGTTGGTCTGGTCGTGAAGCTCGAAGTCCCGAGCCTTCCATGCCTCGCCGAACGACTTGAGCCGTGCGTCGTTGTCGCGATCGTTGAAGACGATGATCGTGTCGAAGAGCGGAGTCGTGCGCGGGACCTCGGAGCAACCGAGAACGTCGACGAGCGGCGTATGCTCGAAGTCGCGTACCTCGACCTGGGCGGCGCGCAGCTCGCGAACGAAGTCGAGCGCCGTCTTCTGCGGGTCAAGCCGGACGCGCACGGGCACCGTGTTGATGAAGAGCCCGACGATCGACTCCGCACCCGGAATCGACGACCGCCGGCAAGCGCGCGTCGAGCCGAAGACGACGTCGTCCTCTCCGGAGAACGCCCCGAGGACCAGCGACCACGCGGCCTCGACGAACGAAGAGACCCGAAGACCGTGCGCGCCGCACAGCCCGCGGACGGCGTCGGACGCGGCGCGAGGGACCCGAAAGCGAATCGTGTCGTGCCCCGGCGGAGTCGCCCTCGCCTCCGCGCGGGCGGGAGGGATCTGCAGCGCGTCGAGGTTGGTGGGAGTGGCGAACCCCGCGAGGCGCGCGCGCCAGAAGCGATTGGCGTCCCCCGCCCGCTCGCGCAGCGCGTCGCGAAGCCACGCGATGTGGTCGGCGTAGGGCCGGCGCGCGGCGAGCTCCGGGGAGGTGCCGCTGCGACTCGCCTCGTACACTGCGAATACCTCGGAGAGCACGTCGGCGAAGCAGCTGTCGAGGATGGCGTGCGAATAGGTCCACACCATCCAGTGCTCGCCATCGGCCAGGCGAAATAGGGTGATGCGCCAGAGCGGAGCGGTCGCGAGATCGAATCCGCGGCGGCGGTCCTCGCCGAGAAATGCCTTGCAGCGGGCTTCTTGCTCGTGCCGGGCGACGCCGCGCAGGTCGTGCCACTCGAACGGCGTCGCGATCGAGGCGAGCACCTCCTGACGCGGCGACTCGAGCTCTTCCCAGCGAAACCGAGTGCGAAGCACCTCGTGACGCGCCGCGATAGTCCCCCAAGCGCGGGCGAACGCATCGGGATCGATGCTCTCGTGCAGCGTGCCTTCGAGCTGCTCGATGTCGACGCCGCGCTCCGTCGCGTGCCCCGCGGCCGCCAGATAGTGAAAGAGCATTCCCTCCTGAAGCGGGGAAAGGGGATAGGTGAGGTCGGGGCTGCCGCCGTCAGCCAAGGCGGGCGATGGAGAGTTGTGCGTGGACATGGCGAGCGCTCCGAGCTTACCTCGAAGCCGCGTCGATTCCGCCCCGTGGCGGTTGATCGCGCGCGGGGGGACCGGCATGATAACTGCTTCGATGGGCGCGAGCGTCGGCGGAAATGGGGATGGCGCCGGCTCGGCGCCGGCGATTGCGATCGTCGGGTTGGCGGGCCGCTTTCCAGGCGCGCCCGATGTTCGCGCCTTCTGGGCCAACTTGCGTGCCGGCATAGAAAGCATTCGGTTTTTCTCCGACGAAGAGCTCCTTGCCGCGGGCGAATCTCCGGATTTGCTCAGGGATCCGGCCTACGTACGCGCGTGCGGTCGCCTCGCCGACATCGATCAATTCGACGCTTCGTTCTTCGGTATGAGCCCCCGCGACGCCGCGGTGTTCGATCCGCAGCATCGTGTTTTTCTGGAGTGCGCCTGGGAGGCTTTCGAAGACGCGGGTTATCTCGCGGAAAGGTCTTCGGGTCCCGTGGGCGTCTTCGCGAGCTCCGGCGCGAGCGAGTACATGATGTACAACCTCGTTCGCAACCGCGACATCATGGAGTCGGTCGGCGCGTGGCTGGTGCGCCACAACGGCAACGATCCGAACTTCCTCGCCACGCGGGTCTCCTACGAGCTCAACCTGCGTGGCCCGAGCATGAACGTGCAGACCGCGTGCTCGTCGTCGCTCGTCGCCGTTCACCTCGCCGCGCAGAGCCTCCTCAACGGCGAGTGCGACATGGCGCTCGCCGGTGGCTCTACGATCTACCCGGAGCAAAACCGCGGCTACCTCTACAAGCAGGGGGAGATCCTCTCCCCCGACGGCCACTGCCGGGCCTTCGACGCCAGGGCGGCGGGGACGGTCATGGCGAGCGCCGTCGGCTGCGTGGTCCTCAAGCGGCTGGAGGACGCGCTGCGCGACGGGGACCCGGTTCGAGCGATCGTCCTCGGCTCGGCGATCAACAACGACGGCGCCGACAAGGTCGGCTACCTCGCGCCGAGCGTCTCCGGGCAGACGCGCGTCATCAGCGAGGCGCTGGCGATTGCCGGGATTGATCCCGAGGATGTCTCGTATATCGAGGCGCACGGAACGGGGACTCTGATCGGCGATCCGATCGAGATCCAGGCACTCACCGAGGCTTTTCGCGCGTCGACGAACAAGACGCAGTTCTGCGCGATCGGCTCGCTCAAATCGAACATCGGACATGCCGGAGAGGCCGCGGGCATCTGCGGTCTCATCAAGACGGTGCTCGCGCTGCAGCACAGGCTGATACCGCCCAGCTTGCACTACGAATCTCCGAATCCGCAGGTCGACTTCCCGCGGACCCCGTTCTTCGTCAACGCGTCGCTTCGCGACTGGAAGCTGCCCGCGGGAAAGCGGCGCATCGCCGGCGTCACCGGCCTGGGCGCGGGCGGCACGAACGTACACGTGCTCGTCGAGGAAGCTCCCTCCGCGGCCGCTTCGGCCGCGCGGCGACAGCAGCAGCTCCTCGTCCTCTCGGCGAGAACTCCGCGCGCGCTCGACACAGCCGCGAAGAACCTCGCGGCGCACTTGCGCGCGCACCCGGAGCTTCCGCTGGCCGACGTGGCGTACACCCTGCTCGCTGGACGCAAAGGGTTCCCCTCGCGGCGCGCCGTCGTCGCCAAGGACGCGCTCGACGCCGCAGCCGCTCTCGAGAGCGGCGACCCGAAGCGCGTGGCGTCCCACCAGCAGAAGCACGCCACGCCCTCGGTCGCGTTCCTCTTCCCCGGCGGCGGAGCGCAGTATCCGCGTATGGGCGCCGAGCTCTACGAGTGCGAGCCGGTCTATCGCGAAGCGATCGACTCCTGCCTCGCGCACCTGGAGCCGGCGCTCCGGAGCGAGGTGCGCGCGGCGCTCTTCCCCCCGCGCGCCGACAACTCCCCCTCGGGCACGCGCCTCGAGGCGCCGTCCCTCGCGCTCCCCGCCCTGTTTGCGACCGAATACGCGCTGGCGAAGCTCCTGTCCTCGTGGGGAATCGAGCCCGCAGCGATGATCGGGCACAGCGCGGGCGAGTACGCCGCGGCGTGTCTCTCCGGCGTGCTCAGTCCGCGAGACGCGATCACGCTGGTCGCGCTTCGTGGGCGCCTGTTCGAGACGCTCCCCGAGGGCGGAATGCTCAGCGTCGCCTTGTCCGAGGGGGACGCGAGGGACATCGTCGGCAGCGAGCTGTCCTTCGCGGCGATCAACGGCCCCGGGCTGAGCGTCCTCTCGGGGCCCGTCGCCGCGATCGCGCGCGCCGAGGAGGCGCTGCGCGCGAGGGACGTCGAATGCAGCCGAGTGCACATCAACGTCGCCGCGCACTCGGCGATGCTCGAGCCGGTCCTCGGGGAGTTCGAGCGCTTCTGCCGGTCCATCCGCTTCCAGTCGCCGAAGATCCCTTTCGTGTCGAATCTCAGCGGCACGTGGATCACCGAGGCCGAAGTGACCGACCCATCGTACTGGGTCAGGCACCTTCGAAATACCGTGCGCTTCGGCGACGGGATGGAGAAGCTGCTGGAGGACGCGGGGCGCGTGCTCGTCGAGGTCGGGCCGGGTCGCACGCTTTCGAGCCTCGCGCGCCAGCAGACGCGCAAACCCGTCGGAACGGCGACGACGCTGCGCCACCCGCAGGAGGAGGGTTCGGACCTCGCGTTCGCCCTGGGGACGCTCGGGCGGCTGTGGGTCTCGGGCGTCGCGCTGGACGAGAGGCGCCTCTTCGCGGAAGAGCGCCGCCTGCGCGCGCCGTTGCCGACCTATCCGTTCGAGCATCAGCGCTACTGGGTCGACCCCGACGCGCACTCGACTCCGCGAGACCGCCCGAAGACGCTCCACAAGCGGGCGAACGTCAGCGAATGGTTCTATGCGCCCGCGTGGGGAAGGGGACCGCTTCCGGCAGCTCGTGACGCCCAGCGCGCAACCTGGTTGGTCTTCGCCGACGCGTCCCCGCTGTGCGGGGCCCTCATCGAACGACTCCGGGAATCGGAGGATCGCGTGGTCGTCGTGACTCCGTCGGACCGCTTCGCGTCGTCGGACGAAGGCTTCACGCTCTCGCCCGGCCAGCGGTCGGACTACGACCGCCTGACCAACGAGCTGCGCGCGCGCGGCCTTCTTCCGGATCGGGTGGCTCATTGCTGGGCGCTCGCCCCGCGGCGGTCGCGCCTCGGCCATCTGCGCAGGTGGAACGCCGTCGAGGAGTACTCTCACGGCCTCGCGCTGCACTACTTCAGCCTCCTCTTTCTCGCCCAGTCGCTCGCAGCAGAGGTCGACGACCTCCGGGTTTCGATCGTCTCGAGCTCGATGCAAGCGCTGCCCGGGGATACGGCGGTTCACCCCGAAAAGGCGGCGCTGCTCGGTGCATGCAAAGTCGTCCCCCGCGAATACCCGCACGTCGCCTGCGCGAGCGTCGACGTCATCCCGCCTGCGAACCGCGCCGCCCAGGCCCGGCTGGTGGACCAGCTCGCCCGCGAGCTGCGGAACGACGCTCCCGAGGGCGAGGTCGCGCTCCGAGGGGACGATCGGTTCGTCCGTCGCTTCGACGCCGTACCCATCGAGGCAGCCCGCGCCGGACGGACCTGGCTTCGCGAGGGAGGCGTATACCTCGTGACCGGCGGTCTCGGCGGAATCGGCCTCGCGGTCGCCGAGCACCTCGCGAGCACCGCGCGGGTGAAGCTCGCGCTGGTCGGCCGCACGCCCATGCCGATCGACGAGGAGGCGTGGCTCGCCTCGCACGACCCGGCGGACGAGACCAGCCGGCGCATCGTCCGTCTGCGCAGCCTTCGCTCGCACGGAGCCGAGGTGATGACGGTCGCCGCGGACGTGACCGATCTGCAGGCGATGCGCGACGTGCGGCAGCGCGTGCGCGCGCGCTTCGGCAGCTTGAACGGGGTCTTCCACGTCGCCGGCCTTTTGAAGGACGAGCTCATCGCGCTTCGACCGCGGCTCGCGCAATCGGCGGTCATCGACGCGAAAATGAAGGGCGCGCTCGTTCTCGACGCCGTCTATGCCGACGAGCCGCTCGACGTCTTCGTGCTCTTCGGGTCGGTGAGCTCGGTGCTCGGGCTGCCGGGTCAAGCCGACTACACCGCGGCGAACGCCTTTGTGGACGCCTTCGCGCACGCGCGGGCGTTGCGGGGCGTACCCGGGCGTACGGTCTGCGTCGACTGGAACGCCTGGCAGGACGTCGGGATGCTCGCGTCGCGCGTCCGCCAGAACCACGCCGACGAAGCCGGCCTGCAGGGCGCAGCCCTCCAGCGAGTCGCCGTCGACGCGTCGTCCAGCACGTTCCGCGCGATCCTCCGCCGCGCGTCGACGTGGTTCCTCGGCGAGCACGTCGTGCGCGGGGGGGACGCGCTGATCCCCGGAACCGGGCTGCTCGAGATCGCGCGCGCCGCGCTCGAACACGAGAAGGAGCCGCGCGCCGTCGAGCTGCGCGACGTGCTCTTCCTCGCGCCCTTCGTCGTGGGAAAGGACGAAGCACGCACGTTGCACGCTGTCTCTTATACACATCT
>CALKVG010000650.1 GCA_937998045.1 uncultured Myxococcales bacterium
GGCCTCGAGAGCAGCCTCCGCGTGAGGGGCAGGAGGGGGCGCCGCGGGCGGCAATGGCGCCTTGGGCTGCGCGTACGAGCCGAGGGCGAACGGCGGACGTACCTGCCCGGCCTCGTGGGTGACGTCGAGCGTCCCCTGGGCGTCGTCGGCACGGAACTCGGCGTGCGCGGGCGCGGTCATCAGCGTGCCCGAGGTCGAGCCGATCCGCGGAGCCTCGCCGACGAGGACGACGCCCTCGTCGAGATCGACGACCACGACGTCCGATCCGTGCCCCAGCGCCGGCGAGCCGTCGCTCGCCTCGTCCTGCCGCCGCTCGACGCGCAAGTGCGTGCCGTGCACGGCGACGCGCGCGTGCCCCACGTCCACCGCGAACGCCTCGCCGCGCGCCACCGGAGCGACCTGCGCCTCCACGCTTCCCCGCTCGAGCGAGAGAACCAGCGCTCCCTGAGCGCGCTCGACGACGGCACGCGATTGCGGTTCGACGAGGAACGTGACCTTCCCTGGACGCTCGACGATCGCGCGAACGCCGCCGCGCGCCTCGACGACGCTGCCGAGGCGCAGCGTCGCGCCGACCGACGCAGGGCTTCCGTCGACGAGCAACTGTCCGTCGCCCTCGACCGAGACGACGTTGCCGGCCGGCTCGTCCACGACATCGCGCGCCGCCCCCGTCTCACGCGCCGACTCCAGCGGACGCGGCTCGCTCGAACGCCCGAGCACGAGCGCCCCCGCGGCCGCCGCCGCCAGCGCGACCGCGCCGGCAGTCCATCCCAGGCGCAGCGACCGCGCCGGCGGGCGCGTCCGGCGCTCCTCTTCCTGCTCGATGCGCGCGAACAGTTTTCCGTCGACCTCGGCCCAATCCACGGCGCGCGGCGGGTTCTTGCGGAGGTCGTCGCGTGCCTCGCGCACCAGGCGATCCAGCGGGCTACGGCTCATGTCTCCCCCCCTACGCCGGAAGCCTTCGAAAACGAGAGCTGCATGCCCGCGAGCGACGGCTCCTCGGGGAGCATCGCCTCGAGCTCGCGTCGCGCATAGAAGAGACGCGTACGGACGGTGAGGACGGGCGCGCCGACGATCATGGCGATCTCGCCCGGCGCGATCCCTTCGAGCTCGTGAAGGATGAAGACGATGCGCTTCTTGTCCGCCAGCTTGTCGAGCAGCCGCCCGAACGCGCGCACTCGCTCCCGCCGCTCTGCGTCCTCGTCGGGTGCGATGTCGTTGCTGCGCAGTGCGGCGTCCATCGCGGGCTCGTCGGCGAAGACCGGGCGGCTCTTGGCCGCCCGCCGATACATGAGGACGACGTTGACCGTGACGCGATGCAGCCACGTGCTGAACTTCGACTGACCCCGGAAGTCGCGCAGGCTCTTGTAGACCTGCACGAAGACTTCCTGGATCACGTCTTCCATGTCGCTTCGGGGACCGAGCATCCGGTACACGAGCCGAGCCACGTCGGCGCGATGATGCTCGTAAAGCGAACGGAACGCAGACGTCTCACCTGCTGCAGCGCGCGCGATGAGTCGGTCTTCGTCGAGCATTCGCGGTTTCACCCCGCGCGCGGCCGGGCTTCGATAGACGAACCCCGTGAGCGGCGCGGCCACCGGCGCCTGCTGTACCATCGTTGCACCCACCGTTTGAAGTTGGGTGCACGACGGCACTCGCTATTCAATTGCTCGAGGTCGCTCGAGGGGGGAGGATGTGCGCAGCTGACGGGGGCGGTTGACGAGATCGCGCAGGTCGAAGACGACCAGGGCGAGAACGGCGACCACTGCGAGGGCGAACATCCCCGCAAGGTGCGCCCAAGGGCTCGAGAGGGCCCAGTTTCCTGCCGTCTAGAACAGCGCGCGGAGGTCGATCTTCTCCTGCTTCTTCTGCTCGAGAAGGTAGTTCACCGCGCGCAGGATCCGCGTCTTGGTCGGGCCACTGAGCTGCCCGCCCTTCACTGCGGCGTCGATGGCCCGCTGCGTCACGGGCCGGCCGGTCCGGGGCTTCCTCGTCTCCTTCGGAGCGTTCTCGCCGCCTTCGCCCGCCGCACCCTTCGCGCGCCGTTTGTTCAGGCGGATGGCGCGGTCCTCGGGCTGCAGCCGCTCGAGCTGCCACGACACCGCGAGGATGCGGCGCTTGTCGAGCTTCTTGGCGGCGATGAACTGGGCGAACTTCGTATCGGCCATGGTCGTTGTTCCTGGTTGATTCCCGTGCCGTCTTGCGGCCCTGCGCCCTGCCGGGTTGACCCAGGCGCGATGCCCAAGCGAGGATGACAGGGCGCGCAAACTACCTTTGGCCCGCTCCCTTCGCAAGAGGGCGAGCCCAAGCTCGAGGGGGCGGGGCTGCCGTCGACGGGGCGCTCCCGGTGTGCCATGGGTGAAGCATGATGTCGCCCGTCTACGTCATCGCCGCAGCGCGCACGCCCATCGGCTCGTTTCTCGGCAGCCTGGCCAGCGTACGAGCGCCTGACCTCGGCGCCGTGGCCATCAAGGGCGCGCTGGCGCGCGGCAAGCTCGCGCCCGAGGCCGTCCAGGAGGTGTTCATGGGCAACGTCCTCTCGGCGGGCATCGGACAGGCGCCCGCCCGGCAAGCGGCCATCTACGCGGGCATCCCGAACACCGTGCCCGCCACGACCGTGAGCAAGGTGTGCGGCTCCGGAATGCAGGCGGTCATCTTCGGCGCGAAGACGATCGCGCTGGGAGACGCCGATCTCGTCGTGGCCGGCGGGATGGAGTCGATGTCGAACGTCCCTTATTACCTGGAGAAGGCTCGCTCCGGCTACCGCATGGGCGACGGCAAGATCGTCGACGGGATGATCTACGACGGCCTCTGGGACCCGTACTCGCAGGTCCACATGGGAACGTGCGGCGACCGGTGCGCCGCGGAATACAAGTACTCGCGCGAACAGCAGGACGAGTACGCGAGCCAGAGCTTCCGCCGTGCCCTCGCGGCGCAGAAGGAGGGGCTGTTCGACGCCGAGATCGAGCCGGTCAGCCTGCAAGCAAAGAAAGGAGAGGCCACGCTGGTCAAGCTCGACGAGGGGCCCGGCAAAGGCGATCCGGCGAAGTTCGCGAGCCTCAGGCCGGCGTTCTCCAAGGACGGCACGATCACCGCGGCGAACGCTTCGAGCATCAACGACGGCGCGAGCGCGCTCGTCCTGGCGAGCGAGAAGGCCGTTCGCGATCACAAGCTCGAGCCGCTGGGGCGCATCGTCGGTTACGGAGGCGCGGCGCAGGCGCCGGAATGGTTCACGACGGCGCCGGCCAAGGCGATCGACGGCACGCTCGCGCGCCTCGGACTGAAGAAGGACGACATCGACCTCTACGAGATCAACGAGGCCTTCGCCGTCGTCTCGATGGTCTGCGCGAAGCTGTGCGGCCTCGATCCGCAGCGCGTGAACGTCCGCGGCGGAGCGGTCGCGCTGGGCCACCCGATCGGCGCGACCGGTGCACGCATCCTGACGACGCTCCTCCACGCGATGAAGGATCGCAACGCGAAGCGCGGTCTGGCCACGTTGTGCATCGGCGGGGGCGAGGCGCTGGCGGTCGTCGTGGAGCGCTAGCCCGTGCGCCCCTCGGTGGAGCGATTCGCGGCGAGAACGCCGACGCTGCCCCCGGCGACCCACACGAACAGCTACGCCATCGGATCTCGGGAGGTCGTGCTCGTCGAGCCGGCGACGCCCTACGCCGAGGAGCAGCGCGCCTGGCTCGACTGGGCGCGCGCCCTCCCATCGACCGGCCGGACGCCCGTGGCCATCGTCGTCACGCACTACCACCCCGATCACGTCGGCGGCGTCGACGTCTTCTCGCGAGAGCTCGGCCTCCCCGTCTGGGCGCACGAGGAGACGGCGAGGCGCGTCCCTCTGCGCCTGGGTCGCAGCCTGGCCGAGGGCGACTCGCTGGTCCTCGACGGTCCCACGCCGGAGGCCTGGCGCGTCCTTCACACGCCGGGACACGCGCCCGATCACCTTTGCCTGTTCGAGCCGTCGCAGGGAGCCGCCGTCGTCGGGGACATGGTCGCCAGCGTCGGGACGATCCTCGTGGCTCCCGGCGACGGCGACATGCGCCTCTACCTCGAGCAGCTCGCGCGGCTCGCGCGGCTCGACGCGCGCGTCGCGTTTCCCGCGCACGGCGACCCGATCCCCGATCCGAGCGCGCTCTTCGCCCAGTACATCGAGCACCGCCTCCTGCGCGAGTCCAAAGTCCTGACGGCGCTGCGGAAACGTCGCGGCGCGGCCACCGCGCAAGAGCTCGTGCCCGACGCTTACGACGACGTTCTGCCGGCGGTCTGGCCCCTCGCGGTCCTCAGCCTGACCTCGCACCTCACGAAGCTCGTCGCCGAAGGTCGCGCGCACATTTCGGTCGACGGACCCGACGCGCGCTACAGTGCCGCGGAGGAGATTCCTTGAGCGAACGCGATTGGGAGACGGCTTTCTTCGCGACCAGCGCGATCCTCGGCGAGCCGGTCGAGGTCTCCCTGGCGTCGACCGGAGAGCCGACGACGACCGAGGGCGCCGAGCTCGTGCGCGCCCTGCGCTCGACGTTGCGCGAGCGCCGGGCGCGTGCCATCGCCCGCGTCGTGTCGCAAGTCGCGCGGGAACTCGAAGCGACGGAGCTGGCGTGACGCTGCCGCGGGCACGCGTCGTCCGCGCCGCGGACGCTCCCCCCGCCGAGCCCTTGTTCGCGGCGGGGCTCGCGACCGCGCAGCGCGGCCGCGTCGTCCGAGAGGAGCTGGAGGGTCGCCTCGCGGCCGAGCGCCTCGTCCGGGAGGCGGAGTCGGAGGCGGAGGCCCTGCTCGCGCGCGCCCGCGAAGAGGCGGCCGCGCTGGCGGAGCGCGCGGCGAATGCCGCGCGAGAAGAGGGCGACGCGCAGCTCGCGGCTCGCTGGCTCGCGCTGCGCGATGCCGAGAGCGCGCGCCTGGCGCGCGACGCGGATCGCGTCGTGTCGGTCGCGGTCGTCCTGGCGGAGCGGCTCCTCGGCGCGGCTCTCGGGCTGGAGCCATCGCGGATCGCCGACCTGGCCCGCAGCGTCCTGGACGAGGCGCGCGGCGCGCGACGCGCGACCATCGAGGCGCATCCCATCGACGTGCGCGAGCTCCGGCAGCGGCTCCCCTCGGCCGGCCTCGCCATCGACGCCGTCGAGCTCCGGGAAAACGAGTCTCTTGCGCGCGGAGAGCTTCTCCTTCACACCGATCTGGGAATCATCGATGCCAAGCTCGCGTCCCGACTCGACCGACTCGCCGAAGCCCTCCGCGATGCCCTCCGGTGAGCGCGGCGAGGCGCCGCTCGCCGCGGCTTCGCGCGCGCCGCAGCTCTCGTGGCGTACGAACGCTTGGCTCTTGGTCGCCACCGTCGCCAGCACGTCGCTCACCTGGCTCGAGCAGGAGGCGCCCACGCGCAGCGGCCTCGCGCACGCCCTCCAGTACACCGGCGCGCTCATGACCATCTTGCTCGCGCACGAATTCGGGCACTACATCGCCGCGCGCATCCACAAGGTCGACGCCTCGCTCCCCTATTTCATCCCGATGCCCTTCATCTCGCCGTTCGGGACGATGGGGGCCGTCATCCGCATGCGGAGCGTGATCCCGACGCGGCGCGCGCTGCTCGACATCGGCGCCGCGGGGCCGCTCGCCGGACTCGTCTTCGCGATCCCGCTCTACGCCTGGGGCGTCGCCCACTCGCGCATCGTGGCGCTCGACTCCACCGACGGCATCCAGTTCGGCGAGCCCATCCTGGCACGTGTGATCGAACACTTCTTCGCCCCGCCCGTCCCCGAAGGCATGGACATCCTCCTCTCCCCCGTCGCCTTCGCCGCGTGGGTGGGGATGTTCGTCACGATGATCAACCTGCTCCCCATCGGGCAGCTCGACGGTGGCCACGTCGCCTACTCCCTCTTCGGTCCGCGGCAGAACGCGATCGCGCGCTGGGTGCACCGGTCGATGCTCGCCTTCTTCTTCGTCGGCCTCGCCAGCCTGGCCGCGCACGACGTGCGCGCGGGGTTCGGCCTCTGGCGCATCGGCCGCCACGTCTATAACTCCCTGTTCTGGTTCACGCTCTTCGAGGTGCTCGCGGTGCTGGGCACGTTCGCTAGTCCGGCGCGCCAGGGCGGCGCTCCCGACGATCGACCCTCGCTCGACAACCGAACGCGCGTCTTCGCCACCATCGGCCTCGCTCTCCTGGCGCTGTCTCTTATACACATCTCCGAGCCCACGAGACAGGCAG
>CALKVG010000651.1 GCA_937998045.1 uncultured Myxococcales bacterium
GGTGCACCAGTACCAGATGCCGATGATCGGCGATGAGATGAGGATGCCGAGCCACGGGAAGTCCGGATCGCTCAGCGGCCGCCAGAGCGCGAACTGGTGCACGTTCTGCCCCGCCACCGCCCGCAGCTCGCCCCAGCCGCCCAGCCGATCGAGGCCCACGACGAGCACCGTGATCGACCCGACGAGCAGAACGACCGCCTGCGCCGCGTCGGTGTAGACGACGGCGCGAAGGCCCCCGAGCACGGTGTAGATGCCAGTGAGGATCACGGTCGCGAACGCGCCCACCCAGAACGCGTTTTCCGGACGGCCGAACGTGTCCGGCAAGAGCGCCTGGAAAACGAGGGCGCCGGCGTAGACGTTGACCGACACCTTGGTGAAGATGTACGCGATGAGCGAGACGACCGACAGGATCCACCGCGCCCGTCCCGAGAAACGCCGCTCCAAAAACTCGGGCATCGTGAACACGCCCGCGCGGTAGTAAAACGGCACGAAGACCCACCCGAGCAGGACGCAAAACCACGCGTGGAGCTCCCAGTGGGCCATGGCCATGCCCGTGGTCGCGCCCGAACCCGCCAGCCCCACGATGTGGTCGGACCCGATGTTCGAGGCAAAAATCGACCCGCCGATGGCGAACCAGCCGACGTCGCGGCCCGCGAGGAAGTAGTCCGCCGCGGTCTTCTGTTTGAGCGACGACCACCAGACGACGCCCGCGATGAGGGCGACGTAGACGAGAATCACGACGACGTCGATCCCTGCCAGAGTCGATTTCACGTCCCTACCGATACACGGGTCATGCGCTCCGCGCGTGGTCTATCGCACGGCCTGCGCGCGTCGTTGCCAGGGTCGCCAGTCCGCACGCTCGAGCCGCGAAGCGGCGAGAGCGGACAGGTTGACTAGGGCACGTTGCAGCCGATCGGGCCCGTGCCGCTCACCCGGATGTCGTCGACCCATACGTCCGTAAGGATCGGTGACGTGTGGTACTGCAGGACGCCGATCGACATCGTCGCGAACATCGGCGGGGGCCGGTCGCTGAAGTCGCTCACCTGCTCCGGCAGCTCCATGCCGTCGACCCAGACGCGCCGGTGCGTGGTCGTCGCGTCGCCGCTCTGCAGGAGCTCGAGGCAGATCCACTTCATGGGCACCACTTGCGTCGGCGAGTCGGGGCCGAATTCGGTGAACGTGGGGCCGTGGGTGAGGGCGGTCGGGTCGGTCGGGGTTTTCGGACCCGCGCCGAAGTATTCCGAGTAGCCGAGGTACTGCTTGTTGCCCGCCGAACCCAGCCCGGCTTCGACGAAGCCCAGGGTGTTGTTGCCGGTCGCGAGCAAGTACGCCATGTGGTAGCCGCCCATCATGTCCGCGGGCAAATCGGGGGAGAAATAGAAGAAGGCCCGCGTGTAAAAGAGATTGTTGTTGGCGGGGAAGGTGACCGAGTCGGCGATTTGCGCCGTGTTCGACTGGCCGGCGACGAGCTGAATGTGCAGCGCGTGACTGCCCGAATGCACGTGGACGTTGTCGACCGTGATGGAGGTGCCCGTCGACTCGACGGTGCTCCAGACCTTGGGGTCGATCATGCCGCTCTCGAAGCCGTCGCAAAGCTCCTTGCCCTGGGTGACGCAGGGTGCGGAGGCCTCGGCTCCATCGGTCTGGGACGCGTCGTCGGTCGCGGCGTCTTGGCCGGCGGCTTCGGCCGCGCTGTCGGCGATGCCCGTAGGTGCATCCCACCCGCTCGCTTCGGGGGCCGCGCTGTCATTTCCCGACCCGGTGCCCTGACCGCTCGAGTCGACGCCCGCATCCTGGCTCTGTCCCCCGCTGCCGGTCCAATCCGGCTGCGTGGTTTGGTCCGCGCACGCGGTCGCAAGAAGAGCGATCGCCACGGCCGCTCCGAGGCATGCCGCTGTCGCCACGCGATTCGCGGCGGCGGGCCGAGGCCTATGAGCCGTACCGCCTGGGAAAATGGGTCTCATCGGTGCCAACTGCAGGAAACCATGTGTTGTCTCATCGCGTGGGCGAACGTCCCTAGGTCGTAGGTGGCAGCTTCGGGCAGCGCCGATCAGGTGCTTTTGTGTTCGAGCTCCCCCCAGCCGAAACGATTCCGAGCAAGTGGAAACCGGTTTAGAGTGCCTCGCGCGAGCGGGCGCCGGCCTTGCGTATGAGCGACGCCCTCTTCGACGCGGGAGAAAGTCGATGTCCCCTGCACGCGTGTTTGCGCCGTTATGCATCGGATTGCTCGCGGGCGTAGGCTGCGACGCCGCTTCGCCCCCGGACACCAATGTCGCATCGGGTTCGCCGGATGCCAGCGGCGGCGCGACGAGCGACGCCGGCGGAGGCAGCGCGGACGCGGAGGCTGCGGCGCCCGCCCCTGGCGAACCGACCGACGGCGCCGACGCGTCGGGCGACGGTGGGGGAAGCACCGTTGCCGACGCGTCCATCGCCGAAGCAGGCATCGACGCGACGTCGGGCGGGCCTTCTGACGGAGGCGACGCCGCCACGGCGACCTTGCCGGCGCGCGTTCTCCTCTACTACCTGGGCGCGGTCCCGACGATTTCGATGCAGTCGATGACCGCGCAGCTTGCCTTCTACGCGCAGACGCTCAGCGGCTGGGGATTCGCCTCGGACCAGAGCGTCGACCCGACGACGATTTCGGACAGCAACCTGCAGCGTTACGCGGCGCTGGCCATGGTGAACACGTGCTTCGAGCCCTTCGGCATGGGCAAGCCCGACACGCCTCAGTCGCAGGCCATCCAGGCTTTCTTGCGCAGAGGAGGCGGACTTTTCGGCACTCACTGTGCTGACGTCACCTTCGCAGGGCAGAATCCCCCTGCCCTCTACAATCAGCTCATCGGAGGTCGCGGCGGCAACGGCTATTTCGAGGGGCAAAACAATTGCCGCAAGCTCGCCGACCATCCGTCGACCGCGGCCCTCCCGGCCACCTTCTCGTTCACCGGAAACCTCGACAATACCGATTTTCTCGCGGCCGATAGCACCGTGCTCGTCAAGTGCACGTGGGTCGAGCCGAATGGCGCCGACGTGGCCGTGTCGTGGTACCGCACCGAGGGAGCGGGGCGGGTTTTTTACACAGACTTCGCCAAAATCGACACCGACTTGACCGACCCGGTGATTGGCCCGCACGTGACGGCGGGGCTGTCGTGGGTTTTGCAACGCTAAAGAAAGATCGATAGAGCCCAATCGCCCTCTTCCGGTGCGCGCCGAGCGTGTGGCAAGCGAGGCGTGGACGGCTCGAGGATCAGCAAGCCCGATTCGCGCGTGCGCGCCTCGATGTCCGGCGTCGCCGGCGCCTGCACTCCGGCCCCCCGTGGGTGAGCAGACGACGAGCACGCGGCGAGCGCGATCGCACCGGGCAGCCGGAGCACTCTCGACGCGCTGCACAACAGGCGTCACGAACGAGCGCTTCACCCAGGCTTTAGTGGATGCCATGCTCCTATGCGATCAGCGGCCTCGGCGCGACCTGTCCAGCCTGGCGTGACCTGCCCCGTTCAAGCCGAGGCGCAGACAACGTATGACACACCAGGGTGACAGACCGTGCCTCACCTGCCGTCCGGGAGTGATCGTTTCGTTCAGCACTAACCACTACCTCAAGTACCAATTCGCTACGCTGGTGCGCTGGGAAAGATTTCGTCGGCTCGGCTCGTCCGCAGGTAGAGAAAGGCAAACAAGAACAATGGGAAGCCTACGCAAGCGTGTTCCCTACGGCGTTCTCTTTGTGGCCCTAGCCTTGGCAGGAGCAGGATCCACCAACGCCTGCACCGGTCACATCGGCGACTCCGGGAACCCGAACGCGCCGGGAGCATCTTCAGGGGGCTCGTCGAACGGCGGCGGTAGCAGCGGTGCCGGTGCCACCGGCCCGCTCGTACCGCAGGCTTGTGTCGGGGCGCCGACGAATCCGGGCGTCTCTCCCTTGCGACGCCTGAGCCTGAACGAGTACGCCGCGACCGTCCACGACCTTTTGGGGGTCGACACGTCGATGGTCCTTACCAGCTTCCCCCCCGACCAGCTCCTGGCGACGCAGGGATCCGGCTTCAGCAACGATGCGGACGCCTTGACGGTCTCCGCGCTTCTCGCCCAGAACTACATGACCGCGGCGGAGGGATTTGCGGCATCCGCCGTAATGAATCTCGGCCAGCTCCTGCCGTGCGCCACGACCGTCACGGCTACGGGGGCGGCCGCGGACACCTGCGCCACGCAGTTCGTCTCCACCTTCGGGCGCCGCGCGTTCCGCCGGCAGCTGTCGGATGCGGAGTCCACCACGTTCTTCAACCTCTACACGACGGGAAGCACGGCGCCCGAGGGAGCCTCCTTCGCGGACGGAATCTCCTTGGTCATCGAGGCCATGCTGCAGTCGCCGAACTTCCTGTATCGCGTGGAGCACGGAGCACCCGCCTCTCCGTCCGACCTCATCGCGCCGGTCACCGACTTCGAAATGGCTACGCGGCTCGCCTACTTTTTCTGGGAGACCACCCCTGACGACAAGCTGCTCGATGTCGCACAAGCGGGGCAGCTTCACACGCCGGATCAGATCACGGCGCAGATTCAGGTGATGTCTCAAGATCCCCGCGCCCAGGCCGCCGTGGCGACGTTCCATGACGAGTGGCTGAATCTCCCCGCGGTCGCGGGCCTCGGCAAAGACGCGACCATCTACCCCGATTGGACATCGTCGATTGCCGCGGACGAATACACCGAGGCGAAGACGTTCGTGAACAGCGTCTTCTGGGGAGACGGTACGTCCGACACGCTTCTCCGTGCCCCCTACACGTACGTCAACAAAGAGTTGGCCCTGTTTTACGGATTGCCGGCCCCGACCGGCACCGGTTTCGTGCAAGTCATGGAAGACCCGACCCAGCGCTCGGGCATCCTGACGATGGGTGGCATCCTCGCGAACAACTCCAAACCAAACCAGACGAGTCCGGTTCTCCGCGGGAAGTACGTACGCGAGCAGCTCCTTTGCCAGACGATTCCCAACCCTCCTCCGAACATCGTCATCACTCCGCCTCAAGTCACGCCGGGGACCACCACACGGCAGCGGTTCGCTCAGCACGAATCGCAGGCGCTCTGCAAGAGCTGCCACGTCATGATGGATGGGTTGGGCCTGGGCTTCGAACATTACGATGCGACCGGACGGTGGCGCACCAACGACCAAGGGCTGCCTATCGATGATTCAGGCCAAGTAGGCGGCATTCCCACGGATTTCGACGGTCCCTATCAGGGCGCAATCGAGCTTGCCACCAAGATGGCCGGTAGCGAGATGGTTCGCCAGTGCATCGTAAAGCAGTGGTTCCGCTTCGCAAACGGCCGCACCGAGGTCTTCGCGGTCGACTCGATGGGAAACCCGCAGGCGGCCCCGCAAACCGACACCTGCACGCTTGAGCATTTGTACCAGGCCTTCGAGGACTCCGGTCACAACATGCGCGACCTGCAAACTCAGATCGCTTTGAGCGACGCGTTCCGGTATCGCTACCAGCATGGAAGTGGCCCCTGAATCGGCCAAGACGGCAGACGCTGCGCCGAGGCGCCCCGGCCCCGTGGGGAAGACGAAGCGCCTGATTGTCACGTCTCGGCAAGCGCAACGGTCCACTCGGTCGGATCGAGCCCCACGTTCGCGCCGGGCACGACCCTCAAGCCGGTGATTGGCCCAGGGCCGGTCACCCGAACGGCATCATCGTCATACACAACCTCGATCCGAGGCATCGTCCATGAAAATCAGCCTCATCCTGTGCGCGCTCCTCGCCTCTTCCGTGGCCGCATGCAAAGGCGGCGGTTCCGGTCCTGAAGCCACCGGCTCAGGGACCGCGGCGACCCAAGCAGGCCCTCGCAGCGTCACGATCTGGTGGGCCCAATGGGCGCCGGCCGACGGGCTGCAGGAACTGGGCCGCGAATACCAGAAAGAGACGGGCGTGACAGTCAACGTCCACCAGATTCCTTGGAGCAGCTACCAAGATCAGGTGTTCCTCAACTTCGGGGGCGACACGACGGACTTCGACATCGTCGTCGGAGACAGTCAGTGGCTGGGCCGAGGAGCTACGAGCAAGCTGTACCTCGATCTGACCGACTGGCTACCCACGGTGCTGGATCTGAAGACAATCCATCCGGCAGCGCTCAAGTACCTCTGCGAGTACCCCTCCGGAACGCCCCACTACTTCGCGGCCCCGTGCGAGACCGATGCCGTGGGGTTTGCGTACCGTAAAGATTGGTTCGAAGACCCCGCGGAGAAGGCCGCCTTCAACAAGAAATACAAGCGGGATCTGGCCATCCCCAGCAACTGGGACGAATTCCGGGATATCGCCGAGTTCTTCAACCGGCCGAAGGCAAAGCGATATGGATCGGCCCTCCTGACCGGCCGGGGCTATGACGCCCTGGTGATGGGATATCAGCCCTTTCTCTGGGATTGGGGAGGTTCGTGGGGGGACAGCAATACGTTCGCGGTCAAGGGGATCTTGGACGCTCGGCCCGGCGCGGACGCGCTTCAGTTCATGAAGGGACTCCTCCGATTTGCTCCGAACGACGGGTCCAACATGGACTACGGCAAGGTGCTCGAAGCCTTCACGAGTGGATCGGTTGCGATGGCGATGAACTATTTCGCCTTCTATCCCACCATCGTTCGAAGCATGGGCGCCAAGGCCGGTTTCTTCGTGGTACCCGAGAAGGATGGCAAGCGTTTCACGAGCCTCGGCGGGCAGGGAATGAGCATATCGACGAAGGCTCCGCCCGCGCGGCAGAAGCTCGCGAAGGACTTCATCGCCTGGTTTTTGGCCAAGCAAAACCAGGAGCGCTGGATCACCAAGGAGGCGGGGTTCACCGCGAACGTCGAGATCCTGAATAGCCCCGCCTTCATGAATGCCACCCCCTACAACAAGGCATTCTCCGAATCGGTGGGGCTGATGAGGGATTTCTGGAACGTCCCCCCGTATAACGAGCTCCTGGCGTCGGCGGCGCAGCACCTTGGCGAGGCACTGGACGGCGCAAAGGCACCCGAGCAAGCGCTCGGCGCCATCGCGGAGGAGCACGAGCGCATCCTCCGCGAAGCCGGATTCCGCAAGTGAAGCACGACGCCGCGGCGATTCGGATCGCGTTCGTCGCGCCCACGCTCGTCTTCTTGATTGTGATCGATCTGTTCCCGCTGCTCTACAACGTCTTTCTCAGCTTTACGAACGCTCAGCTCAGTAGCGCCGCCTACGACTTCGTCGGCACCCGGAACTACAGCGCCGTCCTCGGCGAGCTGGCGAGTCCGCGCTTCCAAGACGCTCTGCGCACGACCGGGGCTTTCGTGGTGTGCGCGGTAGCCATCGAGCTCCTGCTGGGGTTCGTTCTGGCGCTGGCCCTCCGGGATTCGTTCCGCGGAAGGTCGGCCGTCTTGAGCTTGTTGCTCATTCCCATGATGCTGTCGCCGGCCGTGATGGGTCTCTTCTGGAACTTGATCTTGAGCGCACACAACGGCGTTCTGAACCAGGCCCTCGAGGTGCTCGGCATCAGCGGACCCCACTGGCTGACCGATCCGCACTGGAAGCTACCGGCGGTCATCCTGGTGGACGTCTGGATGTGGACCCCGTTCATGATGCTCATCGCGCTGGCGGGCCTCAACGCCATTCCCGGCTACATCTACGAGGCGGCCGAGATCGACCGGGCGTCGACCTGGGCGGTATTTCGGCGCATCACGCTGCCGATGACGGCGCCGCTGCTCGGGCTGGCGGTTCTTCTCCGATGCACCGATGCTCTGAAGCAATTCGATCTGGTGATGGCTTTGACGGGACCCAACGACGCGTCCACGCAGACGGTCAGCGCGCTCCTCTATCAAGTCACCTTCGCGGGCCAGAAAGTCGGGCTCGGCGGCGCCTACGCTTGCGTCGTTCTGGTGGTGGTCATCGCGCTCGCGAGCGTGTTTACACGCTACCTCGACTGGCTCGCGGGAAAGCAAGGCAGGTCGGGGCAGGTCGCCACATGAGAGCGCTGCGCTGGGTCACCATCGTCTTGGGGGTCATGTTCGGATTGCTGCCGCTGCTGTGGCTCGTCTTGACCGCTTTCAAGCACCATCCGGACGCGATCACCACGACCGCCAAGTTCGTGCCCATTCCGGGGACGGCCGTCGGCAGTGCCGGCGTCGCGTTCTCCCCGACCCTCGAGGCGTTCGGCGCGACCGGTCGCGCGGCAGCCGACGGCGAACCGAACTTCCTGGATTACGTCTTGAACAGCGCCATCATAGGCCTGTGCAGCACAGCGGCATCCGTGGGACTGGGAACCTCCTGCGCCTACGGGTTCAGCAGATTTCGCATCGCCGGCGCCAAGGACTGGCTGTTCTTCGTCCTTTCGACGCGATTCTTCCCGCCGCTGGCCGTGGTGGCGCCGATTCTGATCATGTACCGATCGGTTCATCTGCCCAACACCCATCTAGGGCTCATCATTCTGTATTCGGCGTTCAACCTCTCTCTCGCCACATGGTTGATGAAGGGCTTCATCGACGAGATCCCGCGGGCGTACGAGGAGTCCGCGGTCGTGGACGGGTACTCCCGGATGGCGACATTCTTTCGGCTCATCCTGCCCCAGGCGCGTACGGGCATGGCGGTCACCGCGGTCTTCTGTATCATCTCGTCGTGGAACGAATTCGGTTTCGCCATGACCCTGAACAACGCGCATGCGGTCCCGGTCCCCGTGTACTTCGCGGGTTTGCAGGGGAACATAGAGGGCGTCCCCTGGCCCCGGATTGCGGCCGGCACGCTGCTCTTCGTTTCCCCCATCGTGGCGTTCACGATCATGGTTCGAAAGCATCTCCTTCGAGGGGTGACGTTTGGCACAATCAAGCAATAGCGCCGTAGCGCGCGCGGACCGGGCCCTTCTGGCGGGGATGGGACTGGGAGCGGCGCTCATCTTCCAGCCGTTCTGGCGCGTGAGCCTGAAGTGGGGCTTCGCCATCACGTTGGTTTGCACGGTTCTCGAAATCGTGACAGCTCACATGCAGACGGAGCCGTCGCGGTCATGAGCTTTCTCCGCCTCTCGTCGGTAAAGAAGACGTACCCCGACGGTACGGTGGCGGTCAAAGGCGTCGACCTCGACGTGAAAGACGGAGAGTTCGTGGTGCTCCTCGGACCTTCCGGGTGTGGCAAGACGACGACGCTCCGGATGGTCGCCGGACTCGAAACGTGCAGCGCCGGCAAGATCGAGCTGGCGGGGGTGGACGTAACGTCCCTTCGCCCATCCCAGCGTGACGTCGGCTTCGTTTTTCAGTTTTACGCGCTGTACCCGCATCTCAGCGTCAGGGAAAATGTTGCCTTCCCCCTGCGCTGCGCGGGAGTTCGGGTCGCGGAGATTCACGCACGCGTCGATCAAGTATGCGAGAGAGTGGGAATCTCCCCGTTGCTGACCCGGTATCCAGCCGAGCTGTCAGGCGGAGATCGCCAGCGCGTCGCCCTTGCGCGAGCCATGGTGCGCCGCCCGCGCGTTTACTTGATGGACGAGCCGCTTGGAACGTTGGACGCGGACCAGAGGCTCGAGATGTGCGAGTTCATCCGGGCGCAACAACAGGAGCTGGGCGTGACGACTCTGTACGTCACGCACGATCAGGAGGAGGCGATGAGCATCGCCGACCGGATCGTCGTGATGGTCGATGGGAACATCCGGCAGATCGGATCCCCGACGGGGGTGTACGACGACCCGGCGGACCTTTTCGTCGCCGGCTTCGTCGGGAGCCCCGGGATGAATCTCATCGACGGAGCGGTCGAGAGGCGCGAGGGGCGCCCGGTCTTCGTACCCAAGCGCTCGCCGCTGGCCTTGCCCCTTCCAATGGAAGGCGATTCCGGCCCGGCGACGCTGGGTATTCGCCCCGAGTACGTGCATGCGAACGCGCACGGCCCCCTGGGGGGCGTCGTGGTGCTCGACGAGTACCTCGGCTCCCACCGGTTCGTTCACGTCGAGACGCGCGAGGGTCGAATCGTGATGCGATCCAATCAGCCGCATCCCCCCGGTTCGACGGTCTCTCTCGGTCTCGATCTTACCCATTGTCGTCTATTCGACGGGCTCTCCGGCCGGAGCCGCGCTCATGTCTGACACCTTCCTCTCCGTGCGCGGCGTGAGCAAACGCTTCGGGAGCGTCACCGCCCTCGCCGACATCGAACTGACGGTAGGTAGGGACGAGCTTCTGGTCGTCGTCGGGCCCACGCGGGCGGGAAAGACCACGTTGCTCCGCGTGATCGCGGGGCTCGAGCGTCCGGACTCCGGAACGATCGAGATGAACGGCGCCGACGTCTCGGACGCCTCTCCTGCGGCGCGGGACGTCGCGCTCGTGTTTCAGAATTTTTCGCTCTATCCCAATTGGTCCGTGCGCAAGAATATCGAGTTTCCTCTTCGGGCACCGGGCCGCGGTCTCACCGAGGAGCAGATACAAGGGCAGGTTTCCTTCGTCGCCGGTTTGCTGAGGATCGAACACTTGCTGGATCGCAAGTCCACGCGCCTCTCCGGAGGCGAAATGCAGCGCGTGGCGATCGGGCGAGCCATCGCGCGGAAGCCGCGCCTCTTTCTCATGGACGAGCCCTTGACCAACCTCGACGCAAAGCTGCGCGAGGCCCTCCGCGTGGAGCTCGTCGAGCTTCGACGCAAGCTCGGCACGCCGATGATCTTCGTGACCCACAACCAGGCCGAGGCCCTATCCATGGGCGACCGCGTCGTGGTCCTGTCGGAGGGACGCGTTCTGCAGGACGCCACGCCGCAGGAGATCTATCGCAAGCCGCGATCTCCGGCGGTCGCCCGCCAGCTCGGACAACCGCGTATCAACGTGCTCGCGGTTTTTGCGAACGACGGGTTCCTCCGTACCGGCAGCGGCGTCCCGCTGTTGCCTCTGCGGCCGGACACGCCCAGGCAACCTCTGATGCTCGGGGTTCGCCCGGAAGACATCGCGCTCGAGGGCGGCTCCCACCCGGGGACCGTCGAGCTCTTGGAGAACATGGGGCCGGCGAAGATTGCAGTCGTCGCTTGGGCGGGCGAGCATGTTCACGTGCTCGTGCCAAAGAGTGCCCCACTCAAGCAGGGCGATCGCGTCTACCCCCGGTTCGATCCGGACCGCGCCGTTCTATGGCCCGTGCCGGAGAGAGGGGGCGACGCACCGAGGGAAGGAACCAATTGACATGCCTAGCAAACCGTTCGCCCCGAAGTTCATGAGACTGGGAGTCCTGACGGCTGCGCTGCAGGAGCTGACGCCGCGCAACGTGAGGGACGAGGATCCGGACCGCGCCATCGAAGACTGGCTGTCCTTCGCCCAAGAGCTGGGCGCCGACAACATCCAGCTGTCCGCTGCGCTGCATCCCACCGAATCCGACGTTCCGCCGGAGGCGATGCTGGACCCCGTCGCCAACACGCTCGATCTGCGCCGCCCGTTCGACGCGGCGAGGGCCAAGCGCGTCCAGACGGCCATGCAGCGATGCAAGATCGGCATATCCGACATTGCCTATTTCGACAACATGCTGCACCACGACCCCGCGATCCGCAAGAAGAAGCACGACTTCATGGTGCGTGTCTTCGACGCCGCGCGCCTCTTGGGGGTCGAAGCGGTCTGCGGCTTCGTCGGGCGGAATCAGACGTTGAGCATGGACCAAAATCTGGAGCAGCTCGCTACTGACTTCGTTCCGCTCTTGAAAGCGGCCAAGGCCCGCGGCCTCACCTATCGCGTCGAGCAGTGCCCGATGCCGGGGTGGACCACCGGCGACAACTGGCACAACAACATCGCCTATACGCCGGGCGCCTGGATAGCCATTCATCGGATCTGCGAGCGGCACGGCGTCGGCGACGAGTTCCGGATTCACTACGATCCGTCTCACGCCATCTTGATGGGCCAGGATACGCGCTCGATATTCCAGTACCTCAAGGACCAGGGTTACGGCTTCTTGATCGCGGGGTTCCACGTCAAGGGGCAGGTAATCGATTCGAGGGGCGTGTCGGCGTGGGGCTACGGCGGCCAGACGATGGAGCGCGGCGATTGGAAGGGCGGAAAGCCCGTCGGCGATCCCGGCAAAGCTTGGCTCAAACAAGTGGCGTTTTCCGAGCACGAGCTGCCGGGGACCGCACGGCACGATCCGCTCGCGTATCTGCAGAACCGGACGGTCGACTGGCTCGACCATCAACTGGCGGCGCGCGAGCTCTTGCCCCTCGATGTGGCGAAGACGCATCTCATCGTCGAGCACGAGTACCCTCGCGCGCGAATTCAGGACAAGGACCTGCTCGCGCCGATCTTGCAGGGATCGCTCGCGTTCGCGCGCAAGATCGACGAGGCCGCCGGTTGTATGTTCGCGCTACAGAACGAAGTGCTGGCATCGCAAGACATTCCGGTCCAAGGGCGAGGACGCGAGGCCTTTCGATCGTAGAGAGGACGGAACAGCGCCATGAAGAAGACGATCGGCATCGCCATGGTGGGCTATCAGTTCATGGGCCGGACGCACAGCAACGCGTGGCGGCAAGCCGCGCGGTTTTTCGACCTGCCGTTCCAGCCGGTTCTCAAGGTGCTGTGCGGTCGCCATGAGAAGGAGGTCAAGGCGGCGGCAGAGACTCTCGGTTGGGAGGGGTACTCGACGTCATGGCAGGATGCGGTGAGGCGTGACGACGTAGACATCGTGGACATCGTGGCCCCCGGCGACGGTCACATGCCCATCGCGGTAGCCGCAGCGGAGGCGAAGAAGGTTGTCTTCTGCGAGAAGCCTCTCGCCAACAGCCTTCGCGAGGCCGAGGCAATGCTCACGGCCGTCAAGCGGGCGAACGTGCTTCACATGCTCTGCCACAACTACCGCCGCGTGCCGGCGGTCTCCCTCGCGAAGCAGCTCATCGACGAGGGCCGCATCGGCGTGATCCGTCACTACCGCGGGCTCTACCTGCAGGACTGGATCGTCGACCCGGAGTTTCCGCGGGTGTGGCGTCTCGACAAGTCCAAGGCGGGGTCCGGCGCGCTGGGCGATCTCGTCTCCCACGCGACCGATCTCGCGCGCTACCTCGTCGGGGAGATCGCGGAGGTCACCGCCGCGACGACCACGTTCATCAAGGAGCGGCGCCTGCCGGACTCGAACGCCAGGGCGCCGGTCGACGTGGATGACGCCGCCGTCGCTCTTCTACGCTTTCAGAACGGGGCCATCGGAAGCGTCGAGGGTTCGCGATTCGCACCGGGACGAAAGAACGATCTTCGCTTCGAGATCAACGGCAGCAAGGGAAGTATCGTCTGGGAGCTCGAGCGCCTGAACGAGCTGGACCTCTACATAGAAGAAGGGCCTAGTAGCGGTTTCCGGAAGGTGCTCGTGACCAACCCCAAGCACCCGTACATCTCGGCGTGGTGGCCCGAAGGACACATCATCGGCTACGAGCACAGCTTCACGCATACGGTCGTCGATCTCCTTCACGCCGTGCACTCGCAGAAGCTGCCGACGCCCAACTTCGAGGACGGCGTTCGCAACCAGCGCATCCTGGACGCGATCGAGCGCTCGGCGACCACCGGGCGCTGGGAGAGCTGTGGTCCCGCTGCGGGATCTTGATCGGCACCCGGTCCTTCGGGATCCGGGCCGGGGATTCAGCCGTCAGCGGACTCCGAGCAAGACTTCCGTCGTCAACTGATCGAGCCGCTCGTACCCGTAACCCTGGGTTCGCAGCGGCTCGAGGTCGGGGGCCCAGCCTTTGAGGGCAACCGCCGTCTTGTCGCTGTACTTGGTCACGTCGTCGACGCCGTCGATCGGCAGGCGACTCTGGTCCCTCAGCGACTTCAGGATCTCCTGGATCTCGGGATCCGCGTTGAAGCGCTCGGCCTTCGCCTTGAGGATGAGGTAGGACCGCATGCTGTAGTACGCAAAGTCCCACACCCCATCGTCGTCTTCCGTCCGGTAGGGGTGGCTATCGAAGTGGCGCATTCCCTTCCACTTCGCGTCCTCGAGGAGCTTGACGAGAAAAAACGCGCCCTTTTGGTCTTCGCTCGCGAAGCGCAGGTCTTGATCGTAGCGACCTGGTTTCTGGCCGTTCAGGTCGATGTGAAACAGCTTGCCGGCCTCCAGCGCCTGGGCGACGCCGTGCGAGAAGTCGAGGCCCGACATTTGTTCGTGAGCCGTCTCGGGATTCACGCCGACCATCTCGGGGTGGTCGAGCGTGTAAATGAAGGCGAGCATGTGGCCCGTGGTGGGCAAAAACAGGTCGCCGCGCGGCTCGTTCGGCTTCGCCTCGAGGGCGAACTTGTAGTCGTACTTGTTGGCGATGGAGTACTCGCAGAGGAAGTTCAACGCTTCCCGGAAGCGCTTGAGCCCGTCCTGCGACGTTTTGCAGGCGTTCGTCTCGACGCCTTCGCGCCCGCCCCAGAAGACGTAGGTCTTGGCGCCCAACTCGACGCCGAGATCCATCGCGAGCATGGTCTTCTTCAGCGCGTACGCGCGAACGCGCGCATCGTTTGCCGTGAACGCCCCTTCCTTGAAAATCGGATCGGAGAAGAGGTTCGTGGTGGCCATCGGCACCTTCAGGCCGGTGTCGCGCAGCCCTCGTTTGAACTCCGTCACGATCCGATCACGCTCGCCCGCCGACGCGTGGCTCGGCACGAGGTCGTTGTCGTGAAGGTTGACGCCGTAGGCGCCTAGCTGGGCGAGCTGATCCAGGGTACGAAGCGGAGAGAGGGGGGGCCGAACCGCGTCTCCAAAAGGATCGCGGCCGGGATTGCCCACCGTCCATAGGCCGAACGTGAACTGGTGCCGCGGATGCGGCTGGTACTCATCCCGAGGGTATTTTTTCATCGCTGATACTGTGAGTGGGTGGGGGTGCGCATGAACGATCACTCGAGGAAGCGGGATCAAAGTTCGTGATCAAAGTTCGTGAGGGTGGCCATATTCCTCTGCTCTGATCGCTCCCGTTTCCTCTCTCCACTTATACTCTTCGGGTGTGCAGGAGGTCGAAATTCCATGGTCAGCCGCACTGCGTCGCTATTGTCTTGCTGCTTCCTCTTCGCCGCATGCAGCGACGGGAGTGATCAACTCGTTCTCGATGCAGGGGGGGGGCAAAGCACCTCCGGGGGCCCGTTGTCGAGCAGCGGCGGTACCGGAAGCGGCACGAGCTCGGGGGCAGTGGGGAGCAGCAGCGGGGGCAGCGGCTCGACGGGAAGCAGTGGCTCCGGCACGGGGAACTCCGCGAGCGGGAGCACCAGCGGAAGTGCGAGCGGCGGCGCGACCTCCGGCAGTACGTCGGGAAGCTCGTCGTCGGGGAGCAACAGCAGCGGCGGCGG
>CALKVG010000652.1 GCA_937998045.1 uncultured Myxococcales bacterium
ATGTACTTCGACTTGTACCCCGCCGACGCGAGCCGCTGCCCATCGCGGTCCAGGTCGAACTCGAGCAGCGTCAGGTCGGGGAACGTCGTGTCGAGCTCCCCGTTCTGGGCGGCGTGATGAAACCGCTGGCAGGGCTCGCACCACTCCGCCCCCACGTAGACGACCAGCCTGCGCTGCTCGGTCGACGCGCGCGCGATCTCTTCGCGGACGATCGGCTCCACGGCCCCCGCCGTCGGCGCGGGGGTCAGCTTTACGTGAGCGGCCGGCGGCGGCGGAGCGGGCGGGTCCTTTCGAGCGCACGCGCTCGCCTCGAGCGCGCAGGCAAGGCCAGCCAGGACGAGCGCGCGTCGACTCATCCCTCTACCTCGGTCCGTCCGGTCGGGACATCCGCTCGCGAATAGCAGAACTCGATGTGGACTGCGCCCGGGGCGCACGCCGCAGTCTTGCTGCGCGGTGGACTTTGCCCCGTCCGTGTCACGACCGCACGGCAGCGCATGCCGCAGATAGCCGTTTCGATGGGCGTCCGAGCCGCAGGGTATCGCCATTGCAGTCGGGCCAGGACCTCAGGAGGTTACTCTATGAACTATCGCAACGGATCGCTGTCGACGTTGTCTGCGCTCGCGGTGGCTCTCGGCCTGACCGCATGCGGAGGCGGCAGTCGCCAGGCTCAGGCAAACGCTCCGCCGCCGCCGGCCCCGGCCACGGCGCCGAGCGAGTATGGCGCAGCGATGGGTCAGCCGTATGCCGCGGCGCCCGGGACGAGCGAGATGCCCGCGACGCCGGGCTCGCAGAACCCGAGCAATCCGCCGAGCGGCACGATGACCGGCGCCCCGACCCAAGGCGAACGGTCGATGACGGGAACGGAGTCGGGCACGATGAACCAGCCCGGCGCGGGCGGGCCCGGCGCGATGGGCGGAACGAGCCAGGGCGCGCCGAGCACCATGGGCGGCACGACCGGAATGCAGGGCAGCACGAGCGGCATGCCGGGCGGCGCGGGGATGACCGGCGGCGCAATGGCCGGCGGCACGGACCTGTCCGGGTTCGACAACGGGCAGCTCGCGGCGGTCGTCCAGGCCATCAACATGGGCGAAATCCAGGCGGCGCAGATGGCGGAGACCAAGGCGAGCTCGCCGGAGGTCAAGCGCTTCGCCAAGACGATGGCGGCGCATCACCGCGACATGGAAAATCGCGCGAACGCCGTGTTCTCGCGCTCGCAGATCACGCCGAGCGACAACGCCGTCAGCAACCAGCTGAAGACCGACGCGCAGAACGAGCTTTCGACGCTGCAGGCGATGCGCGGCAAGGACTTCGATCGCGAGTACATCGACGCCCAGATCCGGGATCACAACCACGCCCTCGAGCTTCTCGATCGCGCGATCCCGAACACGAAGAGCGCCGAGCTCAAAACCGAGCTCCAGAACGCCCGCACGAAGGTCGAAACGCACCTGCGCCAGGCGGAGAAGATCCAGCAGACGCTGCAGAAGGGCGCGACGAACAAGCAGCCCACCGGCACGGACACGAACAACCCCTACTGAACGAAGGGCCGTCGCGACAAAGGCCGGTCGCGACGCCCGTCCGAGACGCTATCTTTGGTGCGTGCAGAGGCACGTCGGCGCTTTGCAGCCGGGCACCCGCGTGGGCGAGCGGTACTTGCTTTCGCGGGTGCTCGGCAGCGGCTCCATGGGCACCGTTTACGAGGCGCGCGGCCCGTCGGGCGAATGCCTCGCGCTCAAGGCGCTCTTCTCGGCGCCGAGCGACGCGGAGGACGGCCCCTCCGCGGCCGAGCGCCGCGCCCGGTTCCTGCGCGAGGCGGCGGTCTGCGCGACCATCGCCCACCCCAACGTCGTGCCGGTGGTCGACCACGGAATCGACGCGACGCACAACCTGCCTTTCTTGGTGATGCCGCTCCTCGAAGGCGAGGACCTCGCGGCCTTGCTGGATCGCGTGGGTCGGCTCGAGCCCGACGTGGCCGTCGCGCTGTTCGTGCAGGCCTGCGAGGGGCTCGGAGCCGCCCACGCGCGCGGCATCGTCCACCGCGACGTGAAGCCGTCGAATCTGTTCCTCGACACGCGCGACCCCGGCCGCGTCGTGCTGAAGGTCACCGACTTCGGGCTCGCGAAGGCCCACTCCGCGGAAGCCGCGTCCGCGCTCGGCGCCAACCGGCGCGGCGGGCTGACCGCGACGGGCCGGTTCATGGGGACGCCGCAGTACGTCTCGCCGGAGCAGGCCGTCAGCGCGAAGCACGTCGACGTACGAAGCGACGTCTTCAGCCTAGGGATGTCGCTTTACCATGCGCTCACGGGCGCGCCGGCGTTCGCGTACGTGCGTTCGTTCATGGGTCTCGTCCTGGAGATCACGTCGCGCGAAGCCCCTCCCCTGCAGGAAGCCGCGCCCTGGGTCACCCCGTCGCTCGCGCGGATCGTCCACGCGGCGCTGCTCCGCGACCCCGACGCACGGTGTCCGACCGTGTCGGAGCTCGCGCTCGCGCTCGACATGGCGGCGGGTATCGATGCGAGCCGAAAACCCATCCGCAAGGGCGCGTTGCGCCCCCTCTCGGAAGGGACGTCTTCGCGGGTCGAGAGGCGCGCCGAGGCCCCGCTCTCGTGGGCTGATGTACTGCGCGCGTGAGAGCAGCCCTCGCGACGCTCGCCTTCGCAGCGCCCTCGACACCCGCGCTGGGCGGTGGCTCCGCGCCGCCGACCGATTCGAAGGGGACGACGGCGGCGGCGATCGAGCCGTCCTCGCCAGCCACGGTCCCCAGCCGGACGAGCGGCGACGGCGCGGTGGTCGTTCGCGGTGCCGGCCGCTCCCGACCCGACAGCGCGCAGGACTGGAAGGACGCAGCCGCGGGAGATGCGCTCGCGAACGGGACGATGGTCGAGGCCTCGTCCGCGGAGCCTCTCGAGATGCTGCTTCCGGACGTGGTGCTCGCGCGGAGGCAGCTCCGGGCCGACGTCGAGCTTTCGCCCCGCAGCGCGCGTCCGGGCGATCCGATCGACGCTCGCGTCCAGGTGTGGGACCCGTCCGGGCGCATCGACGCCATGAGCGAACCCCTCACCCTGCAGGCGATGTTCGACCTCGAACCCACCCTGGTAGCCTGGCAGCGTACGGGTAACGTCTGGACGGCGCACCTCGGTGCGCGTCGCACAGCCTGGCCGTCCGTCCTTCGTGTGGTGGTCAAGGACTGTCTCTTATACACAT